>JAJEIP010000075.1 GCA_022827885.1 Candidatus Poribacteria bacterium
CACGTGACTGGACACCTTCAGGTTTTCACCCACCTCAAATTCCGCGACATCGCCTGTTGTGCCGAGCATGGCGACAAGGTGTCCACCAGCCGATGAACCCCATGCTGCAAAACGGTTCGGATCAAGACGGTAGGTTTCTGCATTCGCGCGGAGCCATCGGACGGCGGCTTTCACATCCTCGATTTGCGCCGGAAAGATGGCGTGCTGGCTCAAGCGATAGTTAAGACTCGCGCCCGCATACCCGGCTTTGAGATATTCCTTTGGGGTGAAGTGTGTCTTATCTCCACCCTTCCAAGCACCGCCATGCACCCAGATAATAAGCGGTAGGTTTTCTCCCGTATCAGGCACATACAGGTCGAGTTTTTGTCGTTCATGCCCCTCTGTAACATAAGCCACATCGTGATGCACTGTTACACCTTCGGGAACTTTCGGTGCCTCAGCGGGACCTCGACGTTGCGCCAGGACCAGCGTCGCGGCTATGAAAAAGAGCATCAAAACAAGTGTGACAACGATGGGCATTGTGGGTTTTGGCATTGACTTTCTCCTCCGCTATAGTGCATTCATTTGCGCACTGTTCCTTACTGGGGATGTACCCTACATTTGGGTTTCAAGCAGTGCAAGGCTCTGTGGGTCCAACTTATTGTAGTTCTCAATTTCATAGCGGTTACCATCCGCATCCTTAATCAGAACACGTCCGTTTCCAAGCGTGACAATATCGTAGCGACTGCGCAAACTGAATTGCACACCTCCTTGCGAGGTTTCGACCATCCACTGTGTGATTCCGAACTGTCCTTCAAGGGCGTTGATTTTAGTAATCTTCGGCATAAAGTAGCGTTTTTGTAACTCCTCAACGAGAATCTTGCGTGACTCGTGTGACAGATGCCTTATATCCTCAATAATGCCGATCTCGTTAGATTCTTCGTCTCTTAGGGAAATATATCGGTTGGTTTCACTGACAGGAAAGGCGTAGGCGGGTTCGACCTTTGTCCGAATTGACCCATCTGGCAGTTGGACAACCAACTCTCCAAACGCGTTCCGCTCAATCCTGATCCCGTTTACATCAAGGAACGTTAATTCATCAGTAACTTTAATCGCTTCCTTCATGAATATGCCCTCCTTTTAGACGCAGATTACCATGCGCGAATTTTTGACAATTCAGTCTGCTTTTCACACAAACTCGCATAGGTGCCTTCTTTGGCAATCAGTTCCTCATGCGTCCCAATTTCGTCAACCTCGCCATCTTTGAGTACAACCAATCGGTTGGCATACTTAAGGGTTGACAACCTGTGCGCAATAGCGAACACCGTTCGCCCTTGGATGAGTCGTTCCAATGCCTCTTGAATCTTCGACTCTGTTTCGGTATCAACGGAGGAAGTCGCTTCATCCAAGATAAGGATGCGCGGATTTTTTAAAATTGCGCGTGCGATAGAGATACGCTGTCGCTCACCACCAGAAACCCGTGCGCCCCTTTCTCCTACCATTGTGTCGTAACCATCGGGGAATTTCATGATAAAATCGTGGGCATTTGCTGCCATTCCCGCGGCAATGATTTCCATCCGAGATGCCCCCGGTTTTGAGTAACCGATATTTTCCGCGATCGTGCCTTGGAACAGGAATGGATCTTGTAAGACAACGCCGATCTGTTGCCGTAACGCCTTAACCTGAATGTCGCGACTGTCATAACCATCAATTATTATTTCACCATCATTCGGGTCATAGAAACGGGTAATCAGGTTGATGAGCGTGCTTTTCCCCGCACCGCTATGCCCAACCAATCCTATCATCTCACCGGGCTCCACCGTAAAATTGACACCGTTGAGCGCATTTTTTTCGCTGTCGTAGGAGAAATAGACATTTCTAAATTCAACGGCACCCCGAATATTTCCAAGGACTACCGCATCGCTTTTATCAGCAACACTCGGGGGTGTATCCATAATTTCAAACACGCGCTCGGCGGAGGTGCCTGCTCGGATGAACCTTTCGTTCATCTGACAAAGGGTGTACACGGGTCTGAAAAACTGCATCATATAACTTTGGAACATGAATAGCGTGCCAAGGGTTATCTCGTTTTGGAAGATCTGCCATCCCCCAACTAACCAAATCAAAATAGAGCCGGAATAGGTGATAAACTCCATAATCGGACGGTAGAGCGTTCCAAGTTTCGCCGCGTTCATCTCACCCGAAAATACCTGGTGGGTCATATCGCTAAACCGGTTTATCTCGTAGCGTTCGCGGGCAAATGCCTTGACGACGCGGACCCCTGGAATCGTGCTCGCGAGGATTGTGCTAATGTTCGCATACCGTTTCCATAAAACATGGTACACCTTGCTCATCTTTTTACCAAAAAAGATCGTGAAGAAGATAAGGCACGGGATAGGTATCAACGTCCAGAGTGCGAGTTTCCAATTGAAATAAAACATAATCGCGCACATATAGATGATCGTAAGAGAATCTCCCGCAATTTCTTGGATCCCGCTCGCGATGAAATCCCGGAGTCGTGATACATCGTGCGTGATCCTCGACATCAAGTTTCCGGTGTCTCGTTGATGGAAAAAATCGATGGAGAGCGCGTTTAGATGTTCATAGGTCTCGTTCTGAAGCCGTCTCGTGACATTTTGCCCGACCCACGCCATCATATATCCCCGTATCGCCGAGGCTAACATCGAAAATACGCGAATACCTGCCATAAGAAAAACGATCCCAATCAGATGCCCGAAACTCCCACCGACTGGCATGCTGTCGAACCACCCGCTTAGGAAATTCACCGCGCCTTGAAGGTGTCCCCAGTCTGTTTCCGGGATTGGTATGCCTGTCGTGACGGCATGGCCGACCGGTGTCAGAATCTTATCAATCAGATCCCTGCTGAGGATCTGCGGGTAGAGCCCGACAAGACGGATTACCATCATGATGAGGAACGCCGGGATGATGATATGCAAAAGCGGAACGGCGTACTTCATGAGTCGAAAGATGAGTTTCCCCTTCTGAACGCAATTGACACAGACATCTGACCAACGCGGGATAGGCTGACCGCACTTCTCACAACGTCCCTTGTCGGCTCCAGAGGACATTCCAGCTGGTCCCTGTCCGCGTCTACGGCGCGGTCTACCGTTTGAAGCCGCTTCCGTCTGTGACACTAACGTATCCAACTCTGAGACAGCACGACTGAATTTCGGGGTTAACCGTTTTGAGTAGCGCGATAGTTCAAAAGCGTTGTCTGCAGTTGTCACTTTGAGAATATTATTCCCATACATCTCCTGGATTTCGACATCTTCAACGGATGAGAGGGGCAGCTCGCGCATGTCGTGCCCGAGAACGCCATTCTGATTAAAGGCGATGAGCCGTCTATTCGTGATTAACAGCCAATCCTTGCCATAAGTGCCATCAAAACGTAGATCTGTCGAAACAGAAACTTTAATTTCTTCCCCTGTTTCAAAGAGTGCTTCTGCCTGCTCTTTCAGGCGTTCAGGGACATCTTCTGTTGTCGACAGCGGTTCATGATCTAACTTCCGGAAGCGGGTCCTTCCGCCATAATAACGCATCCGCCGCCGAGATGACCTTCCACCCTCGAAACCTCGCATCGATCCGTGCATAAATCAATCCTCCACAGATTATTGGTTGTCTCCGGCGTTATCCGGTTTCTGATTAACAGTTTCGGACGGTTTTGTGTCTTCGGCAATCATTGCTTCAAGTTCCGTTCTCAACTCCTGAATCTGAGAAATTTTTTCTGCCATCTTATCGAACATCTCCTGTTTAGACTTGATGCCTTCACTGATAAGAAAAGCTGCCGCTTCGGAACGACTGCTGAATTGTCCCGAATCCACGAGTGCGTCAATTCGCTTGAGATCCCCCTCATCAACCCTAACCATCACGACATTATCCCTTTTTCGTTCACCTTTCTTGTGCCGTTGCTTCCGGCATCCTTCGCGGGGACCTCCTTTTTGCTTTTCTACTTCTAATTCTGCCATGATACACTCTCCTTTTTGGTGTAGATACATATAATTTAATTACATGTAATTATTATACACTGTTATATATTCGATTGTCAAGTTAAATTTTTGTGTAAACTATCAGCAAACGTAAACCAAATATCTTTGTTAATCCCTTCTAATCCAAACTTTTAACAAAATATTTACATACCTTTCGCGATTTTTTGTTTTCGCGATGGGAAGATTGACACTGGTTGAAATTTGATGTATAATAATTTAGATAGGTATATTCTTGAGAATAAACACTGGCATAAGGAGGCCTGTTCACATGGCTGCAATGAAATGTGGCAGATGCGGTTCCGAGAAAATCATGACCGACTTACGGATTCGGGACCGCTACGATGCAGGAGTAGGACAAGACTTAGAGGTCGAAGTCCAAGCTAACCCTGACGCTTTGATTTTTAAGCAAGCTCATAGAGAAGCATTGAGGGCAACTGTCTGTGGTGAATGTGGCAACGTTGGTCTCTCTGTCGAAAATCCGCAAGCACTTTGGAAAATCTATATTCAAGAGGAGAATTCGTAGAATTGACGACCATACTATTTTGACAATTGATGTTCCCGCGCACCTAAAAATAACGTTTACCAATAAACTGCCACATATTTGGGGGGAGTGATGGAATTAACCGGATCGCATTTCAAACGGTTTATCTTTATTATCATCGATGGGGCACCGTATGAAATCTTTAAAACGTTGATTGAGAACGCGGATCTCCCAAACATCAAGAGACATGTAGTAGATCGCGGCAGTTTGAATAAAGCGGTTTCCGTCTTCCCGTCAACAACGGGACCCGCCTTTATCCCATTTTTTATGGGCTTGTATCCTGGCACTGCGAATATCCCCGGCATTCGGTGGATGTCTAAATCGAACTTCCATATCCCACATCGTTTCAAACGTCCGGGGGTCTGCAGTTATATGGGGTTTGATGGATTGCATTTTGAAGCCGATTTGCCTCTAAATTCTCCCACACTTTTTGATTTTTTTTCACCCGTAAGCAATATTTACAATCTTCTCGCCCGCGGGTGTCCGCCATCCAAAAACCTGACGCGCTGGAGCAAACCCTTCGTATACACCTACGCACACTTTTCCCATCGTTGGCGATTCGTCAATCAGATTGCAGCCCGTCGCTTATATAAAGCCGTTGAGTCGGGTGACAAATTCGTGATGTGCCTCTTTCCCGCAGTTGATACCTTTTCCCATCTCACAGCGATACAATCTCCACAGGTTCTCCAGACTTACCGAGAGATTGACACTGCGATTGGAAACCTTGTTGATACGTTGCAAAAGGCAAACACCCTCCAAGAAACGCTGATTCTGATAACCAGCGACCATGGGATGACCGATACACATACGCATATTGATGTCCCACAGCATTTAGACGAAGGCGGTTGGCGATGTTTGCATTACCCAAAGGTCTGGCGACAGGGCACCGTATCTGCCAGTATGGTATCAGGAAACGGGATGACGCATCTCTATTTTAAAAATAATCCGCTTGGAAAGGGATGGGGGGAACGCACCCCCTTCGAGGAGCTCCACAAAATGGGGGTCATTGGTTCCTTGATTGAATTGGAGGGGCTGGGATTCGTCGCAGGACAGAGCGAAACTGGAGATATTCTCGTTCAAAACCGAGGCGGACAGGGAAGGATCTCGTGTCGTTCAGCGCGGGCAGACCGCGGAAACCCACAAAGCGTAGCGGGGACGTTCAAATCCGCAGACGCGTTGCGTTTCTCCTACCAATTTACCGGGACAGATCCGCTCGGATATGGTGTTCCCTATGAGAATTTGTCCTCACGGGACGCACTCCGTGAGACCTACGACAGTCCGTATCCAGATGGCATCGTTCAATTGTGGCAGATTTTCAAAAGTGAACGGACAGGCGACCTTGTTCTCAGTGCCGAGAAGGGTTACGATTTACGTGCCCGTTATGAAATCCCTGAGCATCGGGCAACGCACGGTGCTTTAATCGCCGAGCATCTATCCATCCCGCTTGCGACGAATTATCCAATCGCAGAACAGTATATCCGATCCGTTGATGTCTTTCCAACGGTGCTCAGCCTCTGCGGACATAACGTCGCAGAGCGCCACATTGATGGTAGAGTCGTTAAGTAGACCGGAATCTCACCACACTAATTTCCAAACCCCTCTCTCTTCTGTAGAAGCGATCTCCCAATCGCGGCTTGGTTTTCTGTTTCTCATATATTTTTTCATTTTTTTTGGAATTATGCACCCATTGGTCCCTAATTCGCGTCATTATATAGTGTGGCGTGAACGGATAGGCATTTCTTCACGCTTTAGAAGCGTCCCTACCCACAAAACGTGTAAGTTGTTAAGTGACGGATACAAAAAGTCTTTCTGGAGATGTCAGATGAAAAGTGATGATGTTGAATTGATCCAACGCATCCTTACCGGTGATGAAGCTGCTTTTGCGAACTTAATCAGAAAATACGAACAGGAAATCCACGCGTACGCCTTACGAAGGATCGGAGATTTCCACATTGCGGAAGATATTACACAGGAGACCTTCCTAAGAGTCTATCAGAACTTGAAAACCCTGAACCATCTGACACAGTTTAGGAGGTGGCTGTATGCGATTGTGAACAACCTTTGTATCGCGTGGCACCGAAAAAATCGGCTACAGACCCAATCGCTGGAAGAATCCCACATATCCGGAATAGAAACAGAAGCATATTCCCAATATGTCGCATCAGAACACGAGAAAATATCTACCGAAGCGCAACGCGACCTCGTCGAAAAACTGCTTGCGAAATTGAAGGAGAGTGACCGCGAGGTTATCGCACTCCACTATTTTGAAGAGATGACATCTTCAGAAATAGGAGGGCATTTGGGTGTGTCCGAAAATACCATTAAGAGTCGACTCCACCGGGCGAGACAGAAATTAAAGAAGTATGAGTTCATAATTCAGGAGGCGTTAAGTATCACAATGGAAAGGCGACACTATCCTGAAACGCAAATGGAAGGAGAGATTAAAATGGCAGAGGAAGTGAGAGATGAGGCTAAAATTGAAGCCAGGTTGAAGGAACTACAACGTCAGATCGCTGGTCTGCAAGAAGAAATTAGGGTTATCGCAGTTGAATCAGACACTTTCCACTCTGATGACATGAAATTTCTTGATCCGGAAAAAAGTGAAGTTCTTAGAACGTTATGCCGTCTTCCTGATAGTGAAGAAAGGGCAATTTCGTGGGGTTATGTCGGTGGCTATCGGACCTCTCCCGGTGAAACGACTGCCCGCGTCGCATTCTGGGGGGATAGTATTGATAGTTTCCTAACGAAAGCACCTGACCCTGAAATCGTGAATCTTGCAGGTCTTTTCACAAATCCCACTATAGTTGCTGTCTTGAGACAATTAGTAGAAGGGAAGAGATCCATTGTGGATCTGGCAAACGGATGTGACATCTCGGAAAGTGAAATAGAGAAAGCGGTGGAGATATTAATGGAAGCAACGTTAGTAGCGCGCACAGAAGACAACTTAATTGAACCTAAAAACGATGTCGTCTCCTTCTTCCTGAACTTTGTGAGTATGACAATCATCCATCTCGGACATATCAAACCTGAAAATTAAGCTTGGTTTTCGCTGGCGAGAGTTTGGAAAAAACCGAAACGCGGCTTTTTCTAACCTTCGCCATTGCAACGCCATATTTTACGCAAACCTTCTGACAAATATGGTAAAACCCGAAAATATCCGCACACGCTGGTAGGTGCGGTTTCTAACCGCACCGAGTCCGGTGTAAAAGTAATTGTGGATTCTACTATATTTCGTTGCCAGCCTACTTTTCCAAAATTATGCACCTTTTTCTCTTAGATCGCGTCATTATATAGTGAAGCGAGTCAATAAGATGTTTCTTTGTGTTCTGTAAGTGCATCTATCAGCGAAATGGACAATCGCATGAGCGACTTGGTAAAAATAGTCTTTCAGGAGATGTTCAATGAGAAATGACGATTTTACATTAATCCAGTGTATCCTTGCTGGTGATGAGGCTGCTTTTGAAAGCTTGATTAGAAAGTACCAGAAGCAGGTTCACGCGCTCGCATTTCGGAAAGTAGGCGATTTTCAGACCGCCGAGGACATTACGCAGGAGACTTTCCTACAAGTCTATCAGAAACTCGCAACGCTAAACGACCCAGCAAAGTTCTCAGCGTGGCTATATGCGATTGTGAATCATCTGTGTATCGCATGGCACCGAAAAAACCTGTTACAAACCGAGTCGCTACAAGAGATCCATATCTCAGAAATAGAGACAGATGTGTATTCTCGATATGTTGCGATAGAAAACGCAAAAACGACTGCTGATGCGCAACGTGACTTGGTGAGAAAGTTACTTACCAAGTTAAAGGAAAATGATCAAGAGGTTATCACACTCCACTACTTTGAAGAGATGACCTCTTCAGAAATCGGGGCGCATTTAGGTGTATCCGAAAATACCATTAAGAGTCGGCTTCACCGGGCGAGACAGCAGTTGAAGAGATATCAATTCATGATTCAAGAAGCATTAGACATTACAACTGACGGGAAACACCGTTCCCAAAACCAGTCGAAAGGAGAAATTAGCATGACAGACGAAAACAAACTCACGGCAAGTCTTGAAGAAATGCAGCGTCAGATTGTTGATTTGCAAGAGCAACTCCGGGTTATTGCAGATGAATCGGATGCTTTTCTTGATGCCGAAAAAAAAGAAGCCATTTCAACATTATGTCGACTCCCCCATAATGCTGAGAATCCAATAGCGTGGAGTTATGGGGGAGCCTACCGGACCCCGTCCGGAAAGAACTCAAAGCGTTTCTCACTCTGGACAGACAGCATTGACAATTTCCTATCCAGAACCCCGGATGCCGAGATTGCGAATCTCGCAGGTATCTTCGCAAATCCGACAGTCATCGCTATTTTAAGACAGTTGGTGGAGGGCAAGAAATCGGTTGAAGATTTGGTCCAGGAATGCGACACTTCGGAAGGTGAGATTGAGAAAACTGTGGCAACGTTAATAGACGCGAAGTTAGCGGTTCGCACGGAAGATAATCGAATTGAACCCAAAAACGATGCCGTGTTCTATTTCCTGAACTTTGTAGGGATGACAAGGGTCCATCTGGATCCAAAAGACCACTAATCCGAGTCTAGGGCTGAAAGGGAACCGTTCAATGTTTTTGGTGCTATTGAGGCGTGAGATTCTCGCGCATCTGATCACATTTCGTTTTGCAGTCACAGTGATTGCTTGTCTGCTTCTCGTTGTCATAACCACGCTTATCAGAATCGACGATTATGAGAAACGATTAGCGGGTTACAATACCGCCAGAAATGCGAATCGTGAAGAGCTTTTGTCGACTCGAACGTATTCCCTTTTGATGCCGAGGGTCGATCGACCGCCCAACCCACTAAGCATCTTTAATGCCGGTATGGACAACCGACTTGGCAATACGTTGCGGATCTATTACACGAACGTTCCTGTCCTTTGGGACGCTCAAACCCACAGTTCAGGCAATATTTTCATCGATCATTTCTATCGAATTGATCTCGTTTTTATTTTTCAGTTTGTGCTTTCATTACTGGCACTCCTGTTCGCCTATGATGCAATTGCAGGTGAACGTGAAACCGGTACAATGCGCTTGACGATGAGCCATCCGGTAAGACGTGGAAGTATTTTGACAGCGAAGTACCTTGGGGCGATGATGTGTCTAATCTTGCCACTTATTATCAGTTTTATCATTGCTTTGCTTTGGATAGTGTCAACAGGCTCAATTGTTTTCAGTGGAGATGATTTTCTACGAATTGCCGGCATTCTGCTAACTTCGATTATCTATCTTTCCGCTATCTACTTGATTGGATTGTTTATCTCCGCTTGGGTACATCGCACCACCACGGCACTCATGATTTCTCTGTTCGTATGGGTGGTACTGGTATTGGTTTATCCCTCTCTTAGCGTGTCTGTGGTTGACCAACTGATAAAACCCGAAGGCAGTAGAATAGATTCCAGTTACGATGCGATGCGGCAAATACGACTGGCAGTCAATGAAAAAGAAGTGGAATATCTTAACAATGATCAAATCGAAGGCGAAAGTGATCGCTTTAACTTGGATGGGGCTCTTGCACGTGGACTACATGTCGGTATTGGTAACAAACCGACACTGATGCGTATAGACTTCAAAGGGTATGATTGGCAATACATTAGTTCGGAATCTGAAAAATTCATTCCGCACGCCATCCGCTATCATCAATTCTTAACACCGTTACGGATTGATGCGGCAGAGAAAATGGGATTGATACGTCTGCCTATACTGGAGCAACTCTGGTTTCGGAGAGCGAGAATCGCTCGGAACCTGCTTCGCCTCTCACCCGCGGCAATGTATAATCTTGCAACGCAAGCGTGGGTAGGCACTGATCTCTATGGGGTCGAGGATTTCTTTGAGACAGCACGGCAGTATCGACGAACGCTGGTCAATTACTTCTACGATAAGGATGCCTTTTCAAGCAGGCAATGGTTTGCCAGTGATAAGGGGGCAATTGATTTAGACGATCTGCCGAGATTTGCGTATCAGCGTGCCGATCTCTGGACAAATGCTTCACGGGCGCTTCCCGACCTGCAGCTGCTGCTATTGCTCAACCTTACGCTGTTTCTGGCAACATTCGCCATCTTCGTCAGGCAAGAGATTTAGACTTTAATCACGGGTTTCCAACGGGGATAAAAGATGATTTTCCACATCGTCAAACGCGAACTCTATGATCACCTGAGCAGCCTCCGTTTCGCGCTGACAACGCTACTGATTCTCATACTGATGATCGTTAATGCTATCACATATCTCGGAGAATACAAGCAGCGAATGGGCGAATATCAAAAGCAGGTGGCTCGGTCACGTAGCGAGTTGAAATCCCGGGGATCGGATCTGTATCGTCTGACGCTAAAGGGTCCCGGACGCCTCTACAAAAAACCGAGTCCTTTGGCTTTCTGTGCGGACGGCGGGGAAAAAGTTCTACTTGGCGAAGTCCGCGGCAACACTGCAGGACGGACACAACGGTGGCAAGGTGGCAATACTTCTCATAAATTCACAGAAATCTGGGGGTTAATATACCCGCCCAATACCGATCTCCTGTTTATTTCAGAGATGATACCAGGGGAAAGAAGTATCATGCCGGCTTATATCAAGATCGATTGGGGATTTGTGACGGCAATTCTATTAAGTTTTATGGGTATCCTGTTTACCTTCGATTCGATCTCCGGTGAGCAGGAGCGAGGCACGCTACGATTGATGCTGGCGAACAGTATTTCACGGAACACCGTGATTTGCGGCAAGTTTCTCAGTGCATTCCTTGCTATTGCTACTCCCTTTCTGATTGGAGTGATCGTTAGTACCGCCATCATATATCTTTCCGAAGTCGTCCAATTCAAGGGCATTGATTGGGTGAGGTTGGGTTTCATCGTCTGTGTCGCGTTAATTTACATCTCAATTTTTATTTTCTTGGGACTCCTCATTTCCAGTCGTGTTAAAGAATCTTCGACGAGCCTCGCGATTCTCTTGTTGATTTGGATGGTTTGGGTGGTGCTGATGCCAAACGCACTGGGGTCCCTCGGTAACCGTTTGCACTCCCGACCCACAGCCAAGGAATTCACGGCTCAGGTTCGAGATGCGCGCGAAGATTTACAGACACGCTATTTTGCTCGGATTAAAGAGCCTCCGCGACGAGAAACTCCAGCGACAATCGCAACAGCGTTAGGTGCAGAATATGTTAATAAAGACGCAGAATTACGCGATCGCTTGCGTGCAGACTACCTTTTCGCTGAGCTCCGTCAAATCCAAACTGCCCGGTCCCTGACCCGTATTTCGCCAGCGGCGGTTGTCCAGTATGCCTTTGAAGGACTCGCAGGCACTGGTTTCCCTCGCCATTTAGACTTCATCTCTCAAACACGCCAATACGCCAAGCAGTTTCGGCAATTTCTCATTGATACCGATCGGTCAGACCCAGAAAGTCCGCATGCCGTTGGTATCCCAGAAGGCACATCACAGAGACCGGTGAACTTCGATGCCGTTCCTAAATTTGAGGATCAACACCGTTTTAGTACGGATTTTAATGTCGTAATTGTCGACCTACTGCTATTGATCCTGTTTTTACTGGTGCTGTTCATTGGCACGTTCCTCTCTTTTCTGCGGATGGAGATTGGGTGATTTTCAAACGCCATTATACTGCTGAAACTTGATAGATCCCCTACTACAAACATTCATCAAAGTTTACTGATTGGAAACCCCCGAATTCATTCGGCGGAGGAAAATCCGCCCTCTTGAATTAGGCCATAGCGTTTTTTGAAAAAACACTTGACATTCTCAGTAAATTATGGTTTAATATATGTATCAAGTTGGCAGACATTTCCAGCATAACCGCAAGGTTACGTGTCTGCCTACCTACTGGAAAAGGGTTAAAGACTTGATACTTGATAAACCATGAAACAAACGTTTAAATACCGCGCAAAACCTACCAAAACGGAAGAGCAGTGGCTTTTTTCGGAGTTGCGCCATCAAAAGCAGTTGCAAAACTACATGCTCCAGATGCGGAATCAGATGTGGGACTATGGCAGTAAGTCTGTGTCGATGTATGACCAGATCAACCATCTGAAGGATCTTCGTGGGACCACTTCTCACTATTTTGAACATCCGCAGGATATGCAAGTTTCCACGATCAAACGCGTCAATGCTGCCCATGAGCATTTTCAACGTCGGTGCAGAGAAGGCGCGGAGAAAAAAGGATACCCGCGCTATAAGCGTTCCGTCCGTTCGCTGACGTGGAATTTGCGGAAGCACAAACTTAAGAGTGGTGAGCGCGTTCGTCAAAATCCGATTCGTGAAACAGGCACTCGGCATAACCGTTTGAAAGTGCCGAAACTCGGTGAAGTCAAGATCCGCCAGCATCGTCCCCTCATCGGAGATCCGAAAGAGGTCACGTTGAAAAAGACGGCACGCGGGTGGTATGTCTTTATCGTTTGCGAAGTGCCGGATATGGTCCCTTGTGTTCCGAAATCTGCGTGTGGTGTAGACGTTGGCACACACGACTTTCTGACGACTTCTGAAGGTGAAAAAGAGGAAAATCCGCGCTTTTATCGCCAAGCGGAACGCAAACTTGCGAAACTTCAGCGGGATTTGTCGCGTAAACAGTACCGAAGCCGAAGATGGTATAAAGCGAAAGACGCATTGGCAAAGCAATACGATATTGTAGCGTGTCAACGTCTTGACTTTATCGCGAAAGCTGTTTACAAACTTTTCCACCACAAAGACTTTGATGTTGTTGTTGCGGAGAAACTCAAACCTATCAATATGGTCAAGAATAGACACCTTGCCAAGTCTATTTCGGATGCGTCTTGGCGCATGTTCTTTGACTGGTGTCACTGGGTGGCAAAACGCGACGGTAAACATTTCCATCAAGTGCCGCCACACTACACAAGCCAAACGTGTTCGGTGTGTTGTCAGAAATCGTCTGTCAAACTGAAGTTGTCTGAACGTCTGTTCGATTGTAAATCGTGTGGTTTGAAACTTGACCGCGACCACAACGCGGCGTTGAACATTTTACACAGGGCGGCTTG
>JAJEIP010000059.1 GCA_022827885.1 Candidatus Poribacteria bacterium
ATGTCTATAAGAAGCACACGTTCTTTACTTAGATTAGGCAAACAAGGGCTGAATTTGTTCAAAAAAAATACCTACCATTTATATTTACCGTCTTTGCTAAATGTGTTATGATGCAGATAAGGTTTCATTTTCTATCAGGAGATAAATTATGCCGTTCAATATGCTGATGTTTACGGGTGTGATCGCCGCGCCACCAGAACCAACGGTGAATCCGTCGGTCGCGGCTCCAATCTTGCTCGCTCACCGCGGTTTGGTGGAGCACGCGCCTGAGAACACGCTACCCGCTTTTGCCGCAGCCATCGAGTTAGGCTTATCAATAGAGTTGGACGTCTACCAGACGCGTGACGGGCACCTGGTGGTCATTCACGATAAGACTGTGGACCGCACGACCAACGGCACGGGTGAAGTAACCGAAATGACCTTGGCGGCACTCCGCGAACTGGATGCCGGGAGTTGGTTCGACCAGCGTTTCAACGGCGAGAAGGTACCGACATTAGAAGAGGTGTTCAAACTCATTTGCGAGCGTCAGCGAACGCCGGTGACCATCGCACTGAACATGAAAGTCATCTCGCCGGGGATTGAGAAGAACATCGTGCAGCTCGTCGAAGAATACGGACTGTTTAATCAACTCTGCGCCTTCGGTCAGCCCAGTGATTCGAGTCGTCGCTTTAAAGAAGCTAATCCAAAGTTACAGACCACGGTATACCTAAATAACAGTGAAGCCGATCAGTTTGTCGCAGCACTGCAGGACCCACTCGCAGACTGCTTATGGGTACATTTCATGCCAAATGCAGAAGCGGTGGAACAGGCACATAAACTCGGTAAGCAAGTCTGGTTCGCCTTGAATATCGGTGAGAAGCAACCCGACATCTGGAACGAAGCCCGCGCCATCAAAATCGATGCTATCTGTACCGATTGGCCGCTGGCGTGCAGTCAACATTGGCGTCTCTCTGCGAAACCCTCCGATTCTTGACGTTCGTTCAACCCGTATGACGCTACCAGACAGGCATGGATAATAACAAGGCGCTAATGTTCAGTTTTCAATTTCGCCCAAGCCGTTGCCAGTTTTGCTTGCGGAGACACCGATGCAAAGCCGAGCGCGACAGATAATCCACTGTTCGCAATCGCTTTCACATCAGCCTCTGTGAGTGCGACATTGAAAAATGCGATCTCATCAATGAGACCGGTGAAAGCCTCCTGCTTGTCGTCTCTGGAACCGATATACTTAGGACCCGCTTTAAATGGACCCGCGGCGGCATTAGATGCTTCTTCTTCACCATCAACATAGACCTTCACTTCTTTCCCGTCATACGTCCCTGCAATCTGATGCCATTTATCATCGTTCAACAAGGATTTAGACCACGTATTATGCGGGATCGGTTGTGCACACTGTCCGGCAAAATTTAATTTGTGATCCCTCAATGTCAAGATAACGTCGCCGCAGGGACCTACGATGATGTCAGACCAAGCAGGGGCGGCAGGCGTTTTAATCAAAGCGACAATCGACACTTCCTCTTCATAATCAGAAAAGTCGCCGACAGCAACATGACCGCCACCCTCAAATTTTAAAGCCCCTTCAAACTTGCCATCGACCCACTGGGCATCAACAATCTCTCCGTCATTGCCATTCTCGGAAGAATCTTTTGCCTCACCGCCTTTACCCTCATCAAAAAACCATATTCCCGAAAGTGTGTCCGGATCGAGTTTGGCAGAACTGAGATTCGGAGCCATGAAACTGATGCAGACCAGCATCACGTATACCAAAAGTGTTTTTTCTAATCGGATGCCTCTCATCTTTTCCTCCAATAGTACTTTGTGCTTCACTGATGTTATAACCATTTACCAACTTCACCAAGAACGCTTCTCAAAGTGCCCCGATCAGCGGATTTAAAGGGGTTCCGCTTCGAGAAAAATATCATGTGGATAATACACTCGACAAATTAGGATAGACTCAAACTTCAGGTTCAATAACGAGATAACTAACACTTTTCGCTTCCATCTTAATTGGAATCTCAACGTTGTAATTCCGGTCGATTTTATAGTGTTGGAACTCCCCTTCCGCTTCACGAATCTTCGCAATTTCAGACAATCCAGTATAATAGAGTGGCAATTTCAAAGTGGTCCGCTGCACTGTCCGCGTCGGATTATAGAGCATTGCTAATCCACAAGGAGTGATTTGGGCGTTGACGTGAAGCATACAATCAATAGAGCGACCATCTGGACGACGCACGTGAATTAAGTCAGACTCCAGTATTGGACGATACTTTTTGTAGAAGTCAACCCATTTCTTAACCACCGCTTTCGTCTGCTCAGTATCAAAAAGTCGGGGACCGCGATAGCATGCAATCACGCCACTGCCGAAATTCTGTGATAGATGGGATTCGTAGTCATCAAGATGTTCACAAAGCGGTTCAAACGTTGCGGCTGCTCCACCGCCGTGATACTCTACCAAGGGAACGAACATCCACCCCATACTGGGTGTCTTTTCATACGTCCCGTCGTAGATATTCTGCCGGGCAATTAGAATTTGCCGCTCGCGCGGTAAACTGAAATTTGTTTCTCGATACCCCATACCGCATTTGTTGGAACCGTTGAGGTAATACTGATCTGGTGAATTGATATAGATACCGCGTTTTCGGCATTCGTGGTAAAAACGAACACACGCTTCCCACTGACGCAACTGCGAATCCGCTAAACCGCTATGGTGTTCGTGCGTCGTTGCCGCACAGACATCCCCATGATAGGGACCATCCGTTTCTATGATATCCATTCCGGTGGCGTCCATGAAATTCAGTACCCGCTGGGAATAGCCGTCCGCCCATCTGCTCGCAAGACAAGCACTCTGTCCAAATCGACTTCCGGGTTTTGCAGTGTCTGGGTCAATACAGTTGAAGTCGGCGCCTACATCCCGCGAAGCACACATCAGCGTATAACCGCCGAGTTGAATCCCTTTGCGATGTGCATAATCGGCCAACCCCTTCATTGTAGCGATGTATTCCGAGTCTTCGCTCTCAATATTGAATCCACTCCCAAAGGTCATAATCACCATTTCAAATCCGACTTCTGCACACTGATCAATCGCCAAACGGACCGCTTCGGGTTCGGCACTCCGAACGTGCATGAGAATCGGATTCTCCGTGACCTGTGGTGCGACTGTGCGATACATCTTGCGGCGTGTGAGTCCTTTTCGTTCACGACTATCACTATCATGCAGAATCTCGAAGGTGCGAAAACTCTTGAAAGTCTCCCCCGGTTGCAGCAGTATCCCAGGACCGAGCGGATAACGACTTGTCATTAACAGCGGCATTTGGTAGCGATAATCGACCTGGGTCTTGTAATCCGCATCTGGACCCCACTGCGTCGTTTCCATTCCACTGAAGGCATAATCGCTCTCGACATGTAGCCGATGTTTTTCCTGTTCGTTGACGGCAAGGATTTCACAGCTTAACGCATCCAGTTGAATCGGTTTTTGACTCTCATTGTGAATCGCGATCCACTTGGACAGCACTGGAATGCCAGAGTATAGTTCATAATGCACACAAACCCGAAGGGAGTCAACAGATGGTGGCGGTGAAAACGCAACCGTCAGTGTCACACCTTCTGGCGGATATACCGATGGGGTCGTAGAACGCCTGCGGACCCACGGATAAGGGACCTCAGGTTCACCGACGCTATATTCACAAAATTGAAATGTGTTCGGATCACTGGTCAAGTCCGAAATCCAATCCGAATCAAGATAGGCGTAATCGGGCTGTCCTTTCAGCCCACCCACCTCAAATGGGTGTCCGTTAATCGTAAGCACTGCCTCCGGTTTAATGCCACGGAGGAGACTGTTACCGCTAATTTGATTGGTATAATCGACCGTTGCGAAATTAGGTGAAGTGACGAACGTCCGCTCAATGAGACCATTATCGAGAATAAGCCGATTGTCTGTTTCTTCTACCGAAGCAGGCTGAGGAAACGGGTGAATCAACCAATCATTTTGCTGTGATGTGTATTGCATGTCAAGTCCTGATTTTGCGTGTCCCTATAAAAAATAAGGCGAATCTTGATGTTTTATGCTTTTCGTGGTTTCAGTATAACGCGGAAAAAAAATAAGGCAAGAACAATTCTGTTAAGACAGTATTCCATTTTTGAATTGCAAATTAGACCGATCCATGCTAAAATACTAAATCACACTTAAGGAGGAAAATTTTGTCATGCCCAACACCACACATACTGTGTCCTGGCTAATGTTAATCCTCCTGTTAACATCTGCAGAGAATCTGAAAGCGGAAAGAGATATGAGAAACCATCCCTCAATCTTTCAGGCATGGAACGGCATTGAAAATAGACCCAATGAAAATGAACTCCACCGCCTTGCACGACACGATCTCATTTTTCACGATCCTTACTCACTGTTAAGAGTTCCTTGGAATATATCAGAACAGCAGCCCTATCAAGGTATAGCGACAGATTTGAATCCAGATCAACTCGATACCGCGCGTCAAAGAAAGCAGCAGCTCCTGTCCTTAAATCCCGACCTTTTACTGCTTGTCGAAATCCGATGTAGAGACGCTAAATATCTCTCGCGGGAAAATGAAACACAAGTAGAAAACTGGTGGGAAGTCGGTTATTTCCCACCGGATTCCCCATATTGGCTCAAAGACGGCAACGGCAAACCCGTTCTTGGTTGGGGTGAAGATACCAACGGCGATGGAAAGATTGACACAAACGATACAGTCCTGAGTTATCTCATAGATTTTACGAATCCAGATATGCAAAATCTAATGGTCAACCAAGCCGTTGCCTTACATGCGTCTGGCCTTTTTGACGGGATTATGCTCGATTGGTGGAACGAAGATTATGC
>JAJEIP010000066.1 GCA_022827885.1 Candidatus Poribacteria bacterium
AACGTCATCAATTCTTCAACAATTACATTTTTCGTGGCTTTCGGAACTATGCAAGACTTAAATCCTATAGCAATTGAATTAAACGAACAGATTCGAGCGACTGCTCCGACGGTTTTTGAACTGCTCTCCAAATTAGGAAAACGTATCTACCTACCGAAAGGCATCTTAAGCCAAACGGCAGAGGCGGGTACAAAAGCGCACCGTTTCAATGCCACACGTGCGATCGCCTCAGAAGATGGGGACATGATGCATCTCGCCGTTTCGCGTGAACTCGTGCCGACACTATCATTGGAAGGTATCTACGGGTATGCCCCCGTACTCGGTCAACCCGAATTACGAGAGACGTGGAAAACCCATCTTTTGAAAGAGAATCCTTCGCTCGCCGAGGCAACACTGAGTCTACCAATTGTGACGAGTGGCATGACGCACGGGTTTAGTCTGCTCGCCGAACTTTTCGTTGATAGCGGGGATACACTCATCCTTCCCGACAAGATTTGGGGGAACTATCGACTCATCTTCCAAACCAAGGCAGGAGCGAACCTTCAAACCTATCCGTTCTTCAACGCTACAAGCGATTTTAACACACACGGCTTTCGTGAGAGACTCACCAACACGGCTGGCGAGAAATTGCTGATTCTCCTGAATTTTCCACATAACCCGACCGGCTACGCGATTAACCGCACGGAAGCACAACGTATTGTGGACGCAATTGTAGCGCGTGCCGACGCTGGCTGCCGTATCCTTGTTATGATTGACGATGCCTACGCCGGATTGTGGTACGACGCATCTGTTATGCACGAATCGTTGTTTGGATTGTTGGTCGGATGCCATCCCAATGTCTTGCCCGTGAAGATAGACGGGGCAACGAAGGAGGAATATGCGTGGGGACTACGCGTGGCATTTATCAGTTTCGGACTCGGAACGGCAGCGATGCAACCGCTTGAACAGAAATTCAGTGGACTCATTCGCGCAAATACCTCTGGGGCATCACAAGTCTCTCAGACGCTGATCCTCGAAGCGATGAAGGCACCCGATTATGCCGAACAAAAACAGCGAAACTATGAAATTCTCAAAGCACGGGCGTTAAAAGTGGAAGAGGTGGCGTCCGATCCGAAGTATGCCAAGTTGTGGGAGGTCTATCCGAGTCATGCCGGTTATTTCACGTGTCTGAACCTCAAGTCTGGGAATGCCGAGAAGATTCGACAACGCCTCCTTGAGGAACACGGCATCGGCACGATCTCACTCGGTGAAACTGAATTACGGGTGGCTTATTCATGCCTTGAGGAATCGGATATCGAGACAGTTTTCAGGACAATCGCAGGGGTTGTGGAAGCCCTGTAGTGCATGGGTTAGATTGAGAGTGAACGCTGTGAAACCCACACCAGCGGATACGGGGGCGAATCATCAAATTAGGTAGGCATCTTGTAGGGGCACCCTTTGTGGATGCCCGCAAATTCACTGTGAGAAATTGAGTCTATCGCCGTTCACTTTTCAAAGCAGCCCACGTAGTGGCGAGTTTGTCTTCGGGTTCAACGGAAAGCGTACCGATGGTGTATCGGAAATAGATGTCATCTTCACCATCGTTAGGACCGCACCACACCCAATTCGCTTCACACTCGGGGTCTTTGAGAACCTGTTCCATGATTGCAGCACCAAATCCCCAGATACCACCGCCAAACTTTTCATAGATTTCGAGTTCGTCTTCCCAGTCACTGTCGTCGAAATCGACCTCTTCCCAGCCATCTTTCCGATCTGCGAGGAGTTTGCCGGTATCACACCGCCACCCGTCTTCACCCGTTCCAATATAGTCGGGTTTCGCATCGAGGATGATATCGGCAAGAAAACCGCCTCTGCCGGCGGCACCGGGTTCGGCATCGTGGACATAGACAGCGATCTGCGCGAAGCCGTTGTCCAGTTTAAACTCGCTGACCGTGGGGACTTGCCAGTTCCCGCTTGCAGCGACCTCTTCACCGTTAATAAATGCAACCCACGTATTATCACCACTAATCCGCAATGTGCCTTTTTTCGGCACAGCATCTGCGGTTTGTATCAGGAGCATGACGCTCAGAAAGAGCGCGAGGACAAAAGAGAACATCAATCGTTTTTTCATAAAAATCTCCTTTTTAAATTTACTTTTGCGGTTCGTTTATGTTTCCTGTGGGAAACCGCAATCCACTAATTTGAATCATTTGGTGCCGCCTTAGAAAGCGCCAACCGTCCGGCGAGATCCATGATGAACTGATACGCGACGCGCCCTGAACGTCCACTTGAAGATGCCTCCCATTCCAACGCAGCCCGGTGCAACGCTTCCGTCGGAACGGATACCCCGTGTTTCTGCGCGTAATGCGAGACAATCTGCAAATAGGTATCCTGTGAAATCCTGTGAAAAGCGAGGCGTAACCCAAAACGGTCACTCAGCGAGACCTTTTCCTCTGTCGCTTCACGCGGATACAACTCATCTTCGTCATTCTGGGGGTATCGGTTCTCTTGGACCTGTCGCGGCATCAAGTGCCGACGGTTCGAGGTGGCATAGATCAAGACGTTGTCTGGGCAAGCAGAGATTCCACCCTCTAACATCGCTTTCAACTCGCGATACTCAGGTTCATCTTCGCTAAAGGCGAGATCATCACAGAAAAGGATATACCGTTCGGGACGTTCCCATAGCACCTCGGCAATTTCTTGCAGATGAACGAGTCCCTCCTTGCTGACACCGATTAACCGAAGTCCGTCGTCAGCATAGCGTGCCAGCATCCCCTTGACGAGCGAAGATTTACCCGTGCCGCGGTCCCCCCACAACAGGACATGGTTGGCAGGCAGACCCTGTAGAAACTGACGTGTGTTTCTATCGAGTTCTTGCTCCTGCCGTTCTATCCCAATCAAATCCGACAGCCCCACGAGGCTTGGATGTTTAACGGGAATTAAATGCCCCGATCCATTCTGTGATCGCCACCGGAAAGCGATATACTCGTCAAGTTGGGCGTCAAGTCCCGCACTTGAGGGGTGAACCGGGAATCCGCCCAAGTGGGTCAACAAGCTATCTGCCTTCTCCAGCAGTTGCATAAAAAGTTCTTCCTGAGTTCGCGTTTTTTCATTTTTAATTTTTCCTTGCGGTTCGGTCAGGTGGCTTTTGGGTTTCACGTGCTTCTCCGTATACTCGCCTGCGTGTTTTTGCTTGTGGTTTTTGCTTGGTGTCTTTGCTTGGGCATTTCTGCGTATTTCTGCGTATTTCTGCGTATTGTTGCAGGCTTTGCAATTTTTCCTTGCGGTTCGGTCAGGTGGCTTTTGGGTTGTTGATACTATTGTAATCTCCTCACCGATTCTAAGCTCAGCAATCCAGACACATCTTCAAGTATCGCATAAACGTCGTAATTTTCAAAAGCCGTTCGTGGTGTGACACCCGAAAGCACAGCAACAAACGCAACACCAGCACGTCGCGCCGTTTCAGCATCCGTCACACTATCCCCGACGTAGAGACAATTTTCGGGAAGACTCCCTGTTTGTGCAACCGCCGATAGTAACCCTTCAGGATCCGGCTTATACGGTGCGTCCCTACCCCCAACGATGACTTCAAACGCCTCCAGTAGATTTTCTTTCTCAAGAATCAGTTGGATGTAGCGACGCCATTTCTGAGAAACGATAGCGAGGTGGATACCGAGCCCCTGCAATGCCTTTACCGTCTGTGGCACCTCTGCGTAAAACTCCGCCAACGCAACCATTGTCTCATCCGCGCGTTGGAGAAACAGACGGGTAAATTCATCAACATGCTTGGTGTATGCGTCTCCTGCTAACCTTGTCAGTATATCCGGTAGCGACAAACCGATTGCCCGACGCACAGCGGCATCGGAAGCCGTTGGCAAACCCATTTTTTTAAACGCATAATTGACACCATCAATTGTGCCTCGCGCTGAATCTACCAATGTATAGTCAAAATCGAAGATAATAGTTTGGATTGGCATCTTCAATTGCCTCAAAATTCAAGTTCGGATATTCTAATCGTCATCAATACGGATGTCCACCAGTAACTGTGTAGCAATAAAAAATCAAGACGCAAGCGAATAGTTCCACTATAGGCTTATAGTTGCTTAGAGACTTGCTCTGCCAACCGAATCAGGGCAGGCGACATGTCCGATTTCCCAAGTGCTGCCTCAATTAGGACAAAATGTTGCGTCTCAGCCAGTGCAGCGTTCATAGCGGTGTCAAATTCGCCTTCGGTACGGACAGCAAACGCACGCCCTGTGCCGAAAAGTTCTGGTACCCGAGTATAGTCCCAATTCTCTATATCGTTAAAAGACCCTTCAATGAACGGGCGGACGGTGCCATATCCCTGGTTGTTTAAGATCAAAACGATGGGATTGAGCCCATAGCGGATAGTCGTTGACAACTCGGTGCCAGTCATTTGGAATGCCCCATCCCCTACAACAACAAGTGGACGGGACGTGGGTTTACCCAGTTGTGCTCCAATTGCAGCAGGGATTGCAAATCCCATTGAGGTATAGTAGGCAAGGCTAATAAACTCGGTGCGTTCAGGGAGCCGCAAGTCCGCAGCAGCCCAGAGACTGTCACCAACATCCGGGATAATCGTCATGTTCTCGCGTAGAAGTAGATTCAGTTGTTGGAACAGGCGGTGCATTGTAAGCGGCTGGTCAGGTGCTATCTTAAAAGGTTCTGGTACTTCCATGACCCATTCCAAGTCTATGTCCCCGCGCGCTTGGAGTTTTGGAGAACGTAATCCATCGATAAAATCTCCAAATGTGATATCTTCATAAGTCGAGTAGCCGACGGCAATTCTATCCGAGGTTGCGTATAAACAGCGGCTTCGTTCAAGTTTTGCTGTGTAAATGCCAAGATTGACGTCCGTCATGAAGGCCCCAAGAATAATAACGCAATCGGAAGTTTCAACAAGCATGGAGACTTCATCTCTACTCATCCCGCCGCCATAGATACCCAAGTAAAGCGGATGTGCTTCTGGAATTACTGACTTGCCCAACAGTGTTGTCACCACGGGGATCTGTTTTTCTTCGGTAAGCCGCAGTAATTTGTTTTGGTAGTCGAATCTGTGGAGGTCCGCGCCCGCTAAAATGATGGGATTCTCACTCTGATTTATGAACCCAATTGCATTCGCTAATGCGGCATTCAATATTTCCGGGTCACTGTGGTGCCCGTCCGTTGAGGGACGTTGGTAGATCTGCCCCTGTATACTGACCATATCCCGTGGCAGTTCAATGTAACCTGGACGTTTCTGCCGATAGACTGCATCCAACACTCTGTCTATCTCGTTAAAGGCGGTAAAAGGTTCGTCAAGGAGTGCTGAGGCAACAGTGATCTCGTCATAGATACGTTGTTGTGTATAAAAATCTCTACCTTTATGGTGTAAGAGTGCCCCCTCACGGCGCTCTTTTATTCCTGGGCTCCCGCTAATCACAACGAGAGGTGACTTTTCAGCGTATGCAGCGGTGACAGCGTTAATCATGGATAATCCACCAACACCGTACGTCACACAGGCAGCCCCCATGCCCTTTATGCGAGCATATGCATCTGCCGCAAATCCTGCCGTATCTTCTCGTGTCGTGCCGATGTGTTGAATCGGACCCTTCTCAATCAGATCGAAGAACTGCACTACATAATCACCTGGGATGCCGAAGATGTGGTCAACCCCGTAATCTTGCAGTTTTTTCAGAAGATACTCACCGATAGTAGATTGCTCATTTTGCATTAAATATTCTCCGCCAGAGCCGCGCGGCATGTTCATCCCAAAGTACCAGCACTGTGATATATGAAGATGCGAGTGCTTTGTAAGTTCAGATACACCATTAATTAATTTTCAAAACTTAAGTTCGGATAGACCAACCTCCATTGCCGTTTCTTGGATCTGTCGCCAGGTTTCGTCATCAATAGGGATGCCTTCGCGCTGACGGCGTTCTGTTTGGCGTGCCTCGATTTCTCCTGGAGCCAGGATTTCATCGAATCCCGGTGCGGTAGGTGAGGCTTTCACGTGGGTGATGAGCCCTTCAACGTGCTCATAAAAGTCATCAAGGGACGTAAAATTAGCAATATCCAACGCAATCATCAAGACACCGTTCTGGAGACGGGTGTTTCCAGATCCACTGCAACCGGCACCCGACAACGCACCCCCTAAAATGTCAATCATCAGACCGAGGGCGTATCCCTTGTGCCCAGCAATTCCACCGAGCGGCAACAGCGCGCCCTGCGGAGATTCCATCAAGTCCCGCGGATCCTGGGTTGGTTCGCCTTCGCTGTTAATCAGCCAACCGAGTGGGACAGGCTCCCCACGATTAAACGCCACGCGAATCTTGCCTTGCGCAACGACGCTACTTGTGATGTCAAGCAGAATCGGATGTCCGTTGCGGGTCGGTGTAGCAATCGCGAGCGGATTCGTTGCGAGCCGTCCATCGCTGCCACCAAACGGAGCAACGTAGAGCGCAGTTCCACCGGCGTTCACCATCGTGATGCCTACCATACCGGCTTCAGCTGCCATCAGTGGATAACTCCCGATACGTCCGATGTGATTACAGTTGTAGACGCTGATTGCACTGATTGTGCTTGACTTCGCTTTCTCAATCGCGAGCGACATCGCTTTCTGTGCGATGACGTGTCCAAAGCCCCAATTGCCGTTGAGAAGTGCATGCGAGGTCGACTCGCGTTCAATGTGCATCGGTGCTCCCGGCTGAATTAATCCGGAATCGATGAGTCCAATATACTGCGGAATTCGGATAACCCCGTGGGAATCATGCCCTGCGAGATTTGAAGCAACGAGCAGTTCCCCGATAATCTCTGCTTCATTGCTGGGGACACCCCCGGCTTCAAAAATGTCAGTTGTGATTTTCTGTAGCTGGTTCTGCGTGAAATTTGGCACGCGCTTACCTCTGCTTTCAACTATGCTGCGTCAAACAGCGATGGGAAGTGACGGTATGGGTCGCCAGGTTCACGGAAGAGAATCTTCTGACGTTCTGTGAGTTCTATACCTTCCGGTGGGGTCATGCGCTGGGATTTCCACGCAATGTGTGAAACACAGTACTTGTACAACAGAGATCGGCGTTGATGCTTGCCGTTCCATGCCGCTGTGCCGTGTGTCAGTGCCTCCGTAAACAGGATCGCTGAACCTGCTGGTACCTTTGGGATGATGACACAGGGTGCCTCTTCGGGGGCATCATCTATCTGTCGTGGCAGTTTAAAATTGCTTTTATGGCTGCCCGGAACACAGCAGAATCCACCATGCTCTGGTCCGGCATCGGTGAGGTTCCACGTCACCACAACGAACCCGTTATGGATTTCGTTATCTCGGAAGGAATAGTATTCTCCTGGATTTGCTCTTGCTGTTGGAGAGGTCGCACCATAATCTGCGTGCAGCCGTCCGCGTGGCATACCTTCCCGCATATACATTCCGTAAATCCGATCGAGTCGAAAGCAGTCGCCTAAGCGAAACTGAAGTATCGGCATAATCTTAGGATGGTCGAGTAAATCACAAAAAGGTTGCCCCCACTGCAAAAAACCTGGACCATCTGGAGCACTTCCAAACCTTTGAACCTTTCCCGGCGTCGGAAGTTGTTGTTCGTCAACGCATTGATTGAGTGCTGCAACTTCTTCTGGGCTCAAGACATTCTCAACGACGAGGTAACCTTGCACGTCAAAGAGGTACTGTTGTAACTGTAAATCACTCATAAACTTACTCTCCTACTGTTCTATAGGCTTCACGCTTAACGGCGGCATTGTTCTAATAAGAGTTGATAATCAATTTATCACATTCAACCGGACTGTGTCAAACAAATTTCAATTTCGTGGCGTGTGGATGCCCTATGCGAATGTTAATAGTGATGGGATCATCAATGTCTTTGACCTTATCGCTGTAGCGGGTGCGATAAAGCGAAACCTCTTGTTGCAATAGGGGTAGATTTTGGTGTTGACGCGAGCCAGAATCCATTGTAAACTTTGTATCATCGTTTATGTTAACACTACAGAGTTAATGAAGGAGGCAGCCTATGGAAAAGCGAATCCTTGGACGGACAGGACTTGAAGTGAGTGTTTTAGGGATGGGTGGACTCTTTGTCTCAACGGCTGGTGGCAGGAATCCCACTGACGGACGTAACGCTATCCGCCGCGCCCTGGAACTCGGTGTCAACTACGTCGATACCGCACCGAGCTACGGTAACAGTGAAGAGGTCGTCGGAGAGGCTTTGGATGGCGTGCTGCAACCGCACTATCTGTCCACGAAAATCGGTGGAAGACCGCAACCCTTCGATCCAAAGGATAAACACCTCTTGCGTCAGTCGGTTGAAGAGAGTCTGCGCTTGTTGAAAAGGGACACCATCGATATTTTGATGGTGCATGAACCCGATCGTCCGGGACAATACGATTGGTGGACAAGCCACGAGACATTTGACGGACCCGTCTGTGAGGTATTAGCCGAGCTCAAAGCGGAGGGAATTGTCCGTTTCACGGGATTAGGGGGCACAACCGCACATCAACTCCCCGCAATTATGGCGACAGGAGTCTACGATGTCGTGCTGGCAGCGCAGAACTACAGTCTACTCTGGCGTGAAGCAGCAATCTCAATTTTTCCGGAAGCGAAACGACAGAATATGGGGATTGTCATCGGGGCTCCCTTACAACAAGGCGCATTATCACGCCGCCACGCCGAGGTAGAAACGGGGGCATGGTGGCTGAGTCGTCCACGTCAGGAACAGTTCAAAGCACTCTACCAGTTTTTGGATGAAATCGAACTCTCGCTGCCAGAGGCAGGTATCCGCACGGTTATATCCAATCCCGATATTTCTACTGTGTTGGTGGGCGCGAGGTCCGTAGAGGAGGTTGAACAGAATGTTCGTGCTGTTGAAGCCGGTCCATTGCCCTCAGAAATATTAGAGCGACTTCAGGAGATAGCGGATATGGTGCCGTTCCGACCCTTTGAAGAACCCCATAGTTTGGCGTTCGGTAGGAAATACAAGGGGCCAGGGCACGCACGGTGACACGCAAAAAAGGGAGGCGCGCTCGGAAAGCGCGCCTGCGAAAAACAATCAATGTATGAGATGTTATTCGTTGATGTAATCCGAGCGCAACTCAAATGTGTGCAACACCCAGCTACCTGCCCGGTTATCAAGTTCAGCCTCAATCGCCATTATCTCCTCCAACGCCTCATAAGCATCGATATCCTCTTGACTCTCAAACTCTAACTCAACGAGCCGATGAGGAGATTCACCATAGTAGTTGTCATAAGAGGCAGTCGCTTTCAACTGAGGGGGAGCGACGAGTGCCGAAGAAATGGACGCGACCCACTCCAGGTACGCCTGCTTCCCGCCCAGCGGATAGTCAACAAGAATAACACCTTTAATCGGCAAATCACCTTCTACGTCCTTCGAGTAGTCAGAACGTTGGATAAATGTGTGGGCGGTTGAGACACTTGAGTGATTCGGAATATCTTCGAGAATCGCAGCGATCTCTGGACGGTTCAGATAGGTCGCCATATCAAGAAAACTGTTGAATTCCCATTCGACAAGCCGGTTAGGACTCATTTCTGGGTCTTCGTTGTCATAAGACCTTATCCGGACGACCTCTGCGGGGGCTTGCAGGGTTGGTACAACGGATGCAACCCAGGCAATATAGGCATCTTTTCCGCCCTCTGGATAGTCAATCAACAAAACAAACTTCACTGGAATTGCTTCCATATCCGTCATCGTCTCATCCATAGTGCTGTCTGCTGGCACGCCATCTACGACCATTTTTTGTGCCTTCTCACAACCCACCAGTGCAACAAGCGCGATGAGAATTATTAAGAGTAAATTTTCTAATTTCAAATTCATTGTTTCATCTCCTTTGTTAAAATGAAAATAGATAAAATATTAGGGTATCCCAATTTTAACATATCGGACGATATTATACAAGACTTAAGAGCTTGCTTGCGATTCCCAAATCGGTTCCGAAGTATTTGCCCGGAAATTCACTGTGCGAGCGAGAACAAACAGAAGGTCGGACAACCTGTTCAAACTTCGGATTATCTCAGGATTGATCTCTTCTTCGCGTGTGAGACGCACGACACACCGTTCACTTCGACGGCATACCACCCGCGTGATATGTAAGGTAGCACCAGCAGTGCAGCCACCGGGCAGGATGAAATTCGTCAGCGGCGGAAGTTCCGCAGAGAGTGTATCTATTGCGGTCTCCATCTCTGTGGTGAAATCTGGTGGTATACGGAATTCAGCGGCTTTCGTATGTGTCGCTGGCGTTGCTAAATCCGCACCAACATCAAAGAGGTGATTCTGGACCCGTGCCATGAGTTCAGAAAGATCAGCATCCTCAACTAACGTCTGTGCATAACCCATGTAAGCGTTCAGCTCGTCAACACTGCCGATCGCTTCAATGCGTGGTTCATCTTTCCCTAACCTCGTTCCACCATAAAGCGCAGTCTCTCCAGAATCGCCAAATTTAGTATAGATTTTCATAGCGATTCATTATATACTCTGTCAGAAAAGGAGTCAAGCAAACATGGATAGCTTAGGAAAAATTGTAAAAGTTGACGTTGTCGATCTACGCGTTCCCACATCGGATACACTCCTCGGTTCCGATCCCTTTCATAAAAAACCGAATTATTCAGCAGTCCTAACGACACTCGAAACAAGCACAGGGCATCACGGCATATCCGTAGCGTTCACCGCTGGTGCTGGAAACGACTGGATCGCCTACGGAGTTAAAGACCTTGCGCACCTCGTCGTCGGGATGGAGATGGCGACTTTTGTTGACGACCCGGGCGCGTTCCACAAACTTCTCGTCGATCATCACCAGTTGCGGTGGTTGGCTGACGGCGTTAACCGGATGGCGATCGGGAGCATTGTCAACGCCATGTGGGATGCTTGGGCGAAAATCCTCAATAAACCGCTCTGGAAACTCCTCGTCGATTTACCACCGGAGAAGATTATCCAGTCTATCGATTGGCGATACCTGCGCGACGCATTGACCCCTGACGAAGCAGCGGCGATTCTCAACACACACGCGGACAGTCGCGAAACCCGTGAGCAGACGCTCCGTCAACAGGGACCCAAGGCTTATTCTACTGCCGGATGGCTCGGTCTCACGGATGAACAAATTATCGAAACCGTGAATCAGGTGAAAGCCGACGGACTTGACTGCTTCAAGATGAAGGTGGGACAGGATCTGGATTTCGACAAGAAACGTCTCGCTTTCATCCGGGAGGCAATCGGTCCAGAGGCGCGTTTGATGCTGGACGCAAACCAGATATGGGGAGTCGATGAAGCGATCGCCTATATGGAGGCGTTAGCACAATTTGAACCGACATGGATTGAGGAACCAACGGCGCGAGACGATGTCCTCGGCTTCGTGAAAATCGCACGTGCCTTAGAGAAATACGGTATTGGTGTCGCTACAGGGGAGCAGGTGCCATCGCCTGTTATCTTCAAACAGTTAATCACGAACGAAGCGATTCAGTACTGCCAGATTGACGCGACACGGCTCGGAGGCGTCAACGATGTCCTCGGGGTCATCTTAATGGCAGCAAAATACGATGTTCCGGTCTGCCCGCACGGGGGTGGTATTGGGTTGTGTAACATGATTCAACATTACGCCTTATGGGATCAAATTTGTGTCGCCGCACATTCGGAAACACAGGTCGTTGAATACCTCAACTTCCTACAAGAGGACGTTTTCCTGCACCCGATCCAGGTGCGCAATGGTGCCTATGTTATGCCGACAGTCCCCGGTTGGGGGCTTGAGATGTATCCAGAATTTGTTGAGAATCACACCTATCCGACTGGTTCCGTCTGGCAGGGCAGAGAGGCATCTGGAGGAATAACCTTTGTGGCGTAGGTGCCTTGGCTTAAATGAAAATGCGCGGTGAGAAACCGCGCAGATGAGAAGATAGAACACTTAGGTAGGTTAAATCCGTTAAGATTTCGCACCCGCTGCCCGTTCTTTAAATGCCGCCGCGCTGGCTGTAATCCATCCGCCAACGCCTGTCATTAAAAACCGCACCCCTGCCTTTACATATTTTTCAACAGTCGCATCGGTCGTCAAGGTCCCGGCAACCCGTCCCGCCTCTTGGATACGAGCAAGCGCCGAATCAATCGTCCCTTGAACATCTGGGTGGGTAAGGTTCCCAATATGCCCCATAGAAGTCGCTAAATCTGACGGTGCAACGAAAAATACGTCGATATGGTCAACGGTGAGAATTTCGTCCAGATTGTTAACCGCGGCAATGTCTTCGATCAGCACGATGACGAGCGTTTGAGAGTTGGCTACGTCAAAATAGTTGTCCACACCATAGCCTTGACGGCTGGTATACATCCCACGGTGTCCGATCGGGGCGAACTTCGTCCCGTCCACAACGTTTTGTGCCTCTGCTTTCGTGTTGACATGCGGAACACAGATGCCCATTGACCCACAATCCAATGTGCGGTAGATGAGTCCTTGGTCGTTGCGGTTGACACGTGTGATAGAGGTCATACCCCAGAGATCGCAGGCACGCGTTAGGTCCCCGAGTTGTGCTGCATCAACGCTCCCGTGTTCGCCTTCCAGCCATACACCGTCGTATCCGTTTGGACCGAAGGTATCTATATCGTCGGCACTCGTCAACCCTGAGATAACGAACGCGAGATCGCCATTTGCCAATTTCTGTTTAACCCGATTTGATCTTATTTCCATAGATTTCTCCCATAAAGTTGTTATTTTAGACGTAAGGGTATCAGGAATCTCGAAAGTTGTCCATAAAAAATTGAAGTGCGCACTTGAAAAGCACGCACTTCGCCTTCAGGATCATAGCAGTGTTTCGTTCAATAAATCTCTCCACTACGAACCGAAATATCGATTTTTGCTACCTATTCACTGGCGCTGGCGCGTAGCAGATGCATACCCATCGCACCGTTCAACAGCGGAAGTGTAGCATCGAAGATAATCCAAATCAGTGATCGAGTATTGTGGCCGACAGCAGTAAAGTCCGACCCGATGTCGCTGATGCCGAACCAGTTCCAGAAGAAAATTATAGCGACGAACATAAACCCATAGAACATCGTATTCGCCGCTATGAACTCTTGAATGCTCGAATCCGCACCCGCACGGCTCATGCGGATGTAACCGAATATCACGCCCAGTATTATTGAAATAGCCGAGATCGGGTTAATGTAGTCCCAAGTGGAACTGTAGGGACTCTCTTCGGTAGAAGTGTGATAAATCGGTTCAAATACCGTCTGGATGGCGACTATCGCCGCAATGACGATAAGTACAACGCCTATAATTCGTTTGAGGGCTGCCATGAGAATTTCCTCCTCTTCCCTTACGGGGTACCGTTAAATCCTATCCCAAGAAACGAAATTGGGTATAGCATTGTCAAGCGATGAAGTTCGAAATCCTTGTCCTTTTCGGTAACGCAACAAGAGGTTACCATTATTTCTGGACAAAATTGTTAAAGAAAAAAACGACGCAATATCCATCAACGGATACTGAGTCGCTGCTTTTCGATTTTAACGCCGACCTCAACTGTTCGAGGCTTACCATCTTCCGTAGGGAGGGGCACTACATCCGCTTGTAGTCGGTGAAAATGGACACCGCCTACAGCACGTTTCCCGAAACCGTTGCTTTCATCCACGTGCCCCGCATGTCCCCTTCCCTTGAAACAATCTGGCTGTTGGCATCCCAACACAAACCGGTGACCAACGCCGTTGTTGATTACCGGTCGGGAATAGGTGCCGATGTTCAATTCGTTATGATTCAGGCGCGAAACCGCCAACGAATTCAGGCACAAAGAATCTTGCGATGCGAGGTGAACACGGTCTCGGATATTCATTGTTGGGACCTCCATGATAAGGTTTTATCCCAAAAAGAAAATTACCACGTGTTACGGAAGAATTCGCCAGATGTGCCCATATTATACATTTTTCAACATTTAATGTCAATTTTTTTTACAAAATAGAAATAAACGCCTCAATCTCTGCAGCATACCTCTCAAAATCACGATCCGCGAGAGATTTGAGGTTGTCCAACTGTGTCAGGGTATCCAACTCCCAGAAATCAATTTCTGGATTGATTCGCAGGTAGTTCTCCTTCAACAGCAATTTCGCTGTCCTCGCGGATGCCTGAGATTGCAACGTCATTACATAAGATGTCAATTTTGCACCACCCCATCCGGTGATAAATCCCCATCCGCGTCTGTTACGATACATATTCACCGAATGCCCGGTGCCAACGGACAGCATCCGAATCCCTCGTGCCTCCTTCCCAAACGCCGAGAGTGCCTCTGTGAAGGCAACCGTGGACGGATTATTTGCCCAGAGTCCACCGTCTGCTAACAGAAAATTATCAACGGATTTTGGTGCGAAAAACGTAGGCGCGGCACAGGAAGCGAGGATCGCCTCTCTCAGATTCACGCCTTTATCCGTAGGAGCGACCTCTGAATCGCGACTGCTATAATTCGATCTAAAGATATGGACCTCACTTTTAGCAATCTCCGAACTCGTTATCATCAAAGGCGTTTCTATTTCACGAAGGGACGTTGCGGGGAGATGCTTGGCAATAATCTGTGCCAGTTTTTGATCGGGATATTTACTGAGGAACAACGGAATACGGTACCACCGTCTTCGGAAGATATAAGGGGTCTCCGTCTCAAAAAGTTCGACGATATCCTGCATAGGGATGTCGGAGACAGCTGCACCGGCGATGATTGCTCCTGTGCTTGTCCCAACGATGAGGTCAAAACGGGTTCTGATACGTGTCCCAAAAGCCTGTTCAATTTTGGCGAGGAGTTGGGCGGTGTATATGCCGCGAGTGCCACCGCCATCTAACGCGAGGATATGGAAGGTTTCTGTATTGTCCATTGATTGTTTCCCGATGTATCTTATACATACATTTTTCGTTATCTTTGTATGCTACAGTCAAAATACCACATTTCTTTGCCAAAATCAACTGAATTTTGGTACTTGACACAAACTCACAATTTCTGCTAAAATGCTGTCCAAAACAATAGGATAAGGAGAACAAATGAATCGTAGAAACTTTTTAATTCACGGAAGTGCCGCGTTGGCAGGACTGTTCGTCGCCAGCAGTCCGCTGCGGGTATATGCTCAGCATGACCACCAGGGTCAGAAATTACCACCATTACCTTACGCCTACGATGCGCTTGAGCCCCATATTGACAAACGCACGATGGAAATCCATCACGGAAAACACCACCAAGGCTACGTCAATAAACTCAATGCAGCAATCGCACGCAGCCATGACTTGCAGCACATGACCCTTGAAGGCATGCTCCGAAATATTGAAAGGGTGCCGAAACACCTCCGACAAGCCGTTATCAACAGCGGCGGTGGACATGCAAACCATACGCTTTTCTGGAATATTATGACCCCTGGCGGTAGTGAACCGACAGGCAAAGTCGCTGAAGCCATTCAATCCACTTTCAGTTCCTTTGATGCTGGCAGTGAAATGTTCGTCAAAGCCGCGAAAACGCATTTCGGATCAGGATGGGCATGGCTCGTTGTCGATGAAAACAAGAAGTTGCAGATCTACTCCACATCGAATCAGGATAGTCCTCTGATGAAGGGACACACGCCTATCCTCGGTCTTGATGTCTGGGAGCACGCCTATTATCTCAATTATCAGAACCGACGTGCAGACTACGTTGATGCCTGGGGCAAAATCGTCAATTGGGAACAGGTTAACGCCAACTATCTCGCTGCAATGAAGTGAGAACAATATGCCAGTTAAATGAGGATTAAGTATTTAAATCGGTAATCCCTATTTCCTTATTACCGAATTATTTTTTCAAATTCATGAAACTGAGCCTACCCCAAAAGATAAAGAGGAGGCACTATGGAGCGTAGAGATTTTTTGCGGCAGAGCGGCTTAACGCTGACCGGGTTGCTACTCAGCCCGTGGGCGGTCTACGCCTTCCCAAGCCGTGAAGGTGAAGTGCTTATCCCGTTCACCGATCAGCCACCGGAACCGCCGTCAAAACGCGGTTTACTGGATTGGAACGAACTCGATTCCTTTATCACACCGAACGCTGAATTCTTCAACGTTTCACACTACGGCAAACCTGAAGTAGACCTCGCGACGTGGAAACTGGAAGTCGCCGGTTTGGTCGAAAATCCGTTGATGCTCACGATTGAGGACATCAAAGCGCGCCCCCGACAGGAGGTGACTTTTACGCTGGAATGTTCTGGTAATCATGGGTTTCCAACGTTCACTGGCGGAATCGGCAACGCAAAATGGGCAGGGACACCGCTCGCACCCATCCTCAAAGAAGCCGGCATCCGAGAAAACGGCATTGAAGTAATTTTCTTCGGGCACGATGTCGGAGAAGAGGAACGACGCGATGTAAAAATGCGCCAGAATTTCGCACGGAGCATGTCTGTTGAAGACGCATTACAGGACACCAACCTCCTCTGTTATGAAATGAACGGTGAACCGTTACCGCACCCGAACGGTGCCCCGCTCCGCTTGATTGCACCCGGCTGGTACGGCATTGCGTGCGTCAAATGGCTCAAACGCATTGAGGTGCGCGACACCCGATTTATGGGGAGATTCATGGGGCGCGACTATGTCACGATCCGCGAGGAGAAACGTTCCGACGGTGAATCCGTCTGGATGGAGACTTCCGTTGGTAGAACAAAGTTGAAATCGTTAGCGGCGAAGGTAACCCGCATTGACGATAAATACCGTATCTACGGTGCCGCGTGGGGTGCCCCTATCCAAAGGGTTGAAGTCAGCATTGACGGGGGGGCATGGCAACAGGTAACGATAGATCCCGAAGAGGACGCGGAATTCGCATGGAAAATCTGGCATCTCGACTGGAACAGCCCCTCGAAGGGTGAACACACCGTCGTTTCCAGAGCCATTGATACGGCAGGCAATATCCAACCCGCAGGCGATTCCGACTACATCACTGGAAAGCACACCTACTGGGAGAGCAACGGTCAAGTTGTCCGCCAAGTCAATATTGAATAGAAGTCCCTTAAGGTAAAATTAAAAATATGAAGATAACCGATGCACAGAAACAGCAATTCCAAGAGGAAGGCTATTTCATTTTAGAGAATGTGATCCCAGAACCGCTGCTGGAACTGCTCCGCGGTGAATGCGGAACCTTTATCAGTCAGATGGATGCCGACATGGACCGGCAGGACACGGATGTCCTCGGCATCAATCATCGCAACAAACGCTATTTCGTCTCAAACTGCTTCAGAAAACAGCCAAAACTTCGCGAATTCCTGTTCAGCGATCTAATGGCGGAAGTCTGCCGTGCCACCTTAGGCGATACGGCATATCTTTTCTGGGAACAGTATGTCGTCAAAGGCGCAGAAGCCGGAATGAAGTTCAGCTGGCATCAAGATTCAGGCTACGTCGGCTATCCCGACCATAAGCCGTATCTCACCTGTTGGTGTGCGCTTGATGATATGTCTGAAGAGAACGGCACCGTCTACGTGATGCCGTTTTCGCAGATCGGTATCCGTTCATGGGTGAAACATGTTCGTGAAGAGGGAAGCAACGATATGGTAGGCTATTTCGGACCGGAAAAGGGTGTCCCCGCGATTGTGCCTGCGGGCAGCATTGTCGCATTCACGAGCATCAACTTCCACTGCAGCGGCACGAACTACACCAGTAACCTGCGGCGTGCCTATCTCGCCCAGTATTCCGCGGAACCGCTCCTTGCACACGATGGAAGCCGTTTATGGGGCAACGCAGAACCGTTGCTACGCGATGGAAAGTCTGCTGTAGGAGATCCTCCCCCCGATATTACCTCGCGGTTTGATTAATCTTTTATCAGAGTTGTAAGCGCGGTTTCAAACCGCGCCTACAGGAGATTGTGGCGTTTAATTTCTGGGCAATTATTTCAGACTTATTTATTCTTCCGCCTTCTTCAGACGACTAAACCGTGTCAAATAATTCCCAATCGTATCTTGGATACTTCGCGCAGATCTTGCTGGACCGATATAATGACTGATGAGGATACCAAATGCAAACACCTCATCGTCTGCGGTCACGGTATAGCCAGCGAGCGCAGAAACCCCACTCAACGTCCCCGTTTTCGCACGCAATACCTTTTCGGCGGACACGCCTTGCATCCGATTTTTCAAGGTGCCGTCAACGCCAGCAATCGGAAGCGATGATAGAAACTCCGGCATCACCTCAAAATTGTGATACATATAAACAAGCAACCGTGTGAGCAATTCCGCGTTGAGGAGGTTGTACCGAGAGAGTCCAGAACCGTCAACGAATCGGTGTATCGGCGGTTCATCCATAATGTCCGCTAAAAATTCGGCGATGGCTTCTCTTCCTTTTTTCCATGTCCCCGGTTCACCCATGACCTCAGCACCGATTGTCTTAAAAACTAATTCAGCGATCCAGTTATCGCTCGGTTTGTTCATCAACTTGAGAAGGTCAGCAAGGGGCGGTGATAGATGCTTGGCGACCCTGTGTGCATCTGACGGGACTGTTCCTGGTACGACCTTACCCATTACGTTGATGCCTTTTTCCGTCAGCGCAGTTTTCAAGAGATGTCCACAGGCAAGTGCCCTACTCATTTTGTTTGCATCGGGTTCGACTTCTCGGATACTCAAAGCATTGATCCACAGCGGTCTATCGTCCCACATCCATCCCGGACCCTCCCAAATGGCATCGAGATATGTTTCATCGACAACGATATACCCCTGTATCGACTTCACACCCGCTTCAAGCAAGGCATCACCCAATTTTACGATGTCTTGAGGTTGGAGCACTGGATCAGCCTTACCTTTTAGATAGATATTTCCTAAGACTTCACCTTTCACAATAGCATCAGCATAGAGTGTTGTTTCAAATCGGTAATCCGACCCCAATTTCGCTAAGGCGGTCGCTGCCGTGAAGAGTTTTGTTGTAGAGGCGGGATGATGCAACTTGTGGCTATTTTTTTCGTAAATCACTTCCCCTGTTCCAACAGCAACCACTTTAATACCGATGCTTGCATTCGTGAACAGTTCCTCTTGCAAAACGGCATCGATATCGGTCTGTAGTCTTTCGAGCGGGTCTACAGTAGAGGGGGGTGGTTCGGTTTGAGTCGGCTTGGTAGTGAATATCCCACAACCTGAGAGTAACAGTGTGCCGGAAAATAGAAAGATAACAAAGGTCTTCATGATTTTTAATCATATCACAACTCAGTGAATTCTCAAAATACAAACCGATAGAAACCGGTTTTCAGTTTTCAGTTTGCCTCGCAGTGAGAGTTATCAGTAGGACAATCGCGGGAAATTTGACTTTTGCCCTGAGATGTGTTAAAATATCATAAGGTAAATTAACAGAAATTATGACATAAAAGCATAAAAGGAGACACTGAATTTTGGCATTGTAGGGCGACGCTTGCAAGTCTTTAGGTAAAACCGCAAGCCAAAACTTGCTGTGAAAACGACATGGTTGAATTTTATGATACAACACTCAGGGATGGCAGCCAAGCAGAAGGCGTAGCGTTTTCTGTTGAAGATAAACTCATCATCATAGAGGCACTCGATAAATTAGGCATTCGCTATATTGAGGGCGGTTATCCCGGTTCCAATCCAAAAGACATAGAATTTTTCAAGCGAGCAAAAGGCATGGCACTGGAAACAGCAACCATCGTGCCGTTCGGTAGCACGCGCTATCCCACCTATACCGCCGATGCCGATCCAAATCTAACCGCTTTGCTGGATACAGGGGCAAGAACTGTAACGATCTTTGGAAAGAGTTGGCGACTCCATGCCACGGATGTCCTACGCGTCACAGCAAAAGAGAACTTGGAATTAATTGAGAGTTCTGTCCGTTATCTCGTGGAGAATGGTCGCGAAGTCATCTACGATGCCGAACATTTTTTCGATGGTTACGCCGACGATGCTGAATATGCGATAGAGACGCTACGAGCCGCTGCCGCTGGCGGCGCGAATTGCCTCGTCCTCTGCGATACGAATGGCGGCAGATTACCCTTAGAAATTCAGGAAGGTGTTGAAGTCGTCCGCTCCGATCTGTCATTGCCTGTCGGTATCCATACCCACAACGACGCTGGAATGGGGGCCGCAAACGCTGTACTCGCCGTGCAAGCAGGCGCAACCCACGTGCAAGGCACTTTCAACGGATATGGTGAACGGTGCGGCAACGCGAATCTTGCCTCTATCATTCCTACAATTCAACTCAAACTCGGGATAAAGGGTCTCAGTGATCCACAATTACAAGCGTTAACAAGTGTGTCCCGACTCATCAGTGAATTGGCGAACCTTCCGCATGACGAGCGTCAACCCTACGTTGGGCGCTCCGCCTTTGCGCATAAGGGTGGGTTACATACCGATGCCATCCGTAAAAACCGCCTCACTTATGAGCATATTGTGCCGGAAACGGTCGGCAACACACAACGGATTCTCGTCTCCGACCAAGCGGGACGGGGGACCCTTATGAAAAAAATCGAGAAAGAGTATCCCGATTACGACAAGAATTCACCACAGGTCCTGGAACTCTTCAAACGCCTCAAAGCAGCGGAACAGGAAGGCTACCAATACGAAGCCGCCGAGGCATCGTTTGAACTCTTGACGCATAAGATCTTCAATGGATACGAATCCTTCTTTGAACCTGTCGGTTTCCGCGTGATTATCGAACAGTTCAGCGACTTCGCCATGCGTTCAGAAGCCACGATAAAGGTCACAACCCCAGATGGTCTTACCGCGCACACCGCCGCTGATGGGGATGGACCCGTCAATGCCCTTGATACTGCACTCCGAAAAGCACTTGAGCAGTTCTACCCCGCCCTGCAGACAGTCCGACTCATAGATTACAAGGTTCGGGTATTGGATACGAAGGCTGGCACGGGTTCGAAAGTTCGGGTGTTAATTGAAGCCAGCGATGGTGAGCGGATTTGGAGTACCGTTGGTGTTTCAGAGAATATTATCTCCGCAAGTTGCGAAGCACTGATAGATAGTTTCGAGTATAAACTCTATATAGACAAAGCCATTGTGACACAATAACCTCACCTACAAATAACGTTCAAATTTTGGCGCAGCTTGCAACGCCGGGGTCCCCACCCGTTACTGGGAAGGGGCTAAACTTGCAGTTAAAATATCTTGCCTTGAGGTCACCGTGCCTAACATCTTCGGGAGAAACCATGGGACATTTAGACACAATTGAAAAAGCAGCACAGAAATTGATCGCACTCTGTCAGAAAGAAAAACAAACAAAAACCGACAAAAAAAAGATGCTCGGCATACATGCCGAGATCCTGACAAGCATCGAAAACCTTGCCGAATGTGAACTCTGCGGCACAATCACAGAAATGATTGTAACCATGACCTTGGCTGACATCACAGCGAAGTTGTGTAAAGAGTGTGGGGTCAAATCATTGGAGACAGGAAAGATTCAGGTTTCCAAACAGGGGACATCTCGGAAAAAGACCCACCGTGCGAAAACATCCACTTCTGCTACAACGGAGTCGAAGACCAAGACCAATAGAACGTCTTCCAAACGCGCAGCACCGGTTGAAAAACCAGAAACACCAGCCGCACTACATACTCGGATTGAAGCACAGACTGGCATCAAGAAAGCCGATGTAAAACGTCTCCATAAGATCGTTCAGGACATTGCCGCGCCGATGAGCGCGGCGCATACGCTCACCTATGTTCAACGCGAAGCAGAAATCGCAAAGATAAAGGTAGACGCGGATGCATTAAAAAAAGCAGTGCCTTTACTGACTTAAAAAACGGTTTAGTTGGTCTGGATGTGCTTTGCCCATTCGCGATTTGCTTGGTACCATTCTACGAGGGCAGTAATACCTTCACGAAAACTAACTTGAGGTCGCCACCCTAAAAGTTTTTCTGCTTTACGGATATCTGCCCACGTAGCGCGAGCATCCGCTGGATGAAACGGTTGGTGTGAGAGTTCTGCTTTTTTTTCAACCAGTTCCTCTATCAATCGAATCGTATCGATAAGCACAATCGGACTATCGGAACCGAGGTTAATCACCTCGTATCCGAGCGGTTTCAGCCCCGCAATCACCCCTCTTGCTATGTCATCCAGATAGGTATAATCTCGTGAGGATTCTTTGCCATCGCCATAGACGGTAACCCGTTTCCCTTCGCTAATCCAGTGGACGAACCGAAACGCGCTCATATCGGGTCTGCCCGCGGGTCCATACACGGTGAAAAAACGGAAGATTGTCACGTCGATGCCGTGGAGGTGATGGTAACTGTGACAGATCGCTTCGGCACCTTTTTTTGACGCGGCATAAGGAGATAAGGGTCCCTCTGTGTTCGCCTCCTCACTGAACGGAAGTGGATTATTGTCTCCATAGAGGCTTGACGTAGAAGCCAGCACGAATTTCTTCACTTCAAATTCGCGGCACAAATCCAATAAATTCAGCGTGCCAGTCACGTTTGTATCCTGATATACCCAGGGATCCTCAACGGAATGCCTGACGCCGGCGCGCGCTGCGAGGTTAATCACCGCGTCATAAGAGGTGTTGAATATTGTGCGAAGTGATTCCCGGGCGCAGATGTCTGAACGGTGGAAGTGGAAATTTGGGGTGCCTTCGAGTTGTTCAAGTCTCCACTGCTTGACCCGCGGGTCATACGAGTCATTTATGTTATCGATCCCAACGACGGTATGTCCCGCCGCCAGCAAAAATTCCGTTACTCTCCATCCGATAAATCCTGCACAACCCGTGACAAGATATTTCATAATATCACTCCCAATTTTTATTTTTCTTTCATATCTGGTATTGCCAAAAGCCTGTCGATTTCTTTTTTCAGTTCGGCGTGAATTTCTGCCTTGAAATTCGTTTTTCGGTGGAACACAATCGTGCCTTCCTGCGAGATGAGGTAGAGCGTCGGTTTCTTTTCTTCTGTTTGATACTGTTTGTGGACCGCTCCCTTCCAATCCAACAGGAATTTCACAGGAGGTGGGTTCTTCTTCAGCTGACTTCTGATAAACCGTTTCGGTATGAATCCGGGAGCGCTCCGTAAATCACCAATAATATAGGCGACAACCTGTTCATTTTCTCCATATTCCTTCTGGAACGCCTCTGCCCATTTATCGTCTTCCTCCCGAATCTTGCGATTTCCCATAATGAGAAAAACGACCTTGCCGCGCAACTTCTCCAGGGTATGCTCCTTTTCTTCAACGTCTTGAAGCGTCCAATCCGGTGCTGTATCGCCCACTTTCGGAGGTGCAATTTTTTCGTCGGCGACAGCCATGAACATCCCAAAGAGAGTGACGCTAACCATAATAACGATAAACAGTTTCATAGCAGTTCTCGGCTCCTTGCATTTGCTATCCACATTCTAACACGCGCCAGTGACAATTGTCAAGTTGACTTTTCCCGAAAAACCTGCTACGCTATTAGACAAGAAAATTGTGCTAACAAACGCTCATCCTACTATTGAGATCCGCAACATGAATGCCGAACGCACTATCCCTACACTTTTGAATCGGATTCGGGAGGAAGTTCTCCCATCCATTGTGCATCCTTCGGAACTTCAAACGACTGAGAGCTTGCAAGACCTCAGAAGTCGGTTCCACAGCCTCCACTATTACTGCATCCGCGCACAAATTCCAGATCCGGTTTGCAACCGTATAGAGACTTTGCTTTCAACGAGTTCAGACCTTTGGCATCTCATCGCTGAAAACGAGTTGATGTTGAAAAATCTGAAAGAGTATACCCGCGTGCGGACCTTCTCCGCAGAAGCAGAAGGGATCACCAATATTGAGGAGCTCCTTTCCGGGGAAGATACCCTCCGCGATGTGCTCATCAACAGTATCGCCTTTATGCTCAATTGGAAGGCGAACACAATCTGGGTGGACTCTGCGAAACGCGCACGCACCGCAATGGCAAAAAACTATATACTGGAAATCCAGGATCGTATTTGGCAGTTCATCAAGGAAAGCACGGTCGAAACAGACGACGACGACTTAGAGAAAGCCGAACAGGTCAGAGAACGTGCGGACAGGTTGCTCGCGGTAATCCATGCCAGCGATTTACCCACAGAAGCACAGGTTACGCTCCTGATGCAGATCTATACGCTACTCTTGCGACTTCAACTCGGTCAACTGATTCTTCAATTAGAAACCCTTCAAGATCAGGAGAATGGAACGAACGCATGAAAACACGTCTTTTTCTACGTTCCAATAATTTCTTCCGCAGCGTAGGAATTGTATGCAGTAACACGCTCCTGTTGTTTCTACTCCACAGCTCCCTCGCCGCTGAGATACCTACGCTGTCGCCGGGAAGAGAGGTGCGAATCACAGCGCCAAAGACAGAGAAGACCTTTCTGCTTTACGTCCCAATTGATTACACCGATAAACGTCCGTTTCCGGTCATTTTTTGTTACCACGGCTACCGCGGATCAGCCACAACCTGGCCCTTCAAACAGGTAACAAAAGGAGAAGGGTTCATTATTGTCGGTATGAACTACGCAACTGACGCTTACTACCACAAACTCCGCTTCACCACAACGGCACCGGAGAAAATCTTCTTTGATGAGGCGTTAGAAATTATCTCAACACGGATAAATGTTGACCAAGACTACATTTTTATGGGTGGCTATAGCCAAGGCGGTTACTCAACGACCGTTCTCGGAGAACAACTGTTAGATCGGTTAGCGGGAAATCTCGTCCTTGGAGCAGGTAGGTGCTATGTGGACATGAATCCACCATCGGCGGAACTCATCCGCGGGCATCCGTTTTTCTATGGTGTAGGCGAACTGGATGACCCACATTACCCACGCGCAAAACGTGCTTTGCAGTTTTATACCGAATGCGGTGCAGATGTGACTTTTGAGGGGTGGGAAGGTGAAACCCACAAACTCTCTCCGCAGTGGATGGCGAAAACAAGAATGCGGGAGTGGCTTATCACTTACGGACCCATGAAGCAGGTTGAATCCGAGTTTGAAAAGGCGCAAATCGCTGAAAAAAATGGTAGACTTGGGGAGGCGTTCACACTTTATACCCAAATCGCGGAGATTTTACCCGATACGGAACTGTGCCGCGCGGCGAAAGAATCCGCAACACATCTCGGCACCCAAGCCGAAACACAATTCAATCGGCTAAAAAAAATGACCGATGAGAAACCCTATGCCCAGTCAGTAAAGGCATTGGAAACATTCCGCGATAAATATGCTGGCAGCGTTTTCAAAGAACATGCCACGCAACTGCTCAGTGAACTCCTAAATGCCAAAGCAGATGCGTTGGAAGGTCGAGCGCGCGAGGCGGAAGCAGGAAACAACTATACGCGGGCACTGCAACTCTATAAACTCTATCTTACCCACTTCCGGGAAGCAGAACGCTACGCGGAAGTCCAGAAACATGTAAAAGCTTTGAAAGACAAAACAGGGATGAAATAAGGAGAATCCTATGGAAAAAGAATTGTTCAAAGAACTTGTCGGGGTCATAGCGATATTAAGAAGTGAGAATGGGTGTCCGTGGGATCGCGAGCAAACCCATGAAACCCTGAAATCTACACTCATTGAGGAGACCTACGAGACACTTGAAGCCATCGATACAGGCGACCCGAAAAAATTGAAAGAGGAATTGGGTGATCTCCTGTTGAACGTTATGCTCCAAGCACAGATCGCAGCGGAACATAAGGATTTTGACATCTACGCCGTGATTGAAACACTCACAGAGAAACTCATTCGACGACATCCGCACGTCTTTGGCGATACCGACGTTGAAGATTCAGATGAAGTTGTGAAAAACTGGGAAGAAATTAAACGCCAAGAGGCAGGCTACGAAGATCGTAAATCCGTCCTTGACGGAATTCCCGACGCACTTCCGACACTCCTCCGTGCCCAGAAAATACAGAACCGAGCCGCCCGGGTCGGTTTCGATTGGGAGGAGCTCGCCGATGTTGTCGCCAAAGTCGACGAAGAACTCCAAGAAGTCAAAGCAAGTATGAGGACTGATGAACCTGACGCAGTTTCAATGGAACTTGGAGATCTGTTCTTTGCCATTGTCAATCTGTGCCGCTTCATGGAGATCCAAGCCGAAGAAACACTCCGGGCGGCGAACCGCAAGTTTATGACCCGCTTTAAATGGATGGAAGCGGAATTAGAACGCCGCGGCACAAATTTTGAAGCACAAAACTTAGAGAGTCTCGATGCGATCTGGGAAGAAGCGAAAAAGGCGGAAATTGATGGAGACCTCGGTTCGTAGTGGCGCAATAGCGCAAGTCGCGTGTGGACTTGCGGAACAATGCGCCTTGCGTAAGTCTTAATATGCAACAGGAGCGCACGTAGACGAATGGCACACTCACTATTGGACCTATTGATACAAAAGTGTGAAGATCATCCGGATTATGAAGGGTACACTGAACTCTTTAATCGGTTGGATCCAGCGGCATTGCCGCGGATAGAATTGATACACCGTGCAAAATCAGCAATATCGGAACCGCGTAAGAGACTCGGCATTTTTTCAGGTTCCTTCAATCCACTAACGCTTGCGCATACCAAAATGATTGAGGACACAATTACTGAACACCAGTTGGACGAACTGCTCCTACTCCTTGCGAAGGCGAATGTGGATAAAACGGTGTTTGGCTTGCCACTTGCCGCAAGACTCTTGACCCTCAAAAGGTACACCAAAAACCGAGAAAAATTTTCCGTCGGTGTCTCAAGCCACGGTAGATATATTGATAAAGTAACCGCTTTAAAGGTTATTTTGCCACCAGAAACCGAGTTCCATTTCATCGTTGGATACGATACCCTCGTCAGAATCTTCGATCCGAAATACTACACAGATTTCCACACCGAGTTGGGAGAACTCTTTGTAGATGCCTGTTTCATTGTTGCGAACCGAGCGGAGGCGGATGTCGAAACGATAGCGTCCTTCATGGATCAACCCGAGATCCACCAATATACCCCCTACGTTTCATCCCTTCTACTTCCCGATGTTTACGCGTATATGTCCTCAACAGAGGTGCGCGAACTATTAAAGCGCGGTGAAGCTATTGAACACCTCGTGCCACCCAGCATCCTTGCCATGCTCGACTAATTTTTAATTTTTCCTTTATTTACACGACAAAAGTGCAGCATGCATCCGCCCTAAATATGTTGCTATTTTGCTACATAAATATATATTTCTTGTCCTATTGTGTTTAATTACACACATTTTTCTAACTTATCCTCTCATATTGGCATCTCTACGGTGGCATCATTCTTGCTATCTCCTAATCATCATCCTGTTCATCGGAAAACTTGACCTACAAATTTTGAAACCGACTCATATATCTTTCGTTTACTGCATGTAATAATTCAGGTAGTAATCTCAATATTTGAGAAATGCCTACAGGTTCATATAGGGCTATCATAAAAATTCCATATTGAGGAGAGCCTATAATGTTCAACGGAATAGAATTCATTATTGGCAGTTTGGGTGCCCTCATCGGTATCGGTGGCGGTTACTTAGTCCTTTCTGCCTTCTTTGCGGGCATCCGGCATATTACAAAGCCCGGTGCCGTTGAGGTCAAAGAGACGCGGGAAAAGGAATAATCATTAGACTTGCAGTCTACACTGAAGAGACTTGACAATCGGAGTGTTTTGTATTATAATGTTACAAGCATCCGCGGAGGGTTACCACCGCACGCTTTCTTTATGCCTGAAGCATTGTAAAACACGACGACGTTTACATTGAAAACGAACAGCGGCAGCTATGCAGTATCGCGCCCTCCATTCATGGGATGTTACCCCTGAAGAAGCACGGAGACTTCAAAATGGGCTCCGCACACAGGTGGTTAAAACAGACCGGTTTGGGAAAATCAATACCGTTGCTGGGGTAGATATCGGATTCAAAAAGGACATCGCACGCGCATCCGTGGTAGTCCTCAGTTTTCCCAGCTTGCAGGTGATAGATAGCGTGGTTACTGAAAGCCCTGTTCGTTTTCCTTATGTACCGGGGCTGTTGTCCTTTCGGGAGATCCCGCCCCTGCTGACAGCATTCACGCAGCTACAAACCGAGCCGGATCTGGTAATAGTAGACGGACAGGGAATCGCACACCCAAGACGGTTTGGACTCGCATCGCATTTGGGACTGATTTTGGATAGACCCACGATTGGATGCGCAAAATCTCGACTCTGGGGACGCTACGAGGAACCAGAAACGGAACACGGATCTTACACCTACCTGATGGACAAAGACGAGGTGATCGGTGCTGTTGTTCGCACGCGTAAAAACGTTAAGGTGGTGTACATATCTATAGGACACCGAATCTCTTTGGATTCCGCACGCACATTGACACTCGCATGTTGTCGAGGCTACCGATTACCCGAAACAACCCGTTACGCACATAACGCTGCCTCCGGTAAAGAATATCTGTTAAAATAAGTTAAAAAACGGAGCCTCCAACTCGAACACGGGAATCATCAAGCGCTAAAGCATCCCACCTATCCGCAAGGTAAAATTAAAAGTGATTCCAATACTATGAACGATAGCAATTCGCTGCACTGGTCCTTTGACTACAATTACGGTGCCCAAAACCCCCAATTTGCCCAAGAATTAATCGGGACGCTTCGCGGATATGACCCTGAAGTTGCCATACGCGGCACGCAGACACCGCAAACCATCACGCATGTTTACAATGTGCTACCGAACTACTGGCGCGGCTATAGCAGAGGTGGGGACACAGAGACACTGCGGATCGGGACTGCTGTCATCGAACGGCGCAAAAACGACAATCTGTGGCACTATTCGGTCAAATACGAGAATACAACGAGCGGCGAGAATCTGCAAATGCAATTCTGTTGTAGTGATGAAAACTACCGTCCGCTTAGGAGTAATTGGAGCATTAACGTCCGAAACAGTGCTGGTGATGAATACTCTCAATTGACGTGTACGGGCTATCTCGCCTCGGATTCAGAGGTGCGGCTGCGCATCAACGGAAACCCTGAAATTGCTGCAGGAAGGATGAGCGCATCCGTCAAATTGACGTGCAATTGGGCACTCTTTGATGTAATTCCTACGCTTGCCCGAACAATTCAAGCGTCAGGCGATGGGGTAGACATTGCTGTGCTTGAAGATCTGGAACAACTGCGACTAAAAAGTAAGCTCGGTTTCCTTGAGTCGATACAGACGCCTATTCCGCTTGACGGTTATTATCTTTACGGTGCTGGACTTTTGCCTTCGTATTGGTGGCTTGATGGACACGGAGATGTCGCTATCGTTTCGACCTTTTTCGAGACGCTGGTGCTGAGAGAGAAGATGGGGGAAGATGTATGAACGAACGCCCCAATATTCTTTTTATTAACACCGATCAGCATTCGTGGGATGCAATTTCGGCTTACGGAAATCCGTTCCTTCGGACCCCTAATATCGATGAACTTCATCGGAACGGGACCTCCTTTCGCAGATCGTTCTGCACGGATCCAGTGTGTGCCGCTGCTCGTTCCAGCTGGGCGACGGGTCTATACACCTCCGAAACAGGTGTTCCGTTTAACGGTGGATATTTGCGCTCAGAAATCCCTGACCTTGGACAATTACTTAACGCAGGTGGCTATCAAGCATTCCACTGCGGTAAGTGGCATGTGCCGGGCAGAGATGTCCGCGAGAGTTTTCAGACCCTCTATTATGGGCAACAGGACATTGGCGCAGGGGGTGCCGCATACTACGATTCGGCATCTACGCACGCAGTTGCTGGTTTCTTGACGAACTACGACAGCGACGATCCATTCTATCTTCAGATCGGTTACGTCGATCCGCACGACGTATGCGAATACTTGCACAACCATGAGGAAAAACAGATCCCAAACCCGTTGGAGCAGGGAATCGTTTCCGAAGACGATCTGCCGCCGCTCCCCGAAAACTTCGATTATGATGAACGGGAAACCGTGTTACACCGTGTCTGCCGAAGGGTTGACGACGCGCTTATCCACGCCGCGATCCTTAAAGAGGTACGGGATTGGGACGAATTCCATTGGCGTTACCTGAGATGGAACTATTATAGGTTCATCGAGAAAGTGGACGCAGAAATTGGAAGAGTCCTCACGCTGCTGCGAGAGACATCTCGGCACCATAACACGCTTATTATCTTCAGCGCAGACCACGGGGAGGCATGCGGTAGCCACCAGATGTTCCAGAAATTCACGCTTTACGAAGAGAGTGTGAGAGTGCCTTTCATCGTCGCGTGTTTGGGAGACAACGTTCCTGTAGAGAAGGATCGGTTCGACGAAACACACTTCGTCTCTGGGGTCGATCTATTCCCTACCGTCTGCGATTACGCCGGTATTGACGTGCCTGAAGGAATACAGGGATTGAGCGTCCGTTCCCTTGTGGAGGGGAAGGATGTCCCTTGGCGTGATTGCGCCTACATAGAGAGCAATTATTGGGGACGGGCAATTGTCACGGACCGGTATAAATACGTTACAGAATACAAACCTAAAGCAGTAGAGGACTTCCAGCCCCCTGGACCAAATACCGACCAACTTGGGCTTGCACAGTTGTTTGACCGGCAAAATGATCCTGGGGAGACAGAAAACTTAGCAGGAAACCCAACTTACGATGAAGTCGTTAAGGTATGCAGGAACAAACTATTTGCCCAAGAGGCGAGACTCCATCGGCAGCAAATCGTGCATCCAAGCCCGAAGCAGGTCATATCGAATTGGGGCGATCGGTTACGAACATATTGGGCAGATGGCGGATAGTTATTAGCAATCAGCTTTCAGTTAAAAGGTCTTCGTCTCAGAAAAATATTTTCTTCAGGGAGTTTCAAATCCCGTAGCCCGTAAGCGTAGCGGAGGGCGGATTTGAGAGACGCACGTTATAGTCCAAACGCACGAACTTTACCCGCAAGGTATAATTAAAAAATGAATATATTTTCAAAACGCTTAAATCGACTCCCACCCTACATGTTCGGCAAACTTAGGCAGCTAACACACGAACGTCGGCAACAAGGCATTGATGTTATCGATTTGGGGATGGGCAATCCGAATCAACCGACCCCGCAACCTATTATTGATAAATTGACGGAAGCGGCACAAGAACTCAGAAATCACCGCTATTCCGTTTCGCGTGGTATCTACAACCTGCGCAGGGAAGTCAGTTGGCATTATGAACGCCGGTTCGGTGTGGATATTGATCCGAATGAAGAGGCAATCGCTGTTGTTGGCACGAAAGAGGGGCTCGGACACCTTGCTTTAGCCTTGATTGATAATGGTGACTTAGCGATGGTCCCAAATCCGACCTTTCCCATTCACATGTACAGCATTGTGCTCGCAGGTGGAAGCGTTGTGAGCATACCCCTCACAGAAGAGAACGATTTCATCCCCTCGCTCACCGAAATCACACGGGACATTTGGCCCAGACCCAAGGTGTTAATCTTAAGTTTTCCACACAACCCAACCGGTGCTGTCGTCGACCTCGGATTCTTTGAAGAGATTGTTGCCTTCGCGAAACGCCAAGAGATTGTTGTAATCCACGATTTGGCGTATGCAGACATTGTTTTTGATGGCTACAAGGCACCGAGTCTCTTGCAAGCAAAAGGCGCGAAGGATATCGGTATCGAATTTATCTCTCTGTCTAAATCCTACAATATGGCGGGCTGGCGGTGTGGGTTTGCTGCTGGAAACCGTGAGATTGTCGAAGCACTCGCTCGGATTAAAGGATATTACGATTACGGGATTTTCGCACCGATCCAGGTTGCCGCGATTATGGCGCTACGGACCCCAGAGGATACGGTGATGGAAAACGCTGCCGTTTACCAAAAACGCCGGGATGTGCTGGTTGATGGTCTCAACAGGATCGGATGGAAGGTTCCAAAGCCGCAGGCTTCAATGTTCGTCTGGGCACCGATTCCTGACGCATGGAAACACCTCAGCTCCATGGAATTCGCCATGAAACTTCTGAGCGAAGCAGAGGTCTGTGTGTCTCCCGGCGCAGGATTCGGACACAACGGTGAGGGCTATATTCGTATTGCCCTTGTGGAGAACGAAGATCGAATTCGTCAAGCCGTGCGTCAGATCCGACGATCGTTGTTCGGTTAATCCAATCCCCACGCTTTCTTCGCTTCCTCAAACGAAATTTTCTGGCTACCCGTATGGGAGATCGGGTTTTTGCCGACCCATCGCTCATCAATAGGATGCGCTGCGGGTTGGAAACGGATGTCACAACTGATTCGCCACCTGTCGGAGAGGTTCGTCGTAGAGGTGTGCATCGTGTGCATCGTGAAGATGATGACATCCCCCATCTCGAAATCCGCTGTTTGCCACTCACCGCCATATTTTTCACTGATCTCCATCGGAACGCGCCCGAAATGTCCGGGGGTGCCGTCTCTGTCAACATCTGTTTTGCCGTAGGTATCCCGAATCCGAGCGAAGCTGGGGAGGTTATGCGACCCGACAAGCACGGCCAATGTTCCCATTGTTGCTGGCACGTCGCCGAACGGCACCCAACAGGTGTGCAACTGCTCCGAACCTCTCCCCATATACACGAAATCGAAATGCGGTCCCGACCAACCGTCAGGACGGATGAACCGTAGCCACTTATAATCGAAAGTGCGGGTATCGCCCTCAAAGAAGGTTCGGAAGAACTTGAAAAGTTCGTTCCCCTCCAAAACCGCCTGCACGTCCGGATGGTGTGTAACGGCGGGGGTGCCCATCGTTCGACCAGGGCGTCCATCACCGGCAATTGCTTCCATTATATCAGTGCCGGACTTGAAAACCTCGTCTTTCCCGTTTCCGTTAGCATATTCAAGGATAGCCCGACGCGCTGCGACAATTTTTCCTTTATCGATTAAGCCTCGAACCAGCAGATACCCATCTTCTGCTATCTGTTTCTGCAAGCCTTCTGCTGAATCGAGCACAGCGTTGCAGTCCCGAAGCACACCGAGATGTGTACCCGGAAAGGTCAGTTCGTGGTCTCCTAAAAACACAGTTTGTGCCATTATTTTCCTCCCAAATGAAACCTATGGTGTAATCGCTTTATGAAGTTGTATCCTTCCATCTTTGACGGTGTTGACAACAGCACTCTTAATCGCGTGCCGATTTTCATCAAAATGCGACAGGACTGTAGCGCCACTATAGTTCTGGGTCGCCTGAATTTCGTCTCGAATCGCCGCGGGTGTCAAGTCGGGGACGCGTCTCATCGCTTCAATGATGATGTTCGCTGCATCGTATCCGAGCGATGCCGGACCATCAGGAGCAATGCCAAACCGTGAGGTATAGTCCGCAATAAATTGACTCGCCTTTTTCCCTAACTGTTCTTCGGTTCCTCCGGCTGAAAAGTGATTCGCAAAGAAACTCCCTTCTGCTGCTATCCCGGCGATTTCAACGAGATCCGGTCGATCCCAACCATCGCCTCCGAGGAAGGTCGCGGAAATGTTGATATCGGTAGTTTTCGCCTGCTTCACGGCTAACAGGAATTCGGGACCCAAACCCGGTAGGAAGACAACGTCAACAGCGGGTTCCACGGCTGCAATGGCTGTCAATTGCTCAGTGAAATCCGTGGTGCCAGCCTCGTAAAATTGATGGATTGCAATTGTGCCCCCCTGGTCGGTGAATTCTTCAACAAAGACCTCCGTCAACCTTTGTGAGTAAGTTTCACCTGCCTCTGTAAGCACGCCCGCTGTTGTCGCGCCTAATTCCTGAACGGCGAAACCCGCCATCACACCGGCTTGGTATGGATCCGTGAACGCCCCCATAAACGAGAATCTCCTGTTTTCAGGACCTTTCGGATTCGTGGGATAGGTCGTCACCATAGGGATTCCAAGTTCTTGGACAACATCCCCGACTGGCATTGCCAGAACGGAGTAGTCTGGTCCCACGATTGCGGATACACCCGCGTTAATCAGTTCCTTTGCATACTGGACGCTGAGTGCGGGGTCTTTTTTATCATCTCGGATAAGGAGTTCTATCGGTAGCCCATTAATGCCGCCCGCCTCATTCGCGAGTGAAACAGCCAATTCCGCCCCGTTCCGCGTCGTCCCCGGATCGGGTGGACTGTATAGAAAACCGATTTTGACAGTAACCCTGCTATCGGGTGTTTCTGAATCCGTTGGTGCAACAACATGTTGGATGCGTTGGCACCCTAAAAGAAACACGACTGCAAAGAAAAATGATGCCAGAATTCCGTAAGCAACACGAGAACTAAAGGGTATTTGGTTCCGCTTATGTATCATATAAATCCTCCGGTGCTTTTGTTTTTTTTAGATATTGATATTTTCGGAGATCATCTTAACAAATTTTGGAGATTTCGACAAGGTTTTTCAGAAGAATTGATTTGACACAATTTTGACTTTCGATTAAACTATCTCCACAAATTGCAGTTCTTGCGTTCGATTTTTCATCGTAAGCGGCGGATTTAGTGCCGTTTCCAAATTGTGTGTGCTCCTAAGACGCAATGTGTCTTTGCTTTATATTGGAGGCTCTCATGTCGAAAATTCTCGTGTTATCAGGTGAAAACCACGGTTTCAGTGCAAGTGCCAGCATCATTCACGATTTTCTCTCCGATGATGCTAATATTTCAGCGACGTTAACTGACGATAAAGGGGTTTTAGCATCCGAGGCATTAAATACCTACGATGCGTGTGTCTTTGGCACCGGCTTCACGCGGACAGAACGCCAAGCGGACGGCTCCGTCGCTCGTGTCTCCGATTTAGCACCTGCTGAAGAAGAGGGTTTGTTCCAATTTGTCAATAGTGGTAAAGGGTTAGTCGGCATTCACGGGACCGCGTGGTGGATCAGTGGTCAAGCAATGGATCTCATCGGTGGTGCTTCCAATTGGCATCCACCGGGCTCAACGTTTACTGTCCATATTGAGGATAGTGAACATCCCACGACCCAAGGCGTCGAAGATTTTGATGTGGAAGATGAAATCTACATCTCCGCCCACGATCCCCACATTCACGTGCTGGCGTCTGCTGAGTGGTTCGGTAAGGCACATCCGATGGCATGGGTGCGATCTTACGGTTCTGGACGCGTCTTTTACACCACGTTAGGACACGGGCCCGGAACCTTCGAGCGCGCCGGAATGCAGAAGTTTCTCACCCAAGGTGTGAAATGGGCAGCGGCATCGTAGATGTGTGTGGAAAGTTTTGCAAATCTGCAAGCGACACCTAAAATTCTCTAAGGCGAGGCACCTATGCCTCGCCACTCCATTATCGTAAAAATGCCCATACTAAAAATCGCAAACATAGAGACCGAGATCGTTCAGGTAAACCACCGTGGTAATTGGGTCTTCGTCAAAGTCCATGCCGACGACGGCACAATCGGTGTTGGTGAGGCTTCCCACGGTAGGGACGACGCGAGCATCCAACATATCATTCAAACGCTCAAATCTGCGCTCATCGGTTGGGATCCGTTTCAACTTGAGGCATTTCGCCAACGTTTCTACCACGACGCCGAAAGCCACACCTACCATACTGCTCTCAGCGGGATTGAGCAGGCAATGTGCGATCTGATAGGGAAGGCGTTGGATGTGCCGAGTTATCAATTGTTAGGCGGCAAGTGCCGAGAAAAGATCCGTCTTTACGCCAATATCAACCGTGCGACCCTTGATCGCAGTCCTGCCGGTTTTGCCACCAACGCCGAGCGCGCTGTTGCTGAGGGGTTTACCGCTATAAAATGTGCACCCTTCGACGATGTTTCCGTCGCAAACCTTTCACGCGGAACGCTGACCCCTGCTATCTTCACGGGGATTGAGCGCATTCGCACAATTCGCGCAGCGATCGGTGCGGATATCGATCTCATGGTGGATTGCCACAGTCGTTTTAACCCGGGTATTCTCATCCAAGTCGCAAAGGAACTGGAGGACTTGCACCTCTTCTGGATTGAGGATGCCGTGTCACTGGACAATCTTGATGCTTTCGCCTATATGAGTCAATCCATCGGTATCCCAATTGCAACCGGTGAACGCTTACGCACTCTCACGGATTTTGATCGGTTGCTAACCCAAACACACGTTGATTATATTTTACCGGATGTCAAGCATGTTGGCGGGATTACCGGTTTGAAAAGAATTGCGACGCTTGCTGCTGCGCGAAATGTCATGGTAACACCCCACAATCCGAGCGGTCCTGTCGCGACCGCCGCGAGTGTGCAATGCATGGCGAGTGTCCCGAACTTCGCAATCCTTGAATACGCCTGGGGAGAAGTAGACTGGCGCGCATCTCTCATTGATCCACCCGAAGCAATCGTTGATGGATTTATCGACGTGCCTTCCCGAACCGGACTCGGCGTTACACTTTAAAATATCTCAGGAGTCTGAATGATGTTTTGCAAACCTGACAACCCAATTATCCTCAAATTTATGCCGCTTTGTCTTTTTCTGCTTGTCCTTACTTTTGCTGGATGCCTCGGAAACCTACAGACGATGCAAACCGCAACCGATACGCCTGCTCCCGCTGCAGAGACGGAGGAAGCATCGCGTCCGCTCGCGGAACTTCAACTCTCGACACCTAAGACAAATTATGCTGCACAGGAAGAAATTCCCCTTCAACTCAATATTCAGAACGGCAAATTTGACCTCCTCGTGCCTTTCTTCAGTGTCGCGACGAAGGGTGCCTTCACGCGGATAACTGTAAAGGACGCGAATGGACAAATCGTCGAACCGAAGCGCGCGATTACGCAGGAGCACCCACAGACATATGTAACACACGATGGAAAGCCTGTCCGATGTATCCACGGATTTGATTTCAAAGCGGACATGAAGCAGGAACTGACATTGAAAGATATTCAACGATACTATCGGTTACAACCCGGTACTTACACCATAACGCTTGCAATTGATCTGGAAGTTTACCGAGAATTTATCATTGAGGATCACCCCGATATACTCGAATTAAAGCGCGATCTCGCACGGCTTCAGAGTGATCCAAATCTTCAAGCAGCCGCAAAGGCGGACGCTGTCAATTACTACCAAGAACAAATTAAACTGATTGGAGAAAGACACGAGGATGTAGTGGAGGACATTTACTTACCCGTCAAATCACGGCGTGGAAAGGCATCGCTTGTATCTAACGAAATCACACTAACCATAAAGTAAATCTTCTATGAAACCCTCTAACACTCTTATACTTCTTTGTATAGTTCTAATTTTTAGCTTAATAGGATGCCTTGCCGGTTTACAAACCCCATCTTCCCCAACCGATGTAGCGACTGCCGCTTCAGGTGTTACCCTCTCTCTTAAAACGCCTACGTCGACTTACACCTCTAAGGCACCTATCCCTCTTGAGCTCGGCATTCAGGGTGGGGAGTTTAATCTGCTCGTTCCTTTTGTCAATGTCGCAACGTCTGGAGCGTTTACCCAACTGAAAGTAACCGATACCGATGGCAACATTGTTGAACCCAAACGCTCGATTACACTGCCCAGGACAGAGGAAATTTTCATTGAAAAAGAGAGGAAATCTATCCAGTGTATCCGGGGATTTGAATTGAAACCTACCACAACACAGGTTGCCTCTCTAACGGATTTGCGGAAATACTATGAGTTTCAAAAAGGCAATTATACAATCACACTCACAATGGCGTTACCGGTTTACCGAGATTTTTTGAAAAAACGGAATCCAGAGATTATGGAATTAGAGGAGGAAATTAAACGAATTAAAAAGGTTGCAGATGCACACGTCTCCGCCGCCGATAAACGTTCCGCAGTCAACGACCTACAGCAACAAATTGAACGTCTTGAAAAGAGGGCCAGCGATATCTATCTACCCGTTAAATCACTGCTCGGTCAGGCAGCCCTCACCGCTAATAGTGTTGTCCTGACAATAGAATAGGGATTTGGGAAAGTATTTATGGTAAACCTGAAAAATAAACAGACATTTTATCCCGGGCCCGGTAGGTGCGGTTTCTAACCAGGGTTCCCACCCGTTACTGGGAAGGGACACCGGTTCTGAATGTCTAATTAATTCTAAGGTCTACTATAGTCTTAATTCTGTGCGAAATGCCCAAACAGAATGCCCTCGCGTCCTTTAAAAATTTTACTTGCAAATTCGCGCAAAATAATATATAATTTTAACCAACGAAACGCATACACCCTAAAGTTTACGTGACATCGCGATTCTCAAGGATCACCCAGAATGCTTTTTAACTTCGCAAATGTGCTAATCTTCTTGATTGTTGGTTGTTTATTTGTCGTTTTAAACCTTACTGTCTCTCGCCTCCTCCATACGAAAATATTCTCAGGCGAAAAGTATATCCCATACGAATGCGGCGAAGATCCGATCGGTGATACACGGATTAAGTTTAACACCCGCTTTTACGTCATCGCGCTCATTTTCCTCATCTTTGACGTGGAGACGGTGTTCCTTTTCCCGTGGGCGGTCGTTTTTCGCGACTTCGGGCTCTTCGCATTTTTGGAGATGCTCGTTTTTATCGCCATTCTGTTAGTCGGGCTTGCATACGTCTGGGCAAAGGGAGATCTGGAATGGATCCGATCCACGCAGTTGGAAGTCCAATCCGTCCGGAGGGAAGAAAGTTATGATAATTGATGAGAAACTGGACAAAAATGTTATTGTCACCTCGGTTGATGCCGTCGCCAACTGGGCACGCTCCTCCGCCCTCTGGCCCATGACGTTCGGGCTTGCCTGCTGTGCCATTGAATTTATGGCGACTGCCGCTTCTAACTACGACCTCGACCGGTTCGGCGCAGGTGTGCCGCGCGCGACACCCCGTCAGTCCGATCTTATGGTTATCTCTGGCACGGTGACACTCAAGATGGCAACTCGGATCCGACGGCTTTATGAACAGATGCCGGAACCGAAATATGTTATTTCGATGGGCAGTTGTGCGACCAGCGGCGGCCCCTATTGGCAACACGGATACCACGTCCTCAAAGGCGTTGATCGGATTATTCCTGTTGATGTGTATGTGCCAGGATGCCCACCGCGCCCGGAAGCACTTATTGAAGGACTCCTCAAGTTACAAGAGAAGATTAGAACCCAGACCGTCGCAAAACGCGATCACGTACCCTTCCTGAAGAGACTCTTTACGAAAACGGAGTGGTACGAGCTTGAAGGAACTGAAGCCGCGGAAGCCGAAAACACTGAAACTACCGCCTAAACGATCAGTTGTCCAACGGTAGCAGCGATTTGTAATCGCAAGCATGGAGTAGGATATACGTGAAACCGGAAGAAATCTATGAAGTCCTAACCAAACAGTTTGGTGAAGCCGTCCTCGGTTTTGACACCGAACTCGCTGGTGACCCGAATATTCGCATTGCCCCCTCAGCAATCGCCGATGTGTGCCAGTATCTCGCCGAAACCGACACATTGGCATTTGATTCCCTGATGTGCCTTAGTGGTCTTGATTTGAGTGCCAGGGACGAAGAACTCGCTATTGTCTACCATCTCTATGCCATGCAGCATCGGCATAGCGTCGTACTGAAAACGACAGTTCCGAAAACCGATTCACACCTTCCAAGCGTCTCGCATATCTGGAAAACCGCGGATTGGCACGAGCGTGAGGCTTATGACCTCTACGGCATTTTCTTTGAGGGACACACCGATCTCCGCCGCATCTTACTTCCCGATGATTGGGACGGATACCCCCTACGCAAGGATTACAAGGAGCCGGAGTTCTATCGCGGTATGCGTGTGCCGTATTAGGGGCAGTTCAGATTTGACATCGGACATCAAAAATGGTATCATATATACTGGTAAAGTCCAAAAATACGAGGGAATGCGTAAGTCCTACATGGAAAGAAACGCAGCTTGGAACGAAAAATGGAAACGACACCACAGACTGAAAGCAAAATCATAGAGTTGAAACCGTTCGCTGATGAAATGGTGGTGAACATGGGACCGCAGCATCCAAGTACACACGGCGTGTTACGGCTGGAGTTGAAATTGGATGGCGAAGTCGTTCGGGAAGCAATCCCCCACATCGGCTACCTGCATCGCTGTTTTGAGAAGCACTCCGAGAACCTCTCTTACCCCCAAATTATTCCCTTTACCGACCGAATGGATTACATAGCGGCGATGAACCAGAATTGGGGGTTCTGTCTCGCTGTCGAGAAATTGTTGGAGATGGATGAAAGCAAAGACTTCGAGGTGCCGGAACGGGCGGAATACCTGCGGGTACTTATCTGTGAATTAAATCGTATTGCGAGCCATCTCCTCTCCTTCGGGACCTACGGAATGGACATTGGCGCATTTACGCCATTTCTTTACGCCTTCCGGGATCGAGAACGGTTGCTCCTGCTTTTTGAGAAAATATGCGGTGCACGCCTCACCTATAACTATATCCGTATCGGTGGCGTCTCCGAAATCATCCCGATGGAGTCGGGTTCCATTGCCGAACAGAATTTTTTGGACGAAGTCGAGGCGTTTTTAGACTACTTTGAACCGTTGATTGATGAGTATAACGAACTCCTGACAAAAAACAGTATCTTCGCGCAACGCACGACGGGGGTCGCTGTCATGTCGGCGGAGATGGCACTCAGCTACGGCGCAACGGGTCCGAACCTTCGCGGTTCCGGTATTGATTGGGATCTGCGGCGAGACGAACCCTACTCTATTTACGACAGGTTTGACTTTGATGTGCCTGTTGCTGTGGACGTTCCAGAATTAGGAGCGGTTGTCGGTGACTGCTGGTGTCGTTACAAAATACGCATGGACGAAATGAAAGAGTCTGTCCGGATTGTGCGACAGATTTTAGCGGAAGGACTCCCCGACGGTCCCGTCATGGCGGATTTAAAAGCCGTCCGTCCACCGAAAGGTGAAATCTATTTCCGCAGTGAAGCTCCGCGCGGTGAACTTGGATTCTACATTGTCAGTGATGGCACACCGAAGCCTGTCCGTCTCAAGGGACGTTCCCCCTGCTTCAGTGCTTTGAGCGCACTCCAGGAACTCAGTCGCGGTTTGATGGTCGCAGATATTATCGCCATTATCGGTAGTATTGATATTGTGATGGGAGAAGTGGACCGGTAAACGCGCTTCATAGCGAAGTTGACCGAATCAAACAAGGAGGTTAGATGTCGGATTTTAGGACGATGCTTGCAGGTTTCCCATATTTCAATATATCTGAAAATTTCTTTCCCAATCTAAGGTTACAAGATGGACACAACTGGGCAGAGGAATTTATACAGAACGTTGTGATTCCGCGGTTACCGGAAGCGGTTGCTTCGCATTTTCCTGTGGAGATCGGCACAGTTCTCGTTATGTTTGCATGTGCTGGCGTTTTTGTTGGAGTCGTCCCATTACTCCCCTTGGTATTGGTGCTCGCAGAACGAAAGGTCTCCGCGCGTTTTCAGAATCGAACGGGTCCGATGCGCGTCGGACCGTGGGGTATACTGCAAACGTTAGCCGACGGTGTAAAACTCATTTTCAAAGAAGATTTTATCCCCCCACAAGGCGATAAACTCCTTTTCCTCCTTGCCCCCTATATCATTTTTGCCTGCTCATTCGCTGTCTTTGCCGCGATTCCCTTCAGCGAAGGTATATTGGTGAGCGACTTTAATATCGGTATCTTCTATATTATGGCGATCTCCTCTGTGATTGTCATGGGGGTGATTATGGCGGGCTGGTCCTCGAATAGCAAATGGTCACTGTTGGGGTCGCTCCGTTCTGCTGCCCAGATTGTCAGTTATGAAATTCCGCTCGGTCTCTCTATCCTCACCGTGGTGATGCTCGTCGAAAGTTTGAGCATGCAGGAGATTGTCGCAAGTCAATCCAATGGCGTTTTCAGTTGGCTCATTTTCCGAACCCCCTTTGCCTTTATCGCATTCTTTATCTTCTTTATCTCTTCTATCGCTGAGGTAAACCGAACGCCGTTTGATTTGCCCGAAGCCGAATCCGAAATCGTTGCGGGTTTCCATACCGAGTATAGCGGTATGCGTTTCGCACTCTTCTTTATCGCTGAATACGCGAACATGTTCGCAGTGAGCGCAATCGCTGTAACACTTTTCCTCGGGGTTTGGGAAGGTGTTTTACCGGGTTACGATATCCTCGGCGGCTTCCCCGGTTTTGTTATCAAATCCATGGGACTCGTCTTTTTGATGATGTGGTTGAGATGGACGTTGCCGCGCTTGCGGGTAGATCAGCTGATGAATCTCTGCTGGAAATACTTCATCCCGATCGCCTTCTTTAACATCTTAGGCACGGGTATCTGGGGACTCATTTTCCCAGAAGACACCGTGATTAGCACCAGCATTAGTTGCGCAATTATCTATATTGGACTTATCGCCGCGTATAAGGTTGCTGGACGGGGGATCGCACAGAGACCCGCACCACAACCAAGTTAGGGTCGTATCTGTATCCATTATCTGGAAGGAGCACCTAAAATGGACAAATATATACGAAACATCTACAGAGGCGTTTATACTGTGCTCGTCGGGATGCGGGTGACAATCAGGCAGTTCTTTGAACCGAACGTCACGCATCAATATCCGTATGAACACGACTTTGAAAAGAAACGGAACGTCCGAGAGATTCCGAAGGGGTATCGCGGACAACTCTACAATCGAATTGAGGATTGCATCGGGTGCAAAAAATGTGAGTTGATTTGTCCGGTCGATTGCATTACCATCACAGGTACCAAACTTCCCAAAGGTGAACAACTCTGGGATAGCATGAACGTCGTGCACCTCAAGGATGGACGGGAAGTCATCGGTATTGTTGACGGGGACGATAAAAAAATAAAATCGGCAGATTCAATAACCCTTACGAATATCACGTCTCGCCAAGGTTCACAGGAGGTCATAGACCGCCTTGAACCATCAGGTGTTGAGAATCGAACCCAGACGTTTTCCGGTGACGAGGTGTCGCGTGTTGTCACCCGAAATCCGGTGGTCTTCTACCTCGATCAGTTCGATATTGATATGTCCCTCTGTATGTATTGTGGACTTTGTACTGAAGTTTGTCCGACGGAGTGTCTCACCATGAAGGATACACTCGCTGGTGTTGAATACTCAAAATTCGACCGATCGGATCTCATCTTTAAGTTTGACAAACAGGAAATGTACAACAAAGGTAATACCGAAGAGGCAGATGCCGCTGACTAAAAGACAAATTGGGAAAGTGTTAGCACCAGACCCGTAGCTTGAAACGAAGTGGAAAGCGGATTTAAGAAAGGCCCGTCATAAGCCAAACCACCGTGCCTTAACCGCAAGGTATAATTAAAAAATGGAATTTACGCTTAAAACATTTATTTTTTACGGCTTTGCCCTGATGACAGTCGCCTCAGCGCTCATTGTTGTCACAGTCCGAAACATCGTCCACGCCGCGTTTTCGCTCATGGTGACGCTCTTCGGCGTTGCCGGGCTTTACGTCTTCTTACAGGCTGATTTTCTCGCTGCAACGCAGGTGATTGTCTATGTCGGTGGTATACTCGTCCTCATTCTATTCGGGGTCATGATGACAAGCGAACGTTTTGACATGCCCATTCAGGTTAAAGGTCATATAGAACGCGGACAACTGTTTCTCGGAGGCGTGATTGCGCTGGCACTGCTTATGTTGCTCTTAACCGTTATCGCGAATACACCCGCATGGAAGAATCTTACCGACGATGGCACCGAGCTGCCACCGACAACAGCACGCATTGGCGAATTGATCCTGAATGGACAATTTCTCTTGCCCTTTGAAGTCGTCTCTGTCCTGTTGTTAGTTGCCTTAATCGGAGCCGCCCTGATTTCCCGGAAGGAGGTTAGGGACTAAACCCTTTACACTAAAGATGACCCTACAACACTACCTCGTTATCAGTGCGATTCTGTTCACGCTCGGTATCTTCGCCGTCTTGACCCGACGCAACGCCATTAGTATTTTGATGGGAATTGAGTTGATTCTCAATTCGTGTAATCTTAACTTTGCCGCATTCTCGCGTTTTATGACACCGCCGGAAGACATCAGCGGACAAATTATAGCGATTTTTGGAATTGTACTCGCCGCAGCGGAAGCCGCTGTCTTTTTGGCGATTATCCTCGCGATCTACCGTGAATTCGGAAGCATCCGCCCCAACGAAGTGGACACCTTAAAGGGGTAATTTTTTAGCGATTTTGAACCGCAAACAGGTTCTTTCATCAATTTTAGATCGGTGTTGACAGCGGAAACACCGCCCTGGAGCAATAGTTAAAAATATGGTTGTATTTTTAATAAGTCTTATCTTACTTTGCCCGCTTGCCGCATTTACGGTCTTTGGGCTTTTGGGCTTGGGAAATCGGAGTTTCCAGCGACAGGACTATCTCTCCACTGCCGCAATGCTCATTGCACTCGTCTGTTCGTTCCTGTTGTTGGGAGAGATCGCTCCCGATCCAGAACCGCATACAGTTAATTGGATCTCGCTCGGTGGTGTTACCTTCTCTATGGGTTTTTATTTGGACAGCGTCACAGCGATCATGCTGATTGTTGTCACGCTCGTCAGTAGCCTCGTTCATATTTTCTCTATGGGCTACATGCACGGCGATCCGAGATACCCACGGTTTTTTGCTTACCTTTCGCTCTTCTCTTTCTCAATGCTTTTCTTGGTCGTGTCGGATAACCTGCTCGGTATCTATATCGGTTGGGAACTCGTTGGACTCTGCTCCTATCTGCTCATCGGTTTCTGGTTTGAAAAGAACTCCGCCGCGGATGCCTGTAAAAAAGCGTTCTTGACGACGCGTGTCGGTGATGTCGGTATGTTCATCGGCATGATGATGCTCTTCACTAAGTTTAAAACGCTCTCGCTCTATGGAGAAGGCGGTATTTTTGCCCTTGTCGCCAGCCTGAATACCGGTGATATGGTATGGCTCTCGATCGCAGGGGTCCTCATCTTTTGCGGTGCTATCGGTAAATCCGCACAAGTGCCGCTGCATACATGGCTCCCTGATGCCATGGAAGGACCTACACCCGTCAGTGCCTTAATTCATGCTGCCACAATGGTTGCCGCCGGCGTATATCTTACCGCTCGGATGTTCCCTATCCTGACAGAAACCTCATCCCTCGTAATCGCCTATATTGGTGGTATTACTGCACTCATCGCTGCGACTATCGCTATCGTCCGTTTCGACATTAAACGGGTTCTGGCATACTCCACGATTAGCCAACTCGGTTATATGATGCTTGGGATTGGGGCTGGAAGTTATGTCGCGGGGCTTTTCCACCTCACGACACACGCCTTTTTCAAAGCACTCCTGTTTCTCGGTTCAGGGAGCGTCATCCACGCCTTCCATGCCATGCATGCACACGCACATGACGATGAAAACGATCATGCCCACGATACACACGGACATGAACACGACGACCACGCTTTAGTCCATGATCACGGTTCCGAAATTCCGCCCGATCAGGACATGCGGAACATGGGCGGATTGCGCCACAAAATGCCAATTACTTTTGTCACAATGCTCATCGCAACGTTGTCTATTTCTGGAGTGCCTTTTGTCTTCTCCGGTTTCTGGAGCAAGGACGCGATCTTAGGCGGCGTGCTCGGGCGAGCGATGGAATGGAACTCTGTCCATCACTATCTCCTATTCGGGATAGCACTCTGTGCCGCTGGAATTACGGCATTCTATATGTTCCGACTGATTTTCATGACCTTCTTCGGCGAACCACGCAATCAGGAAATGCACGACATGGCGCATGAATCCCCGAAGTCGATGACCGTGCCGCTCCTCATTTTGGCGGTTCTGAGTCTGCCTGTCGTGAATATACTTTGGTTTAACGAAAACTATGTTCAACCACCAGAACAACCGCATCTTCACGCACCACAGCATGCATACGCTTCACCTGACAGCAAAATGGACGAGGCGCGAGGCACACTGTCACTCTTCGGCGTTTCTGAAGCCGTCGCAGCGGAAGAAAGCGGACACGATACACACGGCGCACACGCTGATGATGGACATCATGGACACGGTCCGGCACATACCATCGCGATGGTGCTGTCTATTTGCGCAGCTGGATTAGGTATATTCCTCTCATGGTTGTTCTACCACAAGAGGACTTTGTCTGCCGAATCTGTCGCAACGACTTTCCGACCGCTTTATAATCTGTTCTGGCATAAATACTACTTTGACGAGTTTTACGACGGTGTATTGGTCGCGCTAACCGTATGGAAAGCACGACTCTTCGCGCAATTCGATGGAACTGTCGTTGACGGTATCGTCAACGGTGTTGGAAAAGTGACGCGAGACTTCCTCGCTGTGTTCATCGGTGTTTTTGATAACCGTGTCGTTGATGGCGCGGTCAATCGAGTCGCTGAGGTTACGTGGGCAATCGGCGGAAGAGTCCGTCGGATCCAGACCGGCGCGATTCAGACCTATCTCTTCGTTGTGATCGCTGGAATTGTGTTGTTAATCTTAATTTTTCGGGCGTTGTAGATGAAATTTTTAATTGATGGCCGGCTGGACTGCGTTTCACTTCCTCCCGCCCGCGTGGGGATATAAGGGATGTGCAGGTGCCTGGTATAGTATAAAACCCGTAGCCCGTAACGAAGTGGAGGGCGGATACGAGGAAGGCACGTCAAGGACGAAACCCACTTCATTACTCCGCAAGGTAAAATTAAAAAATGTTACTATCGCTGATGATTTTTATCCCGTTGCTCGGGATGATCGCTGTTTTACTGCTGCCGCGCGAGTCGGAGGAACTGATTAAACGCGTTACGCTCCTCTTTACACTCATCCCACTCGCACTCGCAGTCGCTTTATTCATATCCTACGACCGCTCGACTGCAGGAACACAGTACGTCGTTAACGTTCCTTGGATCCAAGCCTTTAATATCCAATATCACATCGGCATTGACGGACTCAGTGTGACGCTTCTGCTCCTCACTGCACTCTTAGGGCCCATCTGTGTTATTGCCTCTTGGCGAAACATCGAAAAAGGTATCAAGGCTTACATGGCGTTGTTCCTACTGCTTGAGACCGGAATGCTGGGTTTCTTCGTTGCCTTGGATCTATTCCTTTTCTACGTCTTCTTTGAACTGACACTCCTGCCGATGTACTTCCTTATCGGTATCTGGGGCGGACCGCGCCGCGAATACGCTGCAATTAAGTTCTTCCTCTATACGCTCTTTGGCAGTGTGTTAATGTTGGTTGCGATGATAGCGGTCTATCTCAACAGTGGCGCACCAGGGGCACGAACTTTTGATATTCCGACACTTATTACATTAGCGTCTACAGAAGGACACGCCCTGCACAACCTCAACTTCCAGATCTGGGTCTTCCTCGGTTTCTTTGTCGGGTTTGCTGTAAAAGTGCCAATCTTTCCGTTCCATACGTGGCTTCCCGATGCACACGTCGAAGCACCGACAGCCATTAGCGTTATCCTTGCCGGGATTCTCCTAAAGATGGGAACTTATGGGTTGGTTCGGGTGAACATGGCAATGTTCCCACAAGGCTTGGATTTCTTCTGTAATGGGATGGGTTTCTGGGGCAATAGTCTCGCACTTCTTGGATTTATTAATATCGTCTACGGATCCTTCTGCGCATTGGCACAAACCGACTTTAAGAAATTGGTCGCGTATTCCAGTATTGGACACATGGGTTTTGTCATCTTAGGGCTTTCCGCACGGAATGACAGCGGCATCACCGGTGCGATTCTTCAAATGTTTAACCACGGTGTCATCAGCGCGATGCTCTTCCTACTCGTCGGTGTCCTTTACGACAGGGCACACCATCGTGAAATCAATGGATTCGGCGGTCTGGGAACCAAAATGCCCGTCTATACCGGCATTACGACGCTTGCGTTCATGGCTTCTTTGGGACTCCCCGGCTTGAGTGGATTCGTCGGAGAGGCACTCTCCTTACTCGGTGCCTACGATAAATTCAAACTGTTGACCATCTTATCCACTATCGGTATCGTTGTTGGTGCGGCATATTTCCTCTGGACGCTCCAAAGGGTTTTCTTAGGGACACTCAACCCGAAATATGAAGACCTTCCCGAAATCAATGGACGTGAAATCTTGACATTGGTGCCGCTTGGAATCTTAACCATCGTGCTTGGTGTCTGGCCCAACTTCGCTATTGATATGTTCAGAGAGTCGGTTACCAGCCTCATCGGTGTCCTGCAGGTAAATTAAAAACGGCTTCTGTCAATGAGATAAGTTGGAAAGCCTGCAACAATACGCAGAAACACCCCGCTGAATGCCACACGCGCGTTCAGCGTTGATTCGCAAAAACACGCAGGTGGATATACGCCGATAAACGGTATTGGACCAACGCACCTGACCGAACCGCAAGGTATAATTAAAAAGTATAATTAAAATATGCAACCCTTAAGCAACATCGAAAGCCTCCTCTACTTCAGCCCAGAAATCCTCCTTGTGATTTTTGCCGCCGCTGTTGTGCTCCTTGATCTCGTCGTAAAGGATGGAGAAAGTTCCGCAGTCGCACATCTCTCTCTTGCAGGATGTATTTGCGTTTTCGCCGCTGTCCTTATCACACACTTCTCTTTCGGCGATGAAGGTCCTATTTCCCTCTTTTTGGGGATGGTCCGACTGGACGTGTTTTCCAGCTTTTTCAAGGTTTTATTGCTACTCGCAACCGCTGCAACGATTCTCTTTTCGCTCCGCTCCGATGAACTGGACGCCCGTTTGAAAGGCGAATACTATGCACTTTTGTTAGCCATCACCCTCGGAATGTTCCTGATGGCATCCTCGACAAATCTGTTGATGATATTCATCTCGTTGGAAACGGTAAGTCTTACCTCCTATATTCTCGCTGGGTTCTTGACACATAGCCCGCGTTCCAGTGAAGCCGCGTTTAAATACATAACCTATGGCGCAGTCGCCTCTGGCACCATGCTCTTCGGGTTGTCGCTCCTCTTCGGGATGACTGGCTCCGGCGATCTCGGTCAAATTAGCGTGCGACTCACCGAGTTCCTCGCATCTGGGGATATTACCCCTCTCGCTGTGCTAATTGCCATAACCTTCATTCTGGCAGGCGTAGGCTATAAGATCGCTTCAGTCCCGTTTCACATGTGGTCCCCTGATGTCTATGAAGGCGCGCCTATCCCAATCACCGCCTTTCTGTCAGTCGCCTCAAAATCCGCAGGTTTTGCCCTGTTCATCAGGTTTTTCTATGCCGGGTTTGGCAACGCTGAATTGATGCAAGCTGTTGATTGGACCCTGATGTTAGCGATAGTCTCTGCCTTGACGATGACTGTCGGAAATCTCGCCGCTTTACCACAACAGAATGTGAAACGTTTATTGGCGTATTCCAGCATTGCACACGGCGGTTACCTTTTAATGGGTGGGGTCCTGCTCACCTCTGAAGGCATTGGTGCGATCCTCTTTTATCTTGTTGTCTATCTCTTTATGAACTTAGGCGCGTTTTATGTCGTTGTCCTGATTGCGAATGAGGAGGGGACTGAGATGATTGCGGGCTATCGCGGTCTCGCCTCGCGGGCACCGTTGGTCGCTTGGGCAATGGCGATTTTCCTCTTTTCGCTGACAGGGATTCCGCCCTTCGCGGGTTTCTTCGGAAAATGGCTACTCTTTGCCGCTGTTCTTGAGCAAGGGTATTATTGGCTCGCACTTGTCGGACTGCTCAATAGCGTCGTCTCGCTCTACTATTATGCCCGTATTGTGAAAGCGATGTTTCTCGAAGATGCTGGAGAGGAAACGACGCAGGTCTCCTTTTCTACCGGCACTTTTGCCCTCTTGAGCGTCTTTGTCATCCCAACGATCCTCATCGGATTCCTCAATATTTTCTATACCTTCTCCAATATCTCAGTCTCGGTCATGCCGATGCAGTAAATTTCTATGGCTACGTTTACCTTGCGCAAAGTTTGTTTTCAAGGTATAATGTTCGGAGAGTGGTTATCCTTTTTAATTCCTAAAAATGAAAAACCAGCATGGCACGAATGATAAACTCAAAGAAGAAATTGGCTGGTTAAAGGATGGAAAAGTTAACTCAGTTCTTTTTCTCATTGGAGCTCTTGCGGCAATTCTACTTACATTTTTAAATGTCTTGATTAATAGAATAGCATATCGAAAGATTGATGAATTGGAGGAAGATTGATGAATTGGATGGAATGGGTTATTGCGGGGGTATTTATTACTTTTCTTGCTGGTTTGGGTACAATCGTAGGCACCGCTATAAAACATGCGAACAAAAGTTAAATTTACTTATCTGTCGAAAAATTGACAAACGCGATTTCTTAAGGTATACTTAAACATAACACGCCGCAAATGCGTGTTGATGCCCGGTCGTCTAATGGTAGGACGCGTGGCTCTGGACCACGTAGTGAAGGTTCGAGTCCTTCCCGGGCAGTTCTTTCTATTATATCAATGTGCCGCTATCGTCTAGGGGTTAGGACGGGTGGTTCTCAGCCACCAAACCGGGGTTCGAATCCCCGTAGCGGTATCCTTTTCACTTGGACGGGCGGGGTTTTCATAGCACCCGCCCATTATCTTAAGAGCGCAGATACCTTCTGAGTTAGCGTCCCACACATTGGAGAAATGCCCCATGCACGGTACACCCAAACACACCAACCGTCTTATCCATGAAACAAGCCCCTATCTGCTCCAGCACGCCCATAATCCTGTTGACTGGTATCCCTGGGGCGAAGAAGCATTGACGCGCGCCAAAGATGAGCAGAAGCCTATCCTCCTCAGTATCGGCTACTCGGCGTGCCACTGGTGCCACGTCATGGAACGCGAATCCTTTGAAAATGAGGAGATTGCCGCGGTCATGAACGAACTTTTTATCAACGTCAAAGTTGATAGAGAGGAACGTCCCGATTTAGATGAAATCTACATGAACGCCGTCCAGATCATGACGCGTCAAGGTGGCTGGCCCATGACCGTCTTCCTCACGCCTGACCTGAAACCCTTTTACGGCGGAACCTATTACCCACCGACCGACAGATACGGGAGGCCCGGGTTTCCAAAGGTGATGCAAGCTGTTGCCGAAGCGTTCAGTGGTCAGAATGTGCAGGTCCTACAGCAGGCGGACCAAATTACCGCGCACCTTACCCAGATGAGTAACGTCGTTGACCCGCACCACCATGAACTCACGGAAGAATTGATGACCCAGGCGTTTCAGCACTATCGCTCGCGATTCGATGCAAACCACGGTGGATTCGGCGATCCTCCCAAATTCCCACCCAGCATGGGATTGCCCTTCCTCCTGCGCTATTGGCACTACAGCGGCAACGCCAACGCTTTAGAGATGGTCGAGCTTACACTGGAGAAGATGGCGCGCGGGGGTATGTATGACCAACTCGGTGGCGGTTTCCACCGATATTCTACCGATGCACATTGGCTTGTCCCACACTTCGAAAAGATGCTTTATGACAACGCACAACTCGTTGTCGCCTATTTTGAGGCGTATCAAGCCACGCAGAAACCGTTCTATCGTGATATAGCCACAGAAACCCTCGATTACGTCCTCCGTGAGATGTACGACGCAGAAAACGGCGGTTTCTATTCCACCCAAGATGCCGATAGTGAAGGCGTAGAGGGCAAATTCTTCGTCTGGGAACCCAACGATGTAGAGGATGTCGTCGGTGAAGAGAACGCCGAAATTTTCTGTGAGTATTACGACATCACACCACAGGGCAACTTTGAAGGAGAGAACATCCTCAACGTCCAAGTGCCACCTGATGTCTTTGCTCGAAAGCTGCGGATAGATGTCGGGAAACTGGAAGCGCTCCTTGCAGATGGAAAGCAGAAGTTGTTTGATGAACGAGAGAAGCGGATTAAACCCGGATTAGACGACAAAATCCTCACCAGTTGGAACGGAATCATGATCCGCGGCATGGCGATGGGATACCAACTTACTGGGAAACCTGAATACCTTGCGGCGTGTGAAAAATCCGCTGCGTTCGTCTTGACGACCCTCTCACAAGAGGATGGACTCCTCTTACGCACCTATCGGACCGGTAAAAGTCACCTCAACGCCTATCTTGAGGACTACGCCTACTTCATCGCCGGGTTAATCGCGCTCTACGAGGCCAGTTTTGAACCGCGGTGGCTCACTGAAGCCGAACGCCTTGCACACATCATGATCGATCAATTCGGTGACGACGCAGGCGACGGATTTTTCTTCACCGGCAAAGCACACGAGACGCTGATCGTCCAATCCAAGTCCGCTTACGACGGTGCCACACCTTCCGGGGCATCTATGGCGATTCACAGCCTCCTGCGACTCGCCAAACACCTTGACAATTCTGAATTCCACGACAAAGCCGTTGAGACGTTATTGCTCTACTTCCATCAGATGGAAGGGATGCCTTCAGGATCTGGACAACTACTCTGTGAATTAGCGTTCCTGCTATCAACACCGAAAGAGATTGCGATTGTTGGCGAAAAAGGGAATGTGAAAACGGAGGCGATGCTGGAAGCATTGCACGGCACATATCTGCCCAACAAAATCGTCGCCTTGAGCGAATCCGCTGACGGACAGACATTACCGCTCCTCACCGGCAAGACCCAAGTTGACAACACCGCAACCGCCTACGTCTGCGAGAATTACGTCTGCCAAGCCCCCACAACGGATGTTGAAGCATTTGTTGGGATGCTTCAGTAACGCTTCCTACAACGCACCACATTTCTTACCCCCCTGATAAGGGGGGCAAGGGGGGTTATATATACTGTGCTTGATAAAAGACGCTATATCCCCTACAATAAAACTCTGACCGAAAAAGCGCGTGAAAACCGTAAAAATCCCCCTTATCAGGGGACTTCCGGAGGATATCCTGTCACGGTGAGATCAATGATCAATAGCGAAAAATGATTTATAGACCATAAAAGCATCGGAGGAAACGGTAATGGCACACACAAGCGAAGCATTAACCGATTTAGATTGGCACCCACTCTCCAATGAGGACATACAGCACTTTGACGATAAAGGCTACCTCATCATCCGAAATGTGCTGGACTCGGAGACGGTTGACAAACTGATTGAAGCGAGTGATCGACTCATAGCGAGTGATCTGCGTGAGAAACGCCAAACATACCCCAACGGCTTATACGACGGCTTCCGAAATTGCGTCGCTACTGACGATGCCTTCATCCCACTACTGGCGCACAAGACAATGCTCTCCGTTGTGACGCAACTTCTCGGTGCACATTTGCAACTGGTGGTCTCACACCTGATATACAAATACCCCGATCCACCGGGCACACCCGATACCGCTCGCGTCCCGGGTTGGCATCGCGACTACGGCACCGCGACGAAGGTCCTTGGCGACAAGGTGCCACGTGTTTTACTAAAATGCGCCTACTACCTGACCGATTTGAGTGAATCCAATTCCGGTGCAACACTCGTTGTTCCCGGAAGCAACAATCTTCCTGATCCGATTCCGGTCCCAGAAGGGCAGACGGATCCAAAGGGGGCATTTGAACCGAGTTTACGTCCTGGGGACTGCCTGTTGTTTGAGAACCGTATCTTGCACGCAGGAGGTGCCAACTTAACCGATCAAATTCGTAAGGCTGTGATGTTCGGCTATGGGTACCGATGGCTGATGCCGCTGGACTATCGAACGCAGGAACAGACGCTGTTGGATAAACTATCGCCACTGGGTCAGTATCTGGTTGGAGAACCCTGCAAGAAAACGAAAGAATATTATGCCGGTGGTGGTGACAGCCCGCTCGCCGCATGGTGTGAAGAGCACGGTGTTCCAGCGATAAGACCAATCCATTAACCGATCTATGTCAACGTAATAACGTCTTTTTTAACAACCTTTTGGTGCGCCTGAGAGATTAACGCCAGCGTTTTTGGCAAGAGCCGTTCTCTAATCTCTTCAGACACCCGACTCTTGCCACGGTGTTGCGATCTGTAACGTAAAGTACGAAACATTGAGAACAAAAAAACAAAGGATTGTCCCCGCTCCAAAACATCGGAGGAAAAGCAATGGCACACGCAAACGAAGCAGCAATTGATATGGACTGGTATCCGCTCTCTGATGAAGACATACGCCATTTTGACGACACAGGCTATCTCATCGTCCGGAACGTGCTGGATTCGGATACGCTTGGGGAACTCATTGAAGTCAGCGATCGACTCATGGCGAGCGAGCGACGTGAGAATCGCCAACACAACTCCAACAACCGATACGACAGTTTCCGAAATTGTATCTCTATTGACGATGCATTCATTCCCCTCATCGCGCAGGAGACCATCCTCCCTATTGTCGTGCAACTTCTCGGGGCAGACTTGCAACTGATGACCTCACACCTTATCTATAAACACCCGGATCCACCTGATACGCCAGACACCGTCCGTATGCCGGGGTGGCACCGCGACTACGCTATCGCAACAAGAACACACGGTAACAAACTACCACGCATTTTACTAAAATGCGCCTACTACTTTACCGATTTGAGTGAACCCAATTCCGGCGCAACGCTCGTCGCTCCCGGTAGCAACAATCTCCTTGAACGGATCAGAATTCCAGAGGGGCAGGCAGATCCAGAAGGCGCCCTCGAACCGAGCCTGCAACCCGGCGATTGCCTACTGTTTGAGAATCGGATCTTTCATGCAGGGGCAACGAACCTGACTGGCCAGACCCGAAAAGCTGTGATGTTTGGCTACGGTTACCGTTGGGTGATGCCGATGGACTATCGGACACAGGAACAGACGGTGTTGGATAAGTTGTCGCCACTGGAGCAGTATCTGGTCGGCGAACCCTTTAAAAAGACGAAAGAGTATCATCCGGGTGGCGGTGAAAACCCACTCGCGCCATGGTGTGAACAGCACGGCGCCCCAGCCGTGAGACCCGTCGATTAACGCATTTGGGGAGGGATTTGTAACCCCAATGTGGGAGAGGTTTGTAACCCCAATATGGGAGGGGTTTGTAACCCCAATGTGGGAGGGGTTTGTAACCCCGATTACGTCAATGTAATAACGTCCTTTTTAACGATCTCTTTCGTGTCATAGTGCCCTGCCTGGGAGATGAGTTCCAGGGTTTCCGGTGACAATCGGGTTCTAACCTCTGGCGGCACTCGACTCTCCCCGCGATGCTGTGGTCTGTAGCGTAAGGTCAGAACACAACGATAGCGATCTTTCGGTTTCCAAGGCAGCGCACCGTGCGTCAGAAGCTCAGAGATAATCACGAAATCCCCTGCCTTTGGTGTGATGTTAACGACCCCTTCTGGAATATCATCGGCATCCTTAATTTTGCCGTTGTTATAGAGGTGTTCAGGACGATCGAAAAAGGTTTTGTGTGTGCCGGGAACGACCAGCAACCCGCCATCTCCCGGATGCACGTCGTAGAGGTAAGGAAAAACGACAAAATCGTCACAAAAGATTCGACCATTTCGGACCTCATAACGGTTGCAGTGCCATCCAAAATCTTCTCGCGCACAATGCAAGCGGAGTCCTTCTTCCGACTCCGACGCACCCGCCCGATCCGCAATCATTGTACCACGCATCAATTGCGGTTTGTTATTCGTCAGTTCCTTAATGATGGGCCACGTCGATCGGTGCATCGTGAGTGCCTCTAAAGGTTTCGCGAAGGCAAAGCCGTTTGGGAGGTTTTTTTCACTGGAATCGAATCCGGGTGGAAGTTCTTCGGTAGGGGTATTGATGTATTCATTCGCTGCTGCTTGTGCCGCTTTCAGCTCTTCGTCCGTCATGACGTTCTCTAAGTGAAGGTATCCGGTAACATCGAAAAGATACCGTTGTTCAGGGGTCATCATAGTATTTACTCCTTTGGGACTTAGGCAATTGAATGTAGGTTGGGTTGAGCGGAAATCATAGAAGTTCCCGAGAACAAAGATTCACCTTTGGGTTCAGGGCATTTTGAAATCATTGAAACCGTAGCGAAACCCAACACAAGTCTAAACCGATGCTTCCCACACTGGCCAATCGCTCTCCTGTAATTGCTTAAAGAGTTGGTCAAAGCCTTCACTCCCGTCATCTTCCCATTCATCCAAACGCACCCCCGGCGCATAAGATTCGTCTACACCCTGTTTCATGAGGCGTTCCGCCTGTTGTAGGTTTCGGTAGTAATGCTTTATGCCACCCGGTAAGGTGACAACAGAGACGTGTCGTTTCCATGTAGGTTCAGGCGTTTCGGAATACCGTTTCACAGCAGCTTCATCTAATGCCACACCGAGACCGGGACCCTCTGGCACCTGCATAAATCCGCGCTGAACTTTGTGCGGTGTAACAATTAAGTCGCTTTCATAAGCGTGGCTTGCAGTGACGCCCGGCAGGGTCGCTGTCGGGATCACGGCTCCCAGATGACACGCAAATGCCGCTGTAATGCCAGTACCGACATACTGGAGTAGGATCGGTGTATTCGCAGCAGCGAAAGCCCACCCCGATGCCAACGCACTTTTGACACTTTCATGGCTACACAGCGCACCGTCAAAATCGCCTGCCCGAAGCCCAATCCACGGACCTGAAGGCTGACGCGATGCTCCCTCCCGGATAACACCAACACCGTGTAGATAGAACGGGATCCGAATCTCTTGATGCAGCCGTCGCCACCCCTCCACATCATAAGCGAAAATCGGTTCTTCGAGACCCTTGACAACCGGAATTTTCTCCAGTTCCCGTAGGATGGGGAGTGCTTTCTCAACGTTGATTAACGAGCCGTTGAAGTCGAATTCCACGCGAAAGTCAGGCGGCGCGACCTCTTGGATTGCCTTTGACTGCTCAACGACATCGTAGAAGGCGCGCGCCTTACACTTCAGACCGCGATACCCCCGTTCAGCAGCGACTTGAACCTCAGCAGCCGTATCTTCAGGCGACATACACGGCATCCACCACCCCATCGCAACCCACTCCCGAACCTGTTGACCCATCAATTTCCATGCTGGCAGACCGAGATGTTTCCCCATCAGGTCGTAACACGCCATGTCGAGATTAAAACGACCCTCACCCATGACGTGATCGAACGGGTTCGTACCGAGATAGGTATCCAACACCTCCTGATCAAACGGCGGTCCCGGGTTCTCTCCGAGACCGATGAGACCGGTATCGGTATAAAATTTATAGACCGTGACCAATTCGGTCATCGCAAAATGGTGGTATCTCTTACGAATCCGTTCCTCGTAAGGCACACGTAATGGAATTGATTCAATCTCGGTGATTTTCATTTTTTTAACGATGGCTCCTAAGCCGCTGGATCGTATTCTCCCGCAGGTTCCTTCATAGGCTTGCGTAATACAGATTTCCTTCGTGTTTTCAGGATATTTTATCAAAGGCTGTGAAAAGAGTCAAACCTAAACCGAAAATCTCTTAAGCAGAAAATCGAAGTTACGGGAGAATTGAATGCCTCTGTCCAACCTGAAATAATTTGCCCTTTAAATCAAAATGTAGTATTATTAAGAGACATATTGAGCTGAAGAACGTGAGGAATAGGGGGTGGTATCGCAGAATGGCATTTAGCGATTTCAAAAAAATCTCTGAAGTCCAAGAAAAATTCAGAATCAAATATACGGCGAGTGCCTTTTTCGAGGTTGAAACAACGAGTCCTCCAGAGCAATTCCTTCAAGAATTTCAGTTCACCCTGCAACACATCAACGTTTTTTCGTCTGAGGCATCACGGTGTGAGGCGATCATCTTTCCTGTTTTAAGGGAGGTTTATAAAGCGTATGCCGATACTTATGCCCTCTGGATACAGGAACCCATCACCTACGATGAAACTTTGAGTGGCACGCCGGATTACCTCATCGCTACAAAATCCGAATTGGGCATGACAGTTGTCGGCACACCCTTGATACTGCTGGTTGAGGCGAAGAAAAACGACTTTGAGCAAGGCTGGGGGCAATGCCTCGCAGAGTTGGTAGCCGCACAAAAAATCAACGCTGATCCGGATGTTCCCGTCTACGGTATTGTGAGCGATGGAACATCGTGGCAATTTGGGAAACTTGTCGGCGACGCATTCATCCAAAATAGGACGAGTTTTAACGTTGATAATTTGCCAATGCTCTTCGGTGCCATTAATGCCGTTTTCAAAGCGGCGGGTCAGACAGAAGCAACGCGGAGCAGGCATTGAAAAACGGGTCGAGATTTCTCCAATTCCTATTGTGCGGCATCATGATCGGCGGTTTCGTCGGATGTGATTCGCCTAACACTCAGAAGCAGCCTTACGAAAACCTCGTTTTTAAGGTCGATAAGACCCGACTTGAACCTGCAGTAGAAGATACAACGCTCAGAATCAAAATAGCCGCACCGAAAAATTGGAAAAAAATTGACGATCCAATGCTCGCGCAGGTCATTAACGAATTGGATACTCAACCCACCCCTGAACTGCAGATAGTGCCGCGATGGATTTTCTTGGATAAGAGTTCACAAGCAATGTGTATCGTGTCAAAGTTAAATGGTGTGGAAATTGCACCAGACGAAACCTTGCTAAAAACCCTCACAACTGCCTACCAAAACCAATTCCCAAACGCAACGGTTCGACAGGCAGTTTTTATGAAAGATGCATTTCGTATCCATCAATTAATGGTTATTGCTGCCGATTTTGTACGCATCAAACTGATATGCGACGCACCGGAAACCCTCGTTTTTGAGGTCGACTACCGCGTCCCAAGAGATGTTTACCAAACAGAACTGCGAGCCATTGAATCCTCAATTGGTTCTATTAATCTAATCCACAAACGACAATAGGCACGCTGTGAAAACGTGCCTCCAAGGAGAAATTTATGTTCAAAAAACTTTCCGCTGTACTTCTCATCGTGGGAATGTTGTTCGTCATTGGTTGTGCGACACACATACACACAGTCGGGAACGGGGCACAAGGCACCGACCTGATCGAATCACGGCAATGGTATGTGCTGTGGGGCCTGGTACCGATCAACGAGGTTGATACACAGGCAATGGCGGGTGAGGCAACCGATTATGACATCATCACCGAAGTTAACGTGCTTGATGCTGTTATCAATGCTTTTGTCGGTAGTGCAACAATCTATTGCCGCACAGTAACTGTCCTGAAGTAACCCATCGCTGGTTCAAGCAGCGCACAGGCAAAGTAGATGTCTGTCTTATCGTTGGACACTACTTTGCCATATCCGACCCTTCACGGCACCAACTGCACCTTAATCGAATCCGACCCTTCCTGAACCAATTCAAATCCCATAAGATAGTCCTCCAACGGCAATTGATGCGTCACAATATGCTCGACCGCGATGAGACCGCGATGAATGTAATCAATCGCCAATGGATACGCATACGGACCTAAGTGCGAACCGTGGATATTCAACTCCTTTGTGTCCCCAATAATCGTCCAGTCCACAGTTACCGGTTCCCGCATGACACTGAATTCGACGAAAGTGCCCGCCTTCCGAATCATGTGCAGTCCCTGCTCAACCGCCTTTGGGTGTCCCGTTGCCTCGATATAGACATCGCACCCGTAGCCTTCTGTGAGGTCTAACACCTCTTGAACAGCATTCGTTTCCGATGGGTTAATCCCGATATCTGCGCCCAACTTTTTGGCGACCTCTAACCGTTTCGGCATCAGGTCAATAGCGATAAGCACCCCCGGATTTTTCAACTTCGCTGCGCCGATCATACCGAGTCCGAGAGTCCCTGCACCCGCAATTACAACGACATCACCGAACTCAATGTTTCCGCGTTGCACAGCATGAATAGAACAAGCGAGCGGTTCGATCACTGCAGCATTCGCTGTCGGAATATCGGAAGGGACTTTGTAGACAAGCGAGCGCGCCGGAAACTTCATATAGTCCGCCATACCACCGTTCACAACAGGTTGAAACCCGTATATGTTATGGACTTGGCAGAGCCAATACTTCCCGGTTCGACAATACCGACACTCCCAACACGGGACTATCTGCTCTGCGATAGCCGTATCACCGATTTCAAGCTTATATTTCTCACCTGCCCCTGGACCGAGTTCTACGACTTCACCGATGAATTCGTGTCCGGCAATAACGGGTGCCTCCACGTATGGTTCGCGGTGTTCATCGCCCCAGAAAAGCGGCGCGCCTGTATAACATTTGATGTCGCTCGCGCAAACCCCGCATGCATTCACCTTAATGACGACTTCACCGGGACCTGCCTCCGGCAGTGGCACCTCTTCGAGGCGGTAATCCCACGGTTCGCGACACATAATCGCTCGCATCGTTTTCGACATTTTTCTAACTATGGCCTCCCAGCCTGCCCTCTACTTCGTTGCGAGCAGGTTTTCAGTAAGTCTTGGACACGGGGGTATGCGAAGGGTCCGCGAAAGAAACAAAGCACGTAGCACGTAATATAATGGAGTGCGGATTTAAGGAACACATTTGATAGTCCAAGCCCACGTAGTTCCTCCGCAAGGTAAAATTAAAATTGATGTAAGATGTGGTAGGCGGCGATACCGAGCGAGACATGAACGTTCAATGAGGCACCCGCGCCATACATCGGAAGATAAATGATCCTGTCACAGGCAGCAAGCGTTCGTTTCGTTACCCCGTGGTCCTCATGCCCTACGATAAGACAGATTTTGTCTGGATAGTCTATCTCATCATAACGGATGGATTGCGCAGTAACTTCTAAAGCGCAGCTCGTGTAGCCATCGGCTTTCAGCGATGCAATCGCGTCCGCTGCCTGCTCTGTGTATCGCCATTTGACCCGTCGGTGTTTCCCGCGCGCCACTTTGCGCACCAGTGGATGGGGCGGTTGTGCGCTGATACCTGTCAAAATCAGTTCTTTCACACGGCACGCGTCCGCTATCCGAAATACGGAACCGACATTCACCGGGTCTTGGACGTCTTGTAAGATAAAAACCAGTTCTCTTTCCGGCGGTTTCACCTGCTTCAGAAAGTCTTTGAGCGGTTTGCCGCGTAGTTGCTTCAATATTTTTAGTTTTCCTTGCGGTTCGGTCAGGCGGGTTTGGATAGGGGACATTCCGCTCCGTACATCCGCCCTCCACTACGTTACGGGCTACGCGCTTTTCTAAATGCACATCCGACTCTAATTTACCTTGCGGTTCGGTAAGATTGGAAACTCCATTTAAGCCGCTTTACGTTGTATCAAACGTCGTCTCGCACTCGCACGTGCAAGCCTGACATCCAACGTGATGTGGTGATAATCGCTGATACCGAGGTTGATCGCATGTGCCGTTTCGAGGTTAAAACCCCACTCAATCCATTCCGGCATATCTGCCTCTGGAATATTACCCGCAACAATAACCTTCATGATGCTGATGCCTTTACCGAGCGAATACGCGCGTTCAATGTATTCCAGATGCCGATCAAAGGGACCGCCTTCTAACATCTTACCCTCTTTGTTCGCTGTCGTCAAAATGACATCAAGTTCCGGATGCTCAATCACTGCGTCCATCACTGGACCTGTGTATAGGTGTGTAGAACAGCCAATAACTCGGATTTTGCCAGCCGCTTTTGCTTCTCGGAACGCCTCGAGTGCGCCTTCTCGCGATTCTAAATCTTCAGGTGAGGAGATACCGTGCAATAAGAGAACATCTAAGTAATCCGTCTGCATTTCCTGAAGAGAACGTGTAATGCTTGCCTTGGCACCCTCATAATCTTTCGCGCCGGTTTTCGTTTGGATGATGACTTCATCCCGAGCAATCTGACGGACTGCCGCTCCGAGATGCGGTTGACTGCCGTAACCTTCGGCGGTATCCCAGAACGTAATCCCTTCGTCAAGTGCTTTCAACATCAGTTTACCGCCGGCTTCATAGTTTTCGCAGGTGTTGTTGAGATGTCCTGCCCCGAAACAGAGGCGTGAGATTTCTAAACCCGTTTTTCCATAAGCTAAATATTCCATCTTGTCCTCCACATCCAATTTGTTATGGTAAAGGCGACAATTGAGTAACCTTATCCTTTAACGGAAGGGGGTTCGTAGGGGCGAGGTCGCCTCGCCCGTCTCGTCTGTAATTTCTTTATAGTTTTAAGATTTTCCATGATTATCGAAGATTCCATCATTATGGTAATCACATAAATCATATAAATCCTGGTCAAAACTGGCTCAGATAGTCCTGAATATACTTTAACTGAATTTCTCCAAAAAATGCAACTCTTTTTTCTTGGTAACAAATCCGTTTTCAGGTATTATAGAAACCATTGAGAATCTTCAGTGTTTGCGGAGTAAGGCTCGGGTGGAGGGTCGCACGGTCGGACACCTATCTTTCCATTCTTCCATCCAAGGGACTTTCAGTCTTCTATTCCGCGCTGAATGCCGCCTGCTAAAAAAATATGAAATTCAATGGACATACACTTTTCGATAACATCCCTACCGAAATCGTCCTGACTGACCGGCGCGTTCAAACAATTCGCGAAGTAGACGCCGTCAACAGCGAGGTATGGATCGCACCCGCGTTGGTAGATATTCAGGTGAACGGTTTCGCCGGATTCGACCTCAATGTCGCTACCGTTACGTCGGAAGATGTATCTGCAATGGTCCACGCCCTGTGGCGAGTCGGCACCGGTTTTTTGTGTCCGACAGTTGTAACGGGTTCTTTCGAGGGAATCGGTAATTCCCTGCGTGCCATTCTGAAAGCGTGTGAAGTGGATTCACGTGTTGCCCACTCAGTGCTTGGAATTCACTTGGAGGGACCCTATATCTCCGCAGAGGATGGACCGCGGGGAGCACACCCGTTAGAGCATGTGAGAGAACCGGATTGGGACGAATTTCAGCGGTGGCAGGATATTGCCGAAGGGCAAATCAAAATCGTAACGCTTGCCCCTGAGAAAAAGGGTGCCATTCCGTTTATTGAAAAACTAATCGCGAATGGGGTTATCGTCGCATTGGGACACACGGCTGCTTCAGCGGACGATATTCGAGCGGCAATTGACGCTGGTGCGAAACTTTCTACACATCTCGGCAATGGAGCGCACGCCTTAATCCGTCGCCATCCGAATTATATTTGGGAGCAACTCGGTGCTGATGAACTCTGGGCAAGCCTCATTGTTGATGGACACCACCTACCGCCTACTGTCGCCAAGTCAATGATACGTGCAAAGACGCTGGATCGGTGCCTTCTGGTCAGCGATGCTGTCGCTTTAGCGGGAATGCGACCCGGTATCTATCAGTTTGCAGGAAAATCGGTGGAGTTGACCGCAGAACGGTGTGTCCGGTTGGTCGGGACAGAGTATCTCGCAGGTTCTGCCATTGAATTGGCACGCGGTATTGAGAACAGTGTTCGGTTTGCAGGTATCTCCCTAAAAGAAGCAGTTTCGCTCGCTACCCTACAACCGATGCGTTTCCTTGACGCAAAAAAACGCGTAGAGGCACAGACAAACCTGATTCTCTTTGAATGGGATACAGCAGAATGCGAACTCAATCTGCTGGCGACAATTATTGCAGACGAATTGGTATATCATTCAGAGGCTTGGTCTACGGAAGGGAATTAATATGAAACCCAAGCCTGTAAGCGTAGCGGAGGGCGGCTCGTGAGAAGGTACGTCAAAGATGAAACCCGCATTATTCATCCGCAAGATAAAATTAGAAAAGTGACCCTCCTCGTCTTCTGTTTCGCAGTATCGCTGGTTTCCGCACAACAAACCCATCACGGATCTGGCGATGAACAGTCCAAATATTATGCCCGCGGGATGCGTGCACTCCAATTAGGGCTTTACGACGAGGCAATCGCCGATTTTCAGCGGGTCTTACAGGTGAACCCACAAAATGCCGCGGCGTACTGCGAACTCGGTGCAGCTTACAGGTTCAAAGAACAAACCGACGAGGCGTTAGCGGCATATCTTCGCGCACTGGAATTACCTGCCTCCCCTCAAACGCACGGTGTTGCCCATGTCTGTCTGGCGAGACTTTACCATTCCCAAGGCAGGTTTGCAGACGCTGAAAACCACGGACAGCACGCCGTCGCTATGCTACCAAAGAATCCCGAACCCTTTTTCCGACTCGCGGATACATACCTACAAAGAGGGAAGTTGGCGTTGGCGCAGCGAATGTATCAGCAGGCACTCGCACTGGATACGAACCTCGTCCCGGTCTATCACGGATTGGGTAGGATTGCGTTCCTACAGGACAGATTAGAGGAAGCCGTTCGATATTACCAAAAGGCACTTACGCTTGCACCATATCACGCTGAAACCCATTACAACCTCGGACTCGTGTATCGGCGTTTGGGACGGAGTTCCGTAGGAGGGGTTTCTAACCCCGATGCCTTACAGAATCTGGCGGAAGCGAAAAACCTGATGACCGCTTTCCAACGGGTGAAAACCTATAACGAGCAGACGAACCGGTATCGCAGACGCTTGTTGGAACAACCGACTGCCTTGGAACCGCGTGTGAAATTAGCAGAGGCACACATTGAAATGGGCAATCGTAAGGAAGCGATTCGTGTTTATCAAATCGCTACAGCGTTGCATCCCAATACACTCCAACTCTATCACAATTTGGGTGGACTTTACATGCAGACCGGACAGTTAGCGGAAGCAGTCTCCGCTTTTCAACGCCTGATTGCACTTGATGATACAGATGCAGAGGCACATCTTCACCTCGGTTGGCTGCACGCTCGTCAACGGAAGTTCGCCGAAGCACAGACTTACCTTCAAACCGCGATTCAACGGGATAAAAATTTAACCCCGGCCTACTATGGACTCGCGGAAACCTACGCACAACAACACAGGTTTGCCGACGCGATTGCTGTTTACCAACAATTGATAGCCATCCATCCCAATGACGCAAAAGCGTGGGTGCGACAGGGCGTGCTTCGTCTAAAACAGAAGCAGGTCCCAGAGGCTATTCACGCATTTACGCAAGCGATTACCGTGGATGAAAACTCAGCGGATGCGCATAACAATCTCGCATGGCTTTACGCCTCACAAGGCGAACATTTGCAGCGCGCTGTTGAATTGGCGGAACGGGCTGTCGCGTTGGACGTGAATGCCGCTCGCTTGGATACGCTCGCTTACGCATACTACCGCTCTGGGGCATACACGCAGGCGGAACAATCTATCTTACGCGCAATTGATTTAGAACCCAAAAATACCGCCTACAAAGACCGCTTGAACGAGATTCGGCAGGCGATGGAGGAGGCAAAAAAGCAGTGATGTGCTACCTTCGTTTTTCTGTCCTTATATGTGCCTTTCTCGTGTCGTCTGCGGCAGACGCTGTCACATTTGTTGAAGTTGCGGAAGCGTCTGGGATTCACTTCAAGCATACCGACGGCGAAAGCGGCAAACGCCTCTTTAATGAGCAATACGGGTCCGGGGGCGGCTTCTTCGATTATGATAACGATGGATATCTGGACATCTACCTTATCAATGCCCGTCCGCAGGGAGAGCAGGTAGCTGCGCCACTCCCAACGAACGTTCTCTACCACAACAACGGTGATGGCGCTTTTACAGATGTCACCCGCCTCGCGGGTGTCGGCGATACCCGCTACGGTGTCGGTGCTACTACCGGCGATTACGATAACGATGGCGACATAGATCTCTATTTAACCAACTTCGGCGACAACGCGCTTTATCGTAATAATGGAGACGGCACTTTCACGGATGTCGCACCTGCCGCACAGGTCGCGGATACCGGATGGGGGACGAGTTGTGCCTTTGCTGACTTTGACAACGATGGGTTTCTTGAACTCTATGTGAGCAATTATGCGAAATACACCCTTGATGCGAATAAACCGTGTTATCGACACAACATCGCCGTTTACTGTGGTCCCAGTTCTTATCTTCCGCAACCAGATGTATTATATCGGAACAACAGGGATGGCACTTTTATCAATCTAACCGAACAAAGCGGTTTGTTAAACGTCCCAGCTGCACACGGTCTCGGCGTTGCCATTGGAGACAGCGATAACGATGGTGATACAGACATCTATGTCGCCAACGATCAGGATTTCAATTTCCTGTTTGAAAATCGCGGGGACGGCACCTTTGAAGAGGCGGGTTTGCTCTCCGGGGTCAGCTGCAGTGATATGGGAAAAGCGGAAGCCGGGATGGGGGTCGCCTTCGCAGATTACGATAATGATGGTAAGTTGGATCTCACCGTCAGTAACTTCCAGAACGAAACGAATACCCTCTATCACAATGAAGGCGACAACTTTTTCATGGATGCCACCATTCCTGCTGGGATCGCTGAACACACACATCGTTACCTCGGGTGGGGCATCGGTTTTCTCGATTACGATAACGACGGTTACAAAGATATATTCGTCGCTAATGGACATACGATGGATAACATCGCCGAGGTGGATCGATCCACGACGACACCACAGCAGAACCTACTCTTTCGGAATTTAGGGGATGGGAAATTTGAGAATGTCACGGCAGCGATGGGAGAGGGATTCGCACTCCGTAAAACCAGCCGTGCCGCCGCTTTCGGAGATTATGACAACGATGGCGACATTGATATCCTTGTCACGAACTGGAATCAGACCGTCGATCTCCTGAAAAACGAGGGTGGCAATCGAAATAACTGGATACAGGTGCAAGCCGTCGGCACGAAAAGCAACCGTTCCGGTATCGGCGCACGTATCAAAGTCGTCTTCCGAACATTGGATGGGGACGAACGCACACAGTATGCAGAGGTGAAAAGTAGTGGGAGTTATCTCGCATTCAGTGACCTTCGCGTTCATTTCGGAGTGAAGGATGCTGAACGCATCGACCTATTGGAAATCCGTTGGAACAGTGGGATCGTTGATACCGCAACCGACCTTTCCGTGAATCAGCGATTGATCGCAGTTGAGGGAGAGGAAATTAGGTCACAATAAAATGTTATTTTTTTCTTGACTAAAATAGTAAAATATTGTAATTAATTGTTATGAAATAGTTAAACCTATGGGAACTCCTTTAAAGTGTTTATACTACACCACACAGCAAACACAAAAAGGAGCAGTCCATAGATTTAACACGCAAAATATTTAAGTGCCTATACCAATAATTGAGGTTACTCGGATTATAATCCCCAATGCCCAAGGAGGCGTTTCTGTTTTGCGTTCATTTATTTAGACGAATATTTTTGCAAAAGGTTCACTTTTTCGTTAAATCTCTTACGAAAATAAAGACCGGCGTAGATGACACAAATCTCATAGACTTTTCTTGTAGAGTTCAGTTGGTGTTATCTATTGCTAAAATCCACTAAAGGAGGAGAATTTAAGTGAAACTATCTATTTCTATACTCGCTATCGCTACGTTAATGATCGGCATTTCAGGCTCTGCGTTCGCAGACCTAAATGATGGCGTTGTCGCCGCTTGGACCTTTGACGATGGCAAGGTAACGGATGCCATTGCTGATGCACACGGTGAACTCTTTAAGGGTGCTACAATCACGGATGATGGTAAATTTGGCAAGGCGTTGGATGTTGATGGGAATCAGGATTCACGGGCGGATATTGAATTTAACGCTAATCTTGAGTCAGTTATTGAGGGAGCACATACTGTCTCCTATTGGCTCTATGTCCGCGAGGGAAGAAACCACTCCGGTGTTTGGAAAGGCGAAAAGGTCGGGTGGGGTGCAAACTTCACCTTCCGAATAGTAACGACCAGTGATACCGGGCTGACGTGGGGAACAACAAGTGGCGGTGCTGAAAACTGGTTCGCCACGGATGGTGCCATTGAAGCCGATAGGTGGTTCCATCTCTGCCAAACGGTAGATGGTGAAGAAGCAATTGGATACGTAACGCCAGAGGGCGGAAAAACCGAAATACCTGTGAGTGGCCAACAAAATCCGAAACTCGCGCCGGAACCCTACAATCTGTTCAAAGATCGTCCGTTGGAACTCGGGGCAGGTCGAGGTCTCGAGGGCAATGATGGCAACGATACGTTCCTTGATGGTATCATCGACGATGTTATCCTCTGGGACCGCGCCCTCACTGAAGATGAAGTCGAGGCACTCGGGAGTGGTGAACGTCCAGAAAAGGCACTTGCTGTCAAAGCGGAAGGCAAGTTAGCCACTACGTGGGGAAAAGTTAAATCCTATCATCATCACCGCTAAGTAACCCTCGCGAGTTAGCGGATTAACCATCAAGCATTCAGTTGATAGCCTAAAACACAAGGCTCCGGATTTCATCAGTCCAGAGCCTTTTTGTTTCTCAGATACCATAGTCTCGGAAGGAGATAAACGATGAACGGATATTACGGCATTGGAGAGGTTTTCGTTAAAGTCGCCAATCTTGAACGCGCAGCAGATTTCTATCGGGATCTACTCGGATTTGAAGTCGTCGAGCGCAACAATCGCCAACTTTATATCTACTTGGACAATGGGCATCTTGTCCTCAAAGAGGCTGGATCCCCGGGGCATGATGCAGGGGGACCCATGCACTTCGCCTTTGTGACAAGCACTGATCGAATTAATCAACTCGTCAAACAATTCGCTGCTTTGCCGTATCAAACTCGCGGACCTTTTAATTTTGATGACCCGCGCGGTAAATGCCGAGCTTTCTTCATCTTTGATCCGGACGGAAACGAAATTGAATTTAATGACCTCTACTGTCCAGACAATTCGACGTAGAGACCATTATCGTATCGTGAGGAGACCTAAAATGCTAACCCAGTCAGAAATTGATGCCTTCGTTGAAAATGGCTATGTCATTCGTAGGGGGGCACTCTCTGAAACCGACATCCGCATCTATCGGAGTGCTATTGATCGGATCCTCCACAAGTGCCGTGTTGAAGGTTTACACGCTGATCACTTGCGCTATATAGATGGTGAACGCGATGATATCTGGGGGGTCAATAACATTTTTCATCCAAGCATTCGTGAGCAAGCACTCGTTGACGCGCTGGCACACCCCCAGATATTAGATGTCATTGAAGCACTTATCGGGCAAAGGTTAAGGTATCACCTTTGCACGCTCCTCGTCAGTTCCGAACGGAAACCGTATCACATCAACTGGCATCGCGATTCTGCACCCGATGGGGAGGTCCCGCTGGAAACCCTCCAGAGTCGGCTCAGAACCCACGTCCAACTCAACGGTGCGCTTTATGACGATGAAACCCTTTACATCGTCCCGGGTAGCCATCGGCGTGAACTCACAGATGCTGAGCGTACTGTTATACGACAAACCCCAAAGGCAGCGATGCCGGACCAACGGGTCGTCGAACTGAAAGCCGGTGACATCGTCTTTTACAACTCAAGCCTGCTCCACAAAGGATGCAACCTTTCTGAGGCAAAACGGCAGACCCTCCACTATGCTGTTCTCACTGCACCTTCGGAAAATGAACCCTCAAATCCACAGAGTCCAACCAGTCAAGAATGGCTCAACGAACCCACTTTTTTAGGAAACCTCCCCGAACGACTCAAACCACTTTTCAATAATTGGTTGAAATACGGGTAGGGTCTACCCCTCGTTTCGGACATCTATTTTGCTCCTTTTGTCACTGTTTGATTTATCAGTGCGGTGCGTTGTTCCTGCAGCAGTTCTATCTGTCGTTCTTTGATGCGGATGAGCTCGTCAATCTGTTTCGTCTTCCGGTCAAGGAAGGTGGCGATTTGGATCTGCTCAGAAAATGGTGGCACAACGCAAGTAAGATTAGAAACCTCATCTACTGTAACAGCCTCGTAAGTGCTGCCGGTCGCAACGACATGTAACTCGGTACGGACAACCTCAAGTAAATACTTAACGTAAGTTTTACGTTACATTGGGTTAAAACGTAATAAAAAAATACACAAATAAAGGTTGACTTATAACGTTATAGGACTTACGCACGTTGCTCTTTCGTAGCATAACCTGTTAGGTTGGGTTCTCCACAAGAACATCTGTGTTTTTTTACGGTTCTCCCTCTAACAGGGCATCATATCGTCAAAATTGCGTAAGTCTTGGTAGAGTTATGTTTATGCATAGCACAAGCCATAGTTATAACGTCTTTTAAAATCAAAAGGTAACAAAAAAAATTTGCATCTCTTGTAGAAATGTGGTATACTTATAAAGATTGCCCGCGTTGCTCGTGTTTACTAAAGTTTCGTATGTTGAAATGTAGCGTAAAATGTCCCGTGAAGGTAGGGTTCGTGCGTCAATCGCACGATGTTTTTCAGGGGGTAGAGCTCATGACGAAACGAAGTTTTGATTTCCACAGCCGATGTGTGACACCTATGCCTATTTGTGAGACCTACACCGATAGGTTACCGGTGTTGTGCGGTTTTGCGTCCGGCTGCGCTGTATTGTTATCAGCATCAGCGATTTACCCCCCCCTCTCACTTTATTTCCGTTAAGTATTTCCCCTTTAAACAACTTCATAAGCAACGGCAATCTGATTCCGATCGGATTGCCTCGAGTCGTTACGCCGCGCGGAATCCGTGCGTTGAGAAGACACCCCCTGGGAAACTTTTACCCCGGTTCGTAGTGCGGCGATTTATCACCGCTTTGCGTAAGTCCCATATGGTTTATAATATCTTTGAAGTTTATGTTTTCCAAAAAACACACGCCATTTTTGGCGGTCTTTGTCCTGGTTCTGAAGGAGGACCAAATCATGAAACTGATTATTCAGGCAGGCATCGTTATTTTGATGATTGCATCATTAATAATGCCCGCTAATGCGCTACTTGAAGCAAGTGGTGAAAAGGCGCCGATTGCCAAAGGAGACAATCTCATTGCTGGAGCGGCTGTCAACGATTCAGCCGGCAGCAGTGATTTAACCTTAATTATTCAGTTGAAAATTGATGGTAAAATCGTGGTCGATGAAGGCCACAAGTGCACTGCAATTCAGCCTTTGGAGAATATCCCTTCGGATAAAGATCCCACCGGCTGGACACAACCAAAATTTGACGATAAAGATTGGGAAAAGGGCGAATACGGTGTCGGTTACGGTGACGGGGATGACAATCTGATCATTGGTAATGGAACTCATGCAATGGTCTACAGCCGCGCTATCTTCGAGGTCAAGTCCATCAGGTCAAATAGCAAAGTTGAGCTAGGAGCAGACTTTGACGATGGTTGTGTGATTTGGATTAACGGCGTCGAAGTTGCCCGTGAATCAAACACCGATATTCCGGACGAGCCGGAGTGGGATTCGTGGACCGATAAGGGAAGTGGGCATTCACACGAAGCCAGTAAAACAGACCCACCGACTTATGAGTTCGTCGAACTTGACGTTAAGGTGATTGGGAATCCCTTTGCTGTTGAGCCGGCAGATAAGCTTGCTACCTCATGGGGGGAAATCAAAGCCGGGTACTAAGCGTCAAAAATTATTGGTTTTCAGTGTTCATCGGCGTTCGGACGTTCTTTCCCCGTTCATATTCGTGGCAAAAATACGACGTGCGAAAAAATGGGTTGTAAGATGCGGCACATGATTTGCGTCCGTTCAACCCGCGAGAAATAGTATTACACCTCTTGGGGAAGATGTCGAATTTCTTCAAGCCTTGATTTGGCTAAACGTATCAAACCCAATTTCGGATTAAGCAAGCGTTTTCATGTAAAGGATTTTCCTTTCACAAAAAGGGCGACTGAACTCCTCAGTCGCCCTTTTTGTTTTCGTGAGCTTGACATTTTGGGCAAAAGGAGTTCTACGACATGTTCGTTCCCGTAAAAAGCAAAGAAGGCAGGAACCCAATATAAACATTCACCTGATGGTGGTTTGTTTAAGGGGCTTCCACGCAGGGAACGACAGCAAACAGGACGGATCGCATACAAGGATGGCATGCTGGCATACGTTGATAAGTCCTTTTTTTACCAGCTTTCAGAGATGAATTATAATTTCTAATCTTTGTGGCAAATCATTGCGGTGATCCAACAGAACCGTTTGAGGAATGGGAGGCATTTCAGGAAAGTTATATCAATCGCTTTGAGGATGCGAAGGTTCCACCGATAAAATAGTGGGATAGAAATGCATTTCTGCCAGAACAGGGCACTCACCGCGGAGAGATGAAACTCACGATGCTCCAACTTCCCAAATTCAGCACCGACGGTTTTAATGTCCCTCACTGAAAAGTAACGCAGTTTACCGGAATACTTCAGGAACATTTTTCGGTACAGCCACACCATCGGGTGATGACGCATGTTTTCCATGAAGATCGCCTTTCCGCCCGGTTTGAGAACGCGATAGCACTCTTTCGCAACGTGTTTATGGTCTGTGAAAACCAATACGGATTTGGAAATAATAAAATCGAAGGTATTATCGGGAAAGGCGAGATGCATCGCATCCATCAGTGCAAAATTAACTGCCTCAGCGACGTTGTGTTCCGCTGCGCGCGCCCGCGCTTCAGCAAGCCGAAAGGGCAGTAAATCTATGCCGACAACAGAAGCACCCCGTTTCGCCAGCAGCGTCGCAGTGCCACCAGTACCGGTACCGAGTTCCAGGACCTTTTTCCCTTCCAGATTCCCCATTTTCGGGAGCACGTACTCGAAGATGGGAAGATAAAAATCTTCCCACCAGAGCAAAAGATCTGTTTCAACACTATCGGAACGACTGGTAGGTCGCTGTCCTTTAAGGGGCAACCTATTTTTAGATTTTAGCATAAAAAGCGCGCAGCTTGAAACGAAGTGGAAAGCGGGTCTACGGAGAAGAACATCAACATCCTAACTTTCCTTACCGAACCGCAAGGTAAATTAAAAAAATTTGCCCATCTTTCGTAGATTTTCGATGCAGCGTTCAGCACATTCAAGCGGCGGGTAGGCGTAACTTTCCTGTTCAACGATGTACCACTCCGTGCCACCAACGGTTTCACAGGCATGGAACACAGCCTCCCACGGAATCTCACCTTCACCCACGTTTGCCTTGTCATTCGTGGAGGCATACTCTTTCAGGTGCACCAATTTCGATCTACCCGGATAGCGTTCAATATACGACACAGGGTCGGCACCGGCGCGAAGGGCATGACCGATGTCAATTTGCATCACAACATCCTCACGAGTGTTCTTGCCGAATGTATCCCACGGAATTCCGCCTTCCAGCGGTGTGAATTCACCCGTGTGATTGTGGTAACCCGTAAACATCCCCGCATCAGCGATTTTTTCGGCAATGTCGTTGAAGAGTTTTGCTGTGTCGAGCCACGCTTGTTGCGAACTTTGATACGCCGCAGGGAGTCCCGGCACAATCAGATACGGGTTGCCGAGGCCCTTGTTGAACGCAACCGTTTTGGCGAGTTCATCACCGAGAAGTGTATCTATCCCTGTATGCGTTCCGGCAACTTTCAATCCGAGGTCATCGCACATCCCGCGTAATTCTTCAGCGGTCCGGTCATAGTAACCAGCGAACTCAACACCTTCATAACCCATCTGTGCGACCGCTTGAAGCGTTAAAGAGAGGTCGCCTGCACAATCATCTCTAACCGAATACAGTTGTAACGCAATTGGAATCCTATTGCTCATAAATTTCTCCTGACGTTCCTATGGTCGCGGCCTGAAACCGCACCCGTAATACTTTACGACATTGGCAAGTTAACGACCTGCCCACTATCCGCCGACACCAATCCCGCTTCGAGGATCTCTTGGGCATCTCGACTCACCTTGGCATTGCACAATCCTTCAATGGGTTCGCCTGTCTCTAAACAGTGGATGAAGTATTCCGCCGCGTTGCGCTTGCCTTCTGGGAGGGGTTCAGGCGTTACCACTTCAGCGTCACCATTTGCAGGATGCAGATGAACTTCGTTACCGCTGACCATCAGCGCACCCTCAGTGCCATAGACCACCGGATTCGGTGTGATATAACCGACCTTTTGGGTCCAAGATGCTTCCGTGAGTCCGAACGCATTGCCGTATTTCATGAGGATGACGGCGTTGTCGTCAGGAATCGGATAATCTTTGACGAAGGTGGCCCGAAACGCCGTTACCTCCTGTGGCAGACCGAGGAGATAGGCACACATATCCGCGCAATAACAGCAGTAATCCATCAATGCCCCTGCACCATTCTTCTCTTCGTCGTAGAGCCACTCATAGAAGTAGCGGGAGCATCCGATTTCCATCGGTCCGTTGTGTGCGGAACGCCACTTGAAATAGAAAATGTCACCGATTGCTCCGTCTTTGATGAGGTTCATTGCGGTGTTGAGTGCTGGACTCCATGCCGTGGGCCAGTTTACCATCAACAGGGTGCCAGCGTTCTCCGATGCGGCAAGCATCCGATCCGCTTGCGAGAGACGCGCCGCCATCGGTTTTTCGGATACGACGTGGATACCTTTCGCCGCTGTTGCCTCGACGATGTCAGCACCCGCATTGTTCTCCGATGCTGCTTGAACAATGTCTAATTCCTCTTTCTCTACCATCTCTTGCCAAGAGTTATAGATGTTGTTGATACCGACTTCTGCGCTGAACTGGGCGCGTAATTCCGCGTTGACATCGCCTGCTGCGACGATTTCAACGTTCGGATGTGCCTTCCAGTGACGAAGTTCACCCCATACATGGTCATGTACAAGGGATGCAAAGCCGACGCGATACGTTTTTGCCATTAATTATGTCTCCTGTGGGCGCGCAATACCAGCACGCATTTTGTGTCTACTTGAAAAATCTGTCCTTGCAGAATTCCAATCCTTAACAAACCTTTCAGACTTCAAAAAGATTTTGAACCAATTGTGTATCCGTGCCGACAACGAAGGCACGGCTCCTATCCTCAATAAACCTTTTCAGACTTCAAAGAGGTTCTGAACCAATTGTGTATCCGTGCCGACAACGAAGGCACGGTCCATATTTAATAGTTAAAAATATAATTTAAAAATCGGCTCGAACCGCAATTTTAATCGCTGTTTCACCCTTAATACGGTAGTCCCCATTGAGGGCATGGAAACCATCTGCGACCTGTGAGAGCGGGAGTTGATGACTAATCATGTCAGCAAAGGGCAGTCCACTCTGTTCAAGGAGGGGTAAACCACGGACGAAGTGTTCGTAGCTGCTGCCCCAGATAGCCTCCACACGCAGATTTTTACGCATCAGCAATTGGTTAATATTAAAGTCAATCGACCCCATATCCACGAAATGCCCGACCTCAACAAAAGTACCACTCCGTCGCGTGTACCCTAAGCCTTCCGGCGTGGCAGGGAGAAAACCCGCACATTCAAAAACAACGTCCGCTCCCTCTTTGCGTGGTGTTTCCGCTTTCACGAGTTCCGTTCGCTCTTCGACAGACGTTACGTCCTCAATGTTAATCGTTACGTCGGCACCAAGGCGTTTCGCGAGTTCCAAGCGTCCAGCAGGTCCGCCGACCATAATCGCTTTTGCGGCACCACTCAATTTCGCACACGCAAGCGTCACAAGCCCGATAGCACCCGAACCCTGAACGACGACAGTATCTCCGAGTTTTATCTCGCCTCGCATTGCGGCGTGAACACCGATAGTGAACGGCTCTGTGAGCACAGCAACCTCAGGCGACGCATCCGTCTTCATGAAGCACGTGTTTGGATAGTTGAGATACATATAATCCGCAAACCCGCCGCGAAAGTGTGGTGCCTCATCTGGATTCCACTGAAAGCCATAAGCACCGTAGTTTGTTCCCGGTGCGAAGATAACTCTGTCTCCCTCTTTAACCGGTTTACCTACATAATCGGTTTCCACGCCTTCACCAATTGCTTCAATAATACCGACGTTTTCATGTCCAAGTAAAACTTCCTGTTGGAAGCCGTTCTGCCAGTTGTGAAGGTCAGTTCCGCAGATTCCTGCTAATTCCTGACGGAGCAGCACCGTGTTAGGTTCAGGCTCGGGAACCGGGTATTCGCGAATTTCAAAATCTTTGCCGTGCGCGACCACGGCTCTCCCTGTCCGACTCATTATGTTTTTCCTCTCATCAGCTGCGGGGCACCAATAGATAAACCACTATTACTATACGCTCGCCCCTATTTGCGATAGATGGCTTCAATCTTAGAAAATTTAGGGGGCGACTTGGCTTTGGAGCCGATGCGTGCTTTGGGTCACTAACTGAGGCTCAATTTCGATCCGGATGACCTCAAAACCTGATTCTGTAACATTCATCAGGGCAGAATCAATAGCCTCCTCTAAGGATGAAGCTTCCCGGTGAAAGCGAATTTGCGGAACACCGACACTTGTGGCGAGTGTCGCGTCGTTAAAAACGCCAAATAACCTATCAGCCTCCTCCTCAGTAGGTTCAGTCGTTAAAATGAGTGTGAACTCATGCACTTTCATAGTAAGTTTCTCCGTTATTAAAGGACATCCAGCAAACTAAAGTCTGTTTAAATCTTTTTGATGGACGGGCCAGAATGCAAGACTACTGCCCCGTCACAGCCATTTCTGTCAAACGTATTTTCGCTTCTTTCGCGAGATAAACACAATAACAATAATGGCAACAATCGTAATTGGCAGCCAGAACGCTTCAAAAATTTCCCAGAAAAAGTTAAATCCGATCCAAAGTAGGACTTCAATCCCAACGATAAGGGCTGTTTTGTTCCACGGAAAGGCGGCACCATACTGTTTCTGCAATCGACTGGCATATATCCACGAGACCACCAAAGTCCCAACAATCGCTACGAAGAATAGAAGGTTGACGAGCCCTTGGATGCCGTTTAAAATGCTTAACATAAGAGTTTCGCTCCTTTGTAAGAGGGCTTTGTAAGCCCGATTTCCTTTTATCCCTATAGAGACACGGCATCCCAAAAAGATAGCAAAAACTACCCGACGCGCCTTTGTGGGAGGGCTTTGTAAGCCCGATTTCCTTATTGACACTGAACACGTTCTGGGCAACTATAGACCGCCATACTCTGCCCCCGCATGAAACCTATCAAGGTAAGGTTACCCTCTGTGGCGAGATCTACAGCGAGTGTAGATGCCGCTGAGACAGCGACGATAATCGGGATACGTGCAAAAAGCGCTTTCTGGACGATTTCAAAACTGGCGCGTCCACTGACCATCAAGATATATCGATCCAGCGGCACCAAGTCAGTTAGTAAGGCGTGTCCGATCACTTTATCGACAGCGTTATGTCTGCCTATGTCCTCCCTGATAATCAGGAGTTCACCGTTTTCGTCGAATAATCCAGCGGCGTGGAGCCCACCCGTCCTTTCAAAAACGGATTGCGCTTTTCTTAACCGATCGTTGAGTTTATAGAAAAGCGTGTGATTGACATGGAACCCTGAATTCAGCGGTTGCACCTGCTGTCTAACGGATTCAATCGTCATTTTGCCACAGAGTCCGCAACTCGCATTTGCATGGAAATTCCGCTGCCACCCCGATTCGGCATCGAGGTCCAGTTCCTCCGTAAGACGAACGTTGACGATATTCTGCAACGGCGATAAACCAGAAGACTCCGTTTCAGAGGGATCTTCATCACAGTAGGCAATGATTTCGATGTCATCACCGGAAGCGATGAGGCTTTCCGTATAAAGAAACCCCGCGGCGAGTTCAAAGTCGTGTCCAGGGGTCCGCATCACAACGATCAAACTCTGTTGTCCCACCCGAATCTCAAGTGGTTCCTCAACAACCAACTCGTCTTCGATCTGCGTGGGTTCAGTCGATGCCCAACGTGTAATAAGTTTTGTGCATGTTGGTTGCATTTTTTAAATTTACCTTGTGGTTAAGGCAAGGCGTTCACCGAGGAAGCTTATTGCGCGTTCATGGTTGCTAAGCCATTGGAAGTCGCTAACCAGACTCTATTGTTCACTACAACGAGAGATTTTACTATCAATTCACCCGTGAGTATCTGAGGTGTCGTTGTGTACTGCCATACATCGGCAGAACGCGTCTGGTGTGTATACAGGTCTTTATTCGTTGCTATCCACAAGACCAACGGAATTTGTGGCGTGGGCGGAGGGGGTTCAGTTTCTAACCCTTCCGTTTCCGGTTCAATTTCTAATCCGTCTGCTTCTGATGAAAATTCAGGGAGCGTCGGATCCGGTGTTTCTTCCGGTAAGGGCTCCGGTTCCGCTTTCGGTATAGGTGAAGTATCCAGAGCGCCTCTGATGTAGATATGCCTTAAATCGTTTTCATTTTCTATACCTGTGTCAAGTGTCGTCGATTTTCCATTGCTGCCGTCCATGTCTGCTCGAAAGTAACCGTTGGATTTTTCATCGGCATTGAACCATGTAAAGAGCAACTGCTCTTCTGCAATATCAAGTCCTACAACCTTCATACCGGCTCGGATTTCTGTAGAGTGATAGGAGTCCCACTCCTCTTTTTCCCGGTCGAACATGATGACATCTCCTGCTGCTGAAGCACTCCAAACCGTTTGAGGCGTTAGCAACAAGGTCTCAATGTTGTCTGCTGGTAAAAGACTATTATGGGTATTGTAATAGAGAAACGGGTCAACGCTGCCGCGGATCCGTCGTATGATGCCGGCGTCTGTGGCGAACCAAATCTCCGCTGCATCCATTTTTATGTCCTTAATCCAGGCAGGAAATCCTTCTGCTGGGGAATAGTTTATGATTCTACCCGTTAGATGACTGTAGTGAATCGCGCCTTGGGAACGCGTACCGATCCACGTTTCTTGCGAGTTTGCTGCGATGGCTGTAACATCCGGCACATTTCCCAAAGCAGTGTTAATAAGTTCGGCAACGGGTTCAAACGGTATCCATTTGTCATACGCAGTCTCGAAGAGCATCAACCCTTTTGGTGTTCCGATCCAGAGCCGGGTGCCATCGGTCGTCATGGTTTGGATGTGGTTGTCGGGGAGCCCGCTTGCGTCGGTGTAAACCGTCCATTTCGTCTGATCCAAGATCTTTTTTGCCTGTTCCTTTATCGCCGCATCTTCACTAATCTCGCTGACGTGAATCGCTTCATTCGCCGCTGCTTCCAGTCTACCCAATTTTAAGTAGGTCGATGCACGGATGAGGTGTGCTTCATAAATCCATTCGCTCTCTGGATAGTGGGTAACAAATCTGTCTAAGGTATGGAGCGCATTTTCCTGCTGACCCATATCTGCTTGTAGTTTTCCAATCAGGAAAAGTGCTTTTTCGTGGAACGCCATGTCGGGATAATCTGTGATTGCAGCTTCGAGAAGGGATAATCCGGCACTGGGATTCTCCAGTTCTTCGACGAGTAGGAAGCCGGTGAGATATTTCAACACGGATACGTCGGGGTGATCTGGGTAATAGGTGAGAATCAGTTGGTAGTTATCCGCTGCTATATCGTATGCTTCATTGGCAAAGGCAATATCCCCGAGTTCATGCAGGAGTGGCACGAGGTCGAAACTCGGGGCATCAAGGATGGCGACAGAACGGAATCGTTCCAATGCGTTGGCATTGTCCCCATTTGCTCGGTAAAGTAATCCGAGTTGGTAGTGGGCATCTGGGTATTTTGGGAATTCTTCGATAGCGGCTTCAAATCGTTTTTGTGCTTTTTCGGGTAGTCCCAACTCCAGCAATGTAAGTCCGTTGCGAAAATACTTTGCAGCGGTTCGATCCGGAACGTGCGCCAAATCTGACGTGAAATTGAGGGTGTGTCCTGCCAATGGGAATTGTAATACCTGCCCATTATATTCGATTTCAAAGTGGGTATCCGTGGAACCACGCCAATTGCCGGTGAGTCTATCCCCGTTTTCACTTTCCACAATGACGTATTGCTCACTATAGGCAGAATGCTGAGAAGCGAGCAGGATGGCTACTGCCATCAATGTAAGAAGACAATGAACTTTCTGTTTTTTAACCTGCGTGTTTTTTGTGGGTTTCTGCTGTGACATAATTTATTTACCTTTTTTTATAGTTTTCAGTACTGATAACTGATAACCATTTTATAGGGTTATAATATCAGAAACACCCAGAAAAGTCAAGGGCGTTTGAGACACGTTCAACCCTTCAATTCCCCGTAGAAGGGATCTCTGAATTTCAATGCTTACGAACCATTTCCTCACCTCGCCTTCTGATGACTGACAACTGAAAACGGGTAACTGAAAAACCGTGCTTGATACTGAATCCGCTATCCGATATAATACCTGTCATGAACGACATCGCGCTTCCGATTACAAAATTAAAAGAGACGTTTCGGACGGCAATCGCAGCGGGCCCTGTGGTGGTTGTCGCGCCGACCGGTAGCGGAAAATCCACACAAATCCCGCCGTGGTGTGCTGAACTGTCGGATGCTCCAGTCCTTGTTGTTGAACCGAGACGGGTCGCATGCCGTTCACTCGCACGGTGGGTAGCAAAACAGCGTGGAGAACCCTTAGGGCATTCTGTCGGTTATACTGTCCGCTTTGAAGATGTTGGTTCCGATGCTTTAACCCGTATCCGTTTCGTCACACCCGGTGTCGCTTTGCGATATGCTGCGGGACGGGAGTTGGATCAATATGGGACCATCATCTTGGACGAATTCCACGAACGCGGTGTTGAAGCAGATCTCTTTCTCGCGATATGCCGAAAAAAACGGCGCGATGCGAAGCTCGTTATCATGTCCGCCACGATAGCCGCGCAGCACCTCGCACGGTTTATTGGTGGACAGGTGCTACAGGCGGAGGGACGGGTCTATCCCGTTGGCGTGCAATATCTCGGTGGGACAGGCGTCCCGACATCCCGCGATTTAGTGGAACGTCTTGAAAGAGGGGTGCGTCGCGCCCTCAAAGAGACCCCCGGAAATGTCTTGGTGTTCCTACCCGGAAAGGGTGAGATCAATGAGTGCCACGATGCACTTCGCAAGATGCGGCATATTGAGATTGTTCCACTGCACGGTGATCTGTCCCCCGATGCACAGGACATAGCATTCGAGACGCATTCCCAACGCCGCCGGGTCATTCTCGCAACCAACGTCGCTGAAACGTCAATCACACTTCCCGGTGTCACTGCCGTTGTGGATACGGGTTTAGTGCGCCAGCGTATCCATCAAAACCGACGTATTGTTTTAGCGTTGCGTCCGATCTCGCAAGCGTCGGCCGAGCAGCGTCGCGGACGAGCAGGTCGCCTCGGACCCGGAATCTGCTACAGGCTCTGGGAGGAACACGGACAACTTGAACAGGAAACACTCCCGGAGGTGCGGCGAGAGGATTTGACGCAATTCGTGCTAACGGTCGCCTCAACCGGCTATCGTCCACAGGATTTGACGTTTCTTGATGCGCCACCTGATTTCGCAGTGGAACGTGCGCAAGCCGCGTTGAAAAGTTGGGGGGTCCTCTCTGACGATGGCATGCTCACAACCGAAGGAGCCAAGATCTGTGCGTTACCTGTCAATCCGCTCCATGCTCGGTTGCTCGTAAAAGCTCCACCCTTTCTTCGACGCGATCTGATCGATTTGATTGCCACTCTGGAACGTCCCGCCCCCTTATGGCAGCGTATGGCACGTATGCCGATTGAAAAGCAGGAAACTGTTCAGACTGCACGTCAGAAAGACCTATTTCGCGATGGATGTGATGCAACGACAGCGATCCGAACGTTACGCTGCGGCGATGAGAAACGCCATCATCTCCATAGAACCGCCATTGCCGAGTGCCGCAGGATTGCGACGCAACTCAGGGCTTTCTTTCAGCTGCCTCCTGTAATGCAAGAGAACACATCACCCCAACCTGACCGAGCCGCGCTGATCGCTTATCTTTTACGTGAGTGGGACGCTGCTGCTTACGTCCGCAGACGAAAGGGGAAGGCATGGGGAAACGGACAGGCGGAGGTTTTGCTTGATTCCGATTCACTTCTTCCGGAAGGACAGCCCGCCGCGCTGATCTTGGAAACCGTTGGTGTTGGCAAAGGCACACGCGTTCAATTGCTCGGACGCACTGCCATGCCTTGCGCTTTTGCCGCCCTCGTCGATGCTGGGATTGGCACTTCACACCTTGCCGCACCCAGAGTGGAGGGTGAAGACATTGTTGCGGAGGTGGTAACCGAATATGCAGGAAGAGAGATCGGGCGCGAACGTCGGCCCCTTCACGGGGCATTGCTGAGAGATGCGCTGGCATCCCTCATTCTTTCTGGAGATCTGTTCCCCGGAGTTGCGGAACACCTCACACGAGCGATTGAGGCGTGGCAGCTGCAGTGTGCCCTCAACCCTGATCCGCCTCCCGCGGAAACCGTAGGTGTGACACCCCACACATGGTTGGTCTCACGACTCGCGCTGTTGGGTGTCGAAGTCGCAGCGGAATGCCAACTCCTCTCTGTGGACGATCTGGTGTTCACTGATATAGACGCTGACACCATCACTGAAATTGAAGCGCAATATCCGAAAGAATTCTCTGTCAACGGTGCTAAGTTCGATGTAGAATACAATCCCGCCCAAAAATTGGTAACGTTGCGATGGCAGCGCGGCATCCGTCAACCCACATTGAGCACAGTCCTGCTACCCCGCTGGAACAATTGGAAAGTCCAAGTTGATCTCCGGGGGCAGCTGCGGACGGTGCGGCCCCCTTCTTAATCCGCTTTCATTTTTCCCCACACTGTGGTAAGCAACTGCGGTTGCGGTGCAACAGGCAACGTCACAAATGCTGGATCGAACCAAGAGGGTGTCATGTTTAAACCACGACGCGTCAGTTGTTTTTTCCGTCGAGTCTGCAAATCAATTGTGACAATTTGACGATCCCCGTCTACGGCTTCCTCCGTATAAACCAGTTTTTCGCCATCCGGTGACCACGCCAATCGAAAAATACCCAGCGCAGGTTTACCAATTTGCTTCAATCCGCTCCCATCGCGATTTGCAACATGAATTGTGTCCCTATCGCCCAGGCCCCATTTTAACCAAGAAAACGCCAGTTTTGTCCCATCTGGGGACCACGCCGGACCGTACATCCACGACGCTTCATTCGGTAGAAACGCTCGTTTTTTCCGAGAACGGAGTTCCGCAATGTATATCCGACGACTATGTGCGCCAGCAACGAACGCGATCTCCTCTCCATCCGGGGACCACGATGGATTACCACCCTGTATCTCCGCCAAAGCCACCTGAACGCCACCGATACCGTGTATCGTCCCGGTTTGGATGCTCCATTGCGGCATTTCCGCATGATAAGCAATCCTTTGTCCATCCGGTGCCCATGTCGGTTCCCTTCTCTGTGTCTTTTTCTTAAAAACCCGTCGCACATTTCGTCCATCCGCATCCATCAGAAAGAGATCGCGGAGGCCGTCACGGTTAGAAACAAAAAGAATGTGCTCACCTGTCGGCGACCAGACCGCGGAGAAATCACCGGCTTCATGTCGTGTTAAGTTCACCTGATCGCTGCCATCGGGATTCATAACGTAGATTTCCCAATTCCCGTCGCGATTTGATGAGAACGTAATCTTCTCAGTTTTCGGTGCCCTCGCGCATAAGGGGTAAACACTCGCTAACACGAGCGCGAAACTCAAACTACAAAGAACGAAAAAACGTATGCCCTTCATAAAATTTCCTCTCCTGAAATATAGCACTGATAGTGTATTCGTCTTGTATTTTCATCTACCGCCTTTGCGGTCGTTACCACGCTTCAGTTTGGCGTCGGTAATGTATCTTATATATAGTGCCAGCACTGTTCACGTAGACATAGGTATGATAATAATCATCGCGTCCGGTAGCCGTTTCTCCCAGTGCCGCTAATAGATTGACAACAATCTCAGCTTGTGACTCAATGTCATAAACGAAAGTATGCCTATAGTTACCTTGACCTATGGGCGTTGACTGTTTCGGATCGGGGTTTTCCTCCAGAAATTCTTCAAAGGATTTGTCCAACCAAGGACTATAGAAAGTTTCAACACCTTGATCATGTTCAACGGTGTGTGTCGCGCATCCGATTACCGAGAATATTAGCACACAGATGATAAACAGTGCCGTGTATTCAGATCTGCAATTCATGGGTTCCTCCTTGGTAGTTGTATAAAAGTCTTCGTTTGTACCTGTCTTTAAACGTTGCCCGAACTATTCAATCCGTTCGAAGGTGCAGCGGATGTTCCCGCGGTGGAGCCACCCGTCGGGTGCTAATATCATACCGAGATCTAAAGTTAAATCCATCTGTCCCTCTTTCATCAAGATTCTTGGTATGTCTATCTTTAGTATTGTAGATAAGGCTTCGCCATCACTTAAAAGTACCTGCTGAGGAATGCCCTTTGCGAAATTGAATAAGAGATCCGGTATCTTGGGACCGGAGATTGGATAGAAATGGATTCTACCACTCTTCGGTTTATCTCCCCTATAGACTGCCCGTGTTGTGTATGTTCCATGGGTCTTCGTTGCCATCTTTTCGATCTGGTAATTATAAGCGGCATCTCCACTTTTCCAAAATCGAAGTGTAAGTCCTTTAAGCCTACGGGCAGTGCGTGCGGCTTTCACTTTCAGGATCTCTTCGCTCCCACCCCGTTCCTCAACGACGAGTTCAAGAAATCGCCACTTACCAAGCATATCGTCCGATAAAAAGTCTCGGCTGCGTTTATATGTATCTTTCCGTTGGGCATCCTCGTACGCCTCACGACGGATGTCACGCTCGTTCTGCATCTTCTGATATTTCGCAGAGGTGCAACCAGTGAATACCAGAATCAGAATGTAGAATAACATTAAAGTCTCGGTCTTTATTCGATCCGTTTGAAAGTACATCGCAGTCCCCCCGTTCGCATCCAACCTTGCGGTGTTAAGTCCATATCCCCATAGAGGACTAAATACAGCGTATCCTCCGTCACCGTAATCCCTGCGATTGAAGCAATTGAATAGGAATTTTTTCCGGAGGCTCTCCCTCCAATTTGTGCTCCCATTCTGCGTCTTCTTTCGGCATCCGCCTGTTTCTTTTTCGCAACCATCTGTTTGATAGGCTCGGAACCGAACAGGAACTCAAGCATCTTCGGTCCCGTCCGTCTGTTAAAACTGATAAATGGGAACGGATCGTCGCCATATCGCTTGGTGGTGATGGAACATTGACCTGTGACATTCGTGCCACGATTGCTACCACTGTAGTGATACGAGCCACGGTCCTCGGAAAATTCGATCGTCAAGTTTTTACGCGTAGAGGCGACGAGTGCCGCTTTCGCGTCGAGTATCCGCTGATTGGATTCTTCATCCTCCACCTCAATTGGCGGTAGACGGGTCGCATTTGCTTCTGGAGATTGTGGGTCTGCCTCTATGTTCGGGAGGTTTTGGAGGGTCGTCTGTTCGCCGGTAGTACCTTTAGAAGTCACCGTCGTAGATGGGGTTGATGCGTCAATTGCCTGCTGCGACATCGGGTTGATCCGCTGCGCATTCACATTACCTTTTTCCACCTCCAAGCCGACATACTGCCATTTGCCGACGAGAAGGTCTTTTACGGTTTCTTTAACCCTTTCCGGGTTGTGTTTTTGACGCGCCGCATCATAAGCCTCAATTAAACGTTCTCGTTCATACTGCGTTTCTGGGGATACCAGCGTCCCACAACTGGTGAACACGATCACCAGAATACCCACGGCTATTAATATTTTCATTGCTGCCCTCCTTGCTTCACACGCAGAGTTTACCAAAATCCGCGAAATCCGTCTCAATCCGCGATTCAGACAATTATAACCTATCCTCTATTCAATCCGCTTAAAGGCACATCGCATGCCACCCGTCCGTATCCAACCCTTCGGAGTGAGTTCCATGTCTCCGTGTAAAATTAGATAGAGCGTGTCGTCCGCCACCTCAATTCCCATTGCCGAAGTTGGGACGTAGGAGACCCCTTTGGGAGCCGCTTTTTCGCTGCCTTTTCCACCCAACTGATAGATATTTTCATCCTGATTCCATAATGGCGGCTGGTTGGTATTTACAAAATTTTTCCCTTCAACCCGCTGCATGTTCTCGGCATAGGCTTGCTTGCCTCTGGTGGACATAAGCCGTGCGGGTTCAGACGTAAATAGGAATTCAAGCATCTTCGGACCTGTACGGCGTCTAAACCGGAGAAGCGGCAAAGGGACATCCCCGACGCGCGGCGCAATGACGTTACATTGCCCTGTGACCTTCCTGCCACGATTGCTACCGCGATAATAAAAGGAGGTCCGCTCCTCATAAAATTCAAGCACTAAATTTTTACGGTTCGCCGCAGCTAAAGCCATCTTCGCCGCAGCTATCTTTTGGTTGTCTTCACGCCCCTCGACTGTGATTGGTGATAATTGCACCCCATCCTTTTCAGAAACCGGATCCGCTGTCTCATGCTGAGGCACTTCGAGGGGAAGGGGTGTTTGGACACTCGCATCTGTTTCACCTTTTTCGGATTTTGGTGTCGCCGTTTCTGCGTTGACAGTCTCATTTTGGATGTCTATGCCGACAAACTGCCATTTGCCGGTCAACTGTGCCTTTATCTCACTTTTCATCTCCTCCGGGTCGAATCTCATGGGCGCATCTTCGTAATCCTCAATGGACCTATTGCTTTCCTGCTGCGCTTCTTGGTATAGCACGCTCGTACAACTCGTAAACACGACTGACACGAGGATGATGAACGGTATTAGCGTCTTCACGGTTTTTTCTCCTTCGTCTGCGTAATTCGGGGTTTTTTAACCGCTCCCATAACACAGGCCTCTACACTTTTATTCTATCCGTTGGAAAACACAACGGATGCCGCTACTACGAGCCCAACCGTTGGGTGTTAGTTCCATTGTTCCGTACATCGTCAGGGACAACGTGTCATCTGTCACCGAAACACCGAGCCAATTATCTGCGGCGGCTTTCATGGAAACGGTATCTTGGTTTTTCAATCTACTTGCGGACATATTCGTTAAGAATTCGTGGAGCGGCAAACCTGTATCCCGAAAAATGCGTAGGTAGGGAAAGGATTCATCGCCGTAACGCCGTGAACTGATTTTGAAGCTGCCCGTTACCTCTGTGTCTCCGTTCTTACCGCGATATCGACGGAACACGTTTCGGTCCATAAAGAAATCCAGCGTAAGGTTTTGGCGAACCGTCGCATGAAGTTCAGCCTTTAACGCCGCGATCTCTTCGCTCACGTCGCCTTCGGCAACCTCCATATCCAGGAATTGCCAGCTGCCAATCAGTTTATCGGTTAAGGCGGTTTCCAATTGCCGCGGGTCGTGTTTTCTGAGAGCATCTTCATGGGCTGCGCGTAGCCGATCGCGCTCGTTCTGCATCGCTTGGTATTCCACGCTGGTGCACCCTGCGAACACCAATAATATTGTTAAGATGAAGGCACTTAATATTTTCATTCCGCACTCCTTTCAAAGTAACACCGCACACCCCCGCTTTGCACCCAGCCGTTAGGACTTAATTGCATCTCGCCGTGCATTGTGAGATATAACCTGTCCTCCCTAACGGAAATACTGATCTCTTTCGCTGTGTCAAGTCCTTGAGCACTTGACAAACCGAGCGGTTTCCCATCGGAACTTGCTGCGAAGAGGAGTTGTGAAATCTCTGGACCTGCGCGTCTGATAAACCGGATGAAGGGGAAGGGTTCGTCGCCGTATCGCACAGTGATGACAGTGAATTGGCCCGATACCTCCGTGTTACCGTTTTTACCACGGTAATTGTATATACCTTTCTCCTCGAAGAATTCAAGGGTGAGGTTCTTCAGGTCAAGCGCATAGAGAGCGGCTTTGGTTTCGGCGACTTCTTGGCTAACACTGCTTTCCTTGATCTCAAGGTTCAGGAATTTCCACTTCCCGAGGAGTGTGTCGGTTACGTCGGTTTTGAGTTTCAGTTCATTGTGTTCCTCGCGAAGGTCTTCGTAATTCTTGAGCAACTGATCGCGTTCTGCTTGCATTTTTTGGTACTCGACACTTGTACAACCTACGAGCATCAGAGCGCAGATACCAAAGATAATCCAAGTTTTCATCGGTGCCTCTCCTTGTGATAGACGTGCGTATACAGGGTAGCGTTTCCTGCTGTATTATATCAGAGCAACCTATAAATGGCAAATCGTGCGTTGTTCTAATCTTTACCCTCAAAATTCGAGCGTCAATCCAAAATAAATGATCCGCGGGAGTTGCGGGGCATCAAAGACTTCCCGTTCAATGCCGACCTCCTGACCTTGGACATCAAGGGTTGCCTCCTCAAAAATGAACTGTATCGTATTTTTGCGGTTGTATACATTCAGAATATCAAGAAATCCACCCACACGCACTCCCCAGAGTCTCCATTTGTAACTCACCCGAAAGTCCAACTTATGATACGGTGCGAGTTCAGTGCTTAATTGTTCGTCAGCACTCGCCAAAAGCGGGTTCAATCCGCGCGTTACGGGGTCCTGGATGAGCACAATGGAACTGATAGGTGCTTCCGAGGTGCCGCTGAGATACTGCCATTTCGCACCCACCTCAAAATTCGGTGTGAAGTTATAGTTAGCAACCACACTGACGATATGCGTGTTATCGAAAAGGTAGGGTTGGTAAGCAGTGTCTGGATTCTCGCGTCGCTCCGCGTGTGTATAAGCATACGAAATCCAACCGAAGAACTTATCTGGGATCCGATGCCGTAAGAATACCTCTGCACCCCCGACGTATGCCGTCCCCTGATTGAGATAGTTCGCGACTTCATCGGGTGTTACCAGTTTCTGTGCGTCCTTATAGTAGGTAGCAAGTTTCAGTTCGGTCTGCGATGAGAGTTCGTGTTCCAATTCCATGATATAATGCCGTGTGAGACTTGATGCCAAGGCACGATTGCCATCTTCTGCCAACAGTTGAGAGGGTTGTGGACTCTGTTCGTAATGTCCATACGCGAAGCGGAGATTAGACCTGTTTGGCAGTATGAAACTCACACTGCCGCGGGGTTGAATGGAAACCTGCTGTGTCACATTCAGGTAGTCAACTCGAACACCGAGGGCTACAGACAGAAACGAAAGCGGGTCGTAGCGTCCTTGGAAGTACCCTTCGGCACGGTAAAAATCGTGCCCAAATTCGTCGTGTATCTCTTCCACACCCGTTAGCTGTGTTTCCGGTCCAATCCGTGTTTCCTCTCCGATGACCTCCCCATCTTCAATAATTGGGGTAACCCTTGTTACATCTTCATCACTTGTTTCGTATTCTGGGAACCTACCATCTTCAAAACTGTTAGCGGGGCTAAAGGAGAGGAGAAAACCCGGTTGAAATTGAAATTTCGGTGTGAACCGATAGGATACATCCTCACGGAGCGTATAGACCGGCACGTTAATCTTTACATCGTAGTGGCCATAGTCAGCGGAATCGAGTACCCACTCGCCTTCGGGGTTCTGAGAGACTTCTTCATTGAACGGAGCTTCAAATATGATTGTGAGAAAATTGAAAGAACGGGTCAGGGACAGATGTGAGGTAAGATTTTCGGTGAAGTCTGAACGGAGATGAACACCTTGTCCATTGAAACCATTTTGGAAAAGGACAGAAGCGAGTCCACCTTCGACCGTCTGAACTCCTGTTTCGTCTTCAATGGTAAATTCACTGCTCTCTTCGACAATTTTAAAATGATCGGTTGCAGCGAAAGCGTTGAGTGTGAGGCGATGTTTTTCACCGAGCGGATAGGCAAATTTAAGCTGATAATCCGAAAAATAGGGAAACTGCTGTTTCTGTCCAGTTTGTTCTTCAAGAATCGGACCAGCGATGAGGTCTAAGTAACTCCGCCGCCCAGAGGCAGAGATATATCCCTTATCACCAATTTTGGCTTCGAGTAACCCTTCAGAATAAAGGATATTTAAATTGAATTTCCCGCCCCACGACTTTTCGATGCGATCGCGAGCATAGATGTCAAGCACAGCTTGTGAATCCAGTCCGAATTCGGCACCGTAACCCCCGGCGTAGATGTCGATTGTCTCAATGGTCTCTGAACTGATGGTTGACAACAAACCGCCCCAGTGAAACGGATAACCAAGCGGAGTCCTATCGAGATAATAAAGGTTCGAGCCCGGTTCACTCCCACGAATGTAAAGTGCCCCGAAGTAATCGTTTGGGATGCCGATACTCGGAAGTGTCGTCAATCCCTTAAGGGCATCGTTGGCGGTCCCCGGAATCCGTAGGAGTTCACTCCCACGGATTTCTGTGCGACTTACCGTCGGTGGAAGGCGTTTTCCCTCTACCACGACTGCTTCAAGTTTAAAGACTGCTCCGAGGTGTATTTTGACTTCAGTGGTATCGCCGCTACTGATGTCCACCGACACTTTTGTGGGCGCGGCTTCTATAGGATGTGTTACAACAAAGGTATAGGCGCCTGCAGGCAGTTCTGTGAATCGGAAGACCCCGTTTTCATCGGTTTTTTGGTGCTGGTCGGTTTCGAGAATATGAACATCAGCGTCTACGAGGGATTTCCCTGTGCTTCGCTGATAAACGGTTCCTTGAATATCGCCTGTTTCGGCTATAACAGAGAGTGGCAGGGCGGTGAACACAAGCATAACTATGACGAATCTCAACTTCATTTAGTCGTTTTGACCTCCACTGAAGGCACTGACACCGCGTGAATTCAGTATAAACACGGCATAATGCTACAGGGACACTTTGGGTTGGCTAAGAAACCACTTTGTGCTAACGCCTCTTTAGCAAATTCGGGTTAGCACAATTATTCAACGTTCAATTCAGTTTTTCAGTTTACCTAAAATAGCGACTTGTGCTAATTAAGTCAGACAAAGCCCGATCCGGATTTAGTCCCTCTTAACTGTTTCCAAAGCGTCCATTAAAAATATGTGGTATCCTTTTTCATTTATATGGAATTCATTCGATGTTCGGTAAGGTAAATGACCTATCAACTCCAACTGGGGCGATAGGATAAAAGAATGTACCGAATGATCCGGGTTGTGTGTGATAGTCTTTTCATAGGCTTCGGTGACCCGTGTCGCTAATTTGCTTGCCCAATCACCCTTTTCCCCATTCTGAAGTTCCGGTAGATCTCTTAGGAGCAGGAACACACTGACATAGTGTTTATTGAGCAACTTGATGATCTTAGAATCAGAGAGGACAACTGCCCTCAAGGTTTTACCGGTCCCTCAGCAAGATTCATCGTCAAAAGCCCCCCATGTTAGAACGACATGAATTGGACGTTTTTTAGTTTGTGCTTGTGTAACAACATCTTCAATAGGGTACCTCTCAATTTCTGAAAACTTGTAGAAGGCAGCCTCTAACAAATCCTTCGCTTCTTTTTCAGTGATGGCAGTCTCCCAAACAATATCATGCTGATCCTCTGGGTTCTGCCCGACAAGTTCCATGCGCGGAACGAAAACTATATCTGCCAAGCCATAGGCGTTAATGTCAACATTGGTATTGCGAGGTGGAAGATAGAGCCAAAATTCGCGGATCGTGCCATCTTTCCGGTTGAGTATGAGTCGTCCAGTAAATTGTGCTGGCGTAAAGTAAGCACCAGCCTCTCTATCCAGTAGGAATTCGGCGTGGATTCTGAAGACGATTTCGGCATAAGTTGGCGAGACTGCACGTAGGCACGCATAGGCACCTTCTGACTCAAATCTACCTGAACGAAACAGTGTCAGTCCAAAAAATTCCAGGACAAACTCTGTGCCCGGATTGTTATGCATCTCCGCAGTCGCTCCGGGATGGAATTGGCGAAGGAACGGTATAATGTTTTTAACATCAAGTTTCCATAGATGTCCTACGGTGAAACTTTCCTTCGGAAAAAAAACTCTGAAAGCGTCTGTCCCATATTCTTGGCTCGAATGAACCGGTGAAAGATTATTAAAAAGGGCAGCGTGCTTGGGCGAGTTAAGTGCAGCATCAGCAATCGGGGCCCAATATGCATCCACCTGTGTTGTCTTGTTTCTATTTGAGGAATTCCCTGGGGTGTCGGATGTTGAGACTTTCTCAGAAATCTGCGGATCCGCATTGCCCTTTTCATCCTCGGACGCAGGCTTTCCAATCTGATTTCGGATCGAGGGTTTGGAATCCATATTATGGATGATAAGTGCATCCACAAGTTCAATTGTAGGTTGAGATACTGATTCAAAACTATAGGGTCTCTGAAAGCGAACAAGATACCGATTGCTCGTACCTAACAAGAGTATCACCAAAAGCGTAAACGCACCAACAGCAATCCATGGAAGCAAGGGTTTCGTAGCCGTTGGCGGTATGGGGTCAATATCGGTGACTTGCCGCATAATGTTCTTTATTAGATTTTCTGATAACTGAACCCCACCAAGAGTTTCCTGAATCAAAAGTTCTTGATCTGATCGCAGACGCTTTCGCGCACGCTGGAGCCGGCTGGCAATTGTATTCGCCGATACCCCTAAGAAGTTACCTATCTCCTTGAGAGTCATTTCACCGAGATAGTAAAGCGTCACAACAGTGCGTTCGCTCTCTGGTAGTGTTTCAAGCAGTTTTTCAACGAGTTCGTACTGACGTTCGGTGGCTTCTGCCTCGCGCTGTTCGGAGATGTAACGTTCATAATCTGACTTTTCTGTTTCTTTCACGGATGTCTCCTCCAACGATTGAACTGTTGATTTCCGTTTGCGCATCCAAGCAATGCAGTGCCGATTAGCGATAACATAGAGCCACCCAGCAAATTGATCAGGATTTTTGAGCGTCGAGAGTTTTTTATACACCTGAAGGAAGGTGTCTTGTGTAATCTCCTCAGCATCGTGAAAATCACCAATCTTCCGCCACGCGAGAGCATGAACACTTTTTTGGTACTTTCGGATTAAGCGGCTAAACGCAGCCTCATCGCCGGACAATATTTCGTGAATCAACTGGGCATCGTCTTCTCTTTCCATGAGGTACCCTCCTAATCTAATGAACAAATGATAGCGTTATAATGTTAAAGACGCGATTTTATGTCAGAAAATGTGCATTCTGAAGAAAAAAATGAAAATGTATAATGATGCATCGTTACAATACAGTTTTTCAGTTTGCCTAAAATTTATTTATCTGTCCGGACGCAAAAAAAGCCAAGCACATGGACCTCCACATGCTTGGCTTCTCTGTGTTTCAGTATTTGTCCAAATATTATTCCTGATGCAACGTAACCGACCGACGCGGTGGGCTGAATTCCTGCTCTGACAACGGCACTGCCATATTCCGATAAACCTGAACCCGGTAGGATCCAAAGTCCGGCACAAACATCAACCCATCATCGCTGACAGCGACCGATTTCGGTTGACGCAGGTATTTCTGCGGTTCCAAGTCCGCCATATCTCGCATCCGATTTGGACTGGCGTTCGTCATCATATAAGCCTGTGACACTTTTGACAAGGTAGCATCACCGAGGAATTTCTGCACATACCGCCCTTCAGCGTTGAAGAGTTGGATACGGTCATTCCCTCGGTCAGCGACATAGATATCACCGTATAAGTCAACGTCAATCCCGGCGGGACGGTTGAGTTCACCGTTGCCGCTGCCGGATTTGCCGAATTCAAAGAGAAACTCCCCGTCGGCATTGAACTTTTGAACCCTATCGTTTCGCCAATCCGAAACGTAGACATCGCCGAGTTCGTCTACAGCGACACCCCACGGCATATTGAATTCACCTTCACCGTCGCCGTGACTCCCCCACCCTAAGAGGAACTTACCGTCTTTCGTGAACTTCTGCACCCGATGGCTCAGACTGTCAGCGACATAGAGATTCCCCTCTGGGTCAAAGTCTATACCCGCGGGACCATTGAGTTGCCCCGACTCCGTGCCGTGTTCTCCCCATGTGCCGATGTGTTCACCTTCACTGTTAAAGGCGACAATCCGGTGCAGGTATTCATCGGACACATAGAGGTTTTCTTCGCTGTCCGGGGTAATCGTCACGGGCCACGTGAATTGACCGTCACCCTGTCCATAACCGCCCATCGTACCGAGGTCTTCGTCCTCAACGGTATATTTCCGAATCATCGCAGTGCCATCACTACGACACATGATATACAAACGTCCCTCTTTTCCGATTGCAATATCGACCGGAAAATTGGTCGTTCGCCGCATGCTCAGCGTCTTGTGAAATGGATACCCGACACGCAGCAAACCGTAAGGTCTACCCATGATTACCTCCTGTCTTTCTAACGATTGCTTCTGGACGCTGTGTCCGTTGTCCTTGCGGTTTTCGTCTAAATTCACTATTAATGGTGCTAACAGCACCCTATTGGTTTCCTTCTACGGACATCTTCAAAAACAACGTTTTTGAAGCTCAGATTTAATCGTTAAAAAATTATTCCTGAGTCATTAGAATAGCACGTTTCAGTTTGCAAGCTACACTGAAAACGGATGAATCTGTTCAAAATTGCCACCGACGATGTGCGTCGGGTCTACACCCATCCACTGCTCTAAGAGCGTTCCGTATATGCCTCGGAAGTCGATGGTATGTTCAAGGTCTTCGCCGTGTACCCAACGGGACGGATCCAGAGACGGATATTCTGAGTAGAGTCCACCCTTCACCCGATCCCCGATGATGAACGCACCACCACCCGTGCCGTGGTCGGTGCCACTGGCGTTGTCTCGGATACGTCTGCCGAATTCCGTGAAGACGTACATGACGATCTCTTCGGAGGCGTTTTGTGCCCGTAGATCCGTGAAGAACGCTTGGATGGCTTCCGTGAGTTCTGTCAGCAGTCGAGGGTGCGTCGGGACCTCGTTGGCGTGGTTGTCATAACCGCCGTGCTGCGTGTAGAAAACACGTGTGCCGAGATTGGCGAGGTGAACCCGTGCGACATCCCGCAGGCTCTTAGCAATCGAGCTTTGTGGATATTCCACTTCGGACGTATACAGCGCCGGTGCCTTTTTGAGCTCATCGGCACCTTTAATCACATCTAACCCGGTTTGGCTGAGGTAGTCCATCACAATACCCGTGCCAACCGTGCTGCTGTACATCCCTTTGAATATCTCAAGTGCTTTCGTCCGTTGACTTTCATCGCCAATGCTGGTCATCAATCCGTAGTTATCCAAATCACCAACAGAGGTGACGGGGATACCGGAGAGTGCACAGGCGCGCGGAAGTCCTTGTCCGAAACTGACACCCGTTAAGACGTTATGACTCTGTGGATCGAGTTCTCGAACGAGTCTACCGACCCAACCTTCATCACCAATTTTCAGCGGTTCACAGGTATGCCAGATATCCATCGCTCGGAAATGCGAGCGGTTGGAATCCGGGTATCCTATTCCCTGCACAACAGCGACATCACCAGCATCGAACATCGCTTTCAGCGGTCCAGCCTGCGGATGCCAGCCCAACTTGTCATCTACCTCTGACGGTAAAACATTTTCCGATTTGATACCGACAACCGGACGGGAATCGTGATAAATCCCGCTTGTGTACGGAATGAGTGTATTCATGAAGTCGTTGCCGCCGCTGAGTTGGACAACGACAAGGACTGGAGCTTTCTTAGTCGTACTCATGTCAATCTCTCCTAACAAAAAGTTAACCAAGTTGATACTCTCTTGAAGCCACGATTAACTGGAGCATACTCACGACTCGTTCTTGGTTCTCCTCCGCAGCGTCATCATCGCCAAGGTTGAGTTCACCGTTCGCTTCCGCAAATTGCGTGAGATACTCACGAGTGGTGTCCCCTATCGTCAGGGGTCCAGTGAGTTCAAGGCATTCGTCCACAAATGCTTCTGGCGAGAGTGAACCCCCGTTGTTTTTCAGACGTGTGAGGATGTCCTGAATTCCGGGTTTCGATGCGTCGCTAACTTCACGAACAGCGAAGTTGACGCGAGCGGTGAGCAGCCCCCCATCGATCCACTCTTTACCGGTATGCCACCCTTCTACGGTGGGCGGATCCATGAGTTTCTGTCCCATTAATTGCGTCGCACTGGCGTACTGCCCTATTCCGGGTTGCGGACCTTGGAAGGTGCCTACCAGTTTCACGATCCCTGTGACGAGTTCCGTCGGGCTTTTCACCTTCTTGAATTGGGCTTCTTTGAAGAAGTCGGAATTGAAAAGGACGCTGAGGACGTGGGATATATTCCCGTCGGATGCCATGAATGCGTCCGAGAGCGTCTCGATCGCTTCCGGATCTTGCGGCGGTGTCACGTTCCATGATGGCACTTGTGGTTCGTCTGCGACAAAGAAGTTGTAGAGGTGTCTGGAGATAAATCTGGCACACGCCGGTTGTTCGACGATGATGTCAATGATGTCTTCACCGTTGAGATTTCCAGTATGCCCCAAGAAGGTTTTCTCGCAGTCGTCGTGTTCCGCTTCATCGAACAAAAAGGGCGGCGAGTAGTAACCGTGCGGATACAGCGGAATCGGCTGTCCGAATGTCCACCCTGTGAAAGCGAGCGCGCAGCTCTTTATGTCATCTTCACTGTAGTTGCCCACCCCTAATGAGAAAAGTTCGAGGAGCTCCCTCCCGTAGTTCTCGTTGGGTTCGCCCTTACGATTTTCGTTATTGTCGAGCCAAAAGATCATCGCCGGATCTTTGGAGAGTTCGAGTAGGATGTCCCGCATCTGTCCCATACCGACGCGTCGCAGCATATCAATCTGGTCCGAAGACGCGAGGATGTGCTGATTCTTGCCTAACCCCGTTGCAAAAACATGGTGCCAGAAGAGTGCCATCTTCTCTTGAAGTGGACACCGACTGTTCAGCATCCGGTAGATCCAGATACCGACATAAGCACCTTCACCGCCGAAGTAGCGTTCTAAAATGTCTTCATCAATGGGGGTCCCGCGTTCAGGATGGACGAGAGCGTCAACGACATTCTCGTATCCCTTTTCCACGTAGGCTTCCAGCTCGGTGCGGGTTGTTCCAAACCCTGCGCGGCGCATGAGGTGCGCCATTAACGCAACATCATTCGTTGACATGTTCACCTCCGATACGTTCTGCGTGAGGCGAGCCCTCACGTGAGTAACTTTCGATGGAATACCGTTTTGTTGGTGAGGTTTCCCAACCGCGCAATTCTCGGTTCTGTGCAAACCTATAGAGACTTGCAGGACAATGGATTGGAGAAACCGATTAAGATTGCCTCTATCTTATAATTAAAGTCAAAAAAATGTCAAGTTTTTTGTTTTCCTTAACCGCAGCGTCTGTCTCTTCTGTAGGACGGATCTCAGGGTCTCAACGCCTAACTGAGGACCGAAAATCGACACCTGATGACTAATTTTTACATTTTTTTCAGATTATGCACAATTCGTATTCTAAAAATGTGTCTTTAATAATAAAAGGAACTCTTTTTCTAACTGCTCTTAGGTCGAACACACGTTTTTTAGACGAAAAAGGAGATAAACATGACATACCGACACATCATCTGGTGGGTGAAGGTGGCGCGAGTACCGGCATCCCGCTCGCCGTCGAACCGCACGGAAAACTCACAACAACCTGGGGACAACTGAAGCAATGAAATCTCTAAAAAAACGTATTGTTATTGGTGTTTCTGTTTTCATTTTCTCGCTTATGCAAATAGAATCCTTTGCGGGTGAGGAATGGCAACGGATAACGCAACTTCCCACGAAGAGATGGGAATTCTCGACCGCAGTCGTGGCGGATAAGATTTATCTCATCGGTGGCAGTCTCTTTGAAAACCATGCCGGTCCGTTTGGACTTTCAACTGTGGAGGTCTATGACACGCAAACCAACACCTGGCAAAGAGGTGCAGATATGCCAACGCCACGCACGAATGCAAAAGCGGCTGTCGTCAATGGCACGGTCTATGTTTTTGGGGGATATAATTCAAAAGACAAATTCCTTCAGAATTGGAAAATGGCGGATCACGTAGAGGCATACGATCCACGCACAGATACATGGACCCAGAAAAAAAAGATGCCGATTTCTCGCTTCTACTTCGGTCTGGCGGTGGTTGCTGGAAAAATCTATCTCATTGGGGGGACAACAGGTCTCGGTGAGGGACAGGAACAACGGATAGCCCGCGTTGACATTTATGATCCTGCCACGGATACATGGGCGAAGGGTCCTAAAATGCCGACCCGGCGCGATCCTGGGGGTGTAGCGGTTGTCAGTGATCGTATTTATGTCATTGGCGGAGAAGGATGGCCACTCCCTAAAGAATGGGGGGCAGGCGAGTTTCTGGGGAGTATCGAGGAATATGACCCGATAAACCGTCAATGGCGAAAGAAGAAGGATCTGTTAGAAGTCAAAAATTGGTTCTCGAGTGTTGTTGTTGGGAATGACATCTATCTGATTGGGGGTTACACACGCGAAGGCGGCTTTCGGGAAGTCGCAACTGTGAATGTGTATCATCCACGGACGGAGACGTGGCGCGAAATTTCAGCATTACCAAACCCACTTGGCACTTTTGATGCAGCGACGGTCAACGGAAAGATTTATGTCTTGGGAAGTCTCGGGGCAGATGCGCGATTTTCTACAGATGTTCTCGTCTACGATGCCGGATTTCGTGCCGTCGAAGCAACAGGTAAAATGCTGACACGCTGGGGAAAACTCAAAGCAGAACCACAGAGACAACCTCAAAGAGACTGATTGATGACCGGCGATTGCGCATAGTTAACTGCTAATCGCTGTTCCTTTTTTTGCATTTTTCTCAGATTATGCACAATTCAGATTCTAAAATTGTGTCTTTAAATAATAAAAGGGACTCTTTTTTGAACGCTCTTAGGTCGAACACACGTTTTTTAGACGAAAAAGGAGATAAAAAATGATACACCGACACATCCTAACATGTCTCTTCGTGATCGCGTTAATTCCGCTAAGTGCAAAAGCATTTCCACCCGCTTCACCTGCCGGTGGAAACTATTTAGTCCTTGATGGGGTGGACGACTATGCCGTTTTGGACTTTAAAACCTACGGGGTCCTCCTGCCGAAAGGCACAGACGAGTTTACAGTTGAAGCGTGGATATACCCGACTACACCGCCTGCCGGGAATGTATATGCCATGATTCTCAGTCAACAGATGGAGATACGCGTCATGAGCGATAATGGGCAACGGGAGAACGTCAAGGAACGTATTGATTGGGAGACAGGTGATTTATTTTTATTCGTTCGATGGCATATTACGGTTGGAGGAGGTCCCGCTACGCAAGGGCGCATAATAGCGCTTTCCCCGAATCAATGGAATCACATCGCATTTCAGTCAAAGGAGAAAGAAACAACAGTCATTGTTAACGATGCCACAAGTATCTTACCGCGAAAAACAACGCTCGCACACGATCTCTTACACTTCCAGCACCCAAAAGATTTTACACTCGGAGGATTCGGAAAGAAAATTGAGATTCACGACAACTTCTTCCGGGGACCCTTTGCGGGATATATTGATGAGGTCCGCATCTCGACGGTGGCTCGCTACGATGTCGGCAAAAAAGGTTTCACGCCGCGTGATAAATTTAAAAAAGACCATGAGACACTCGCCTTGTGGCATTTTGATGAACCGGGCGGAACACGGATATTCTCAGATGCATCGGGGCACGCGCATCATCTCGTGGGTGAGGGTGGAGCGAGTACCGGCATCCCGCTCGCCGTCGAACCCCACGGAAAACTCGCAACAACATGGGGACGACTCAAGCAATGAAATCTGTAAAAACACGAATCGTTCATCGTCTTGAAAATACTTTCTCAACCGAGATGCTTTCGGAATCTGTGATGCCTGCGCTGAGGAGGTTTCATATGTAGCATAAACTGTTAATTTGTGCTACGGTATCCCCAACTTTTTACATTTTTCTCAGATTATGCACACTTTCCACCCTAAAAATGTGTCTTTAAAAACAACAAAAGGGGTTCGCTTTCGGAACGCTCTTATGTCAAACTCACGTTATAGACCCTTAAGGAGAATATGATGTTCGCAAAATACAGGTATTTGCCATGGGTTTTTATCCTCTTATTTGTTGTTGTGTCTAACAGTTTTGCTGGGGGTTGGGAACAGGTAACCGAACTGCCAACATGGAGAATGGGGGATGCCGCTGCCGCTGTCAAGGGTAAAATTTATCTCATCGGTGGTTTCGACCGCCATGAAAATTTAGGCGGACGTGCCCGTGCGCTTTCGACAGTGGATGTCTACGACACGCAGACGAACACATGGCACACCGCTGCAAATATGCCGACACCGCGGGTTGCATCCCAAACTGCAGTCTTTTCCAACGAAATCTACGTGTTTGGAGGCTATGATCGACAGGGACCCCGGGGTGCATTCAGATACAAAAAGAACGTTGAGATGTATGATACTGCAACCGATACATGGGTCAAGAAACGGAATATGCCGACGCTTCGTGAGAATTTCACCACCGCGGTCGTTAATGGAAAGATATACGTCATCGGCGGACGTGTCCAGGACAAAAGACTGGGCGCAGGTGCGGCAACAGGTCTCGTTGAGGTCTACGATCCCTTAACCAATAGGTGGGAGAAGCGCGCCGATATGCCGACAGAACGAGGGGAGACCAGTGCTGTCGTTGTAGACGGTAAAATTTATGTTATTGGCGGTTATACGTGGCGGATGGTCCCCGGTCTTCGTGAACGTTTTGTGAGCAGTATTGAAGAATATAATCCGAAAACCGACAGGTGGCGTGAACTCCCTGACCTACCAATGTTCAAAGGTTGGTTTGCAACCGTTGCTGTTGATAATGAGATTTACACAATAGGGGGTATTGATCTGGACAACGGGCTTCAACGCATCAGTGATGTTGATGTTTATAATCCGAGTGCCAACAAATGGCGGAAGATAGAGCCAATGACGATCCCCGCAACGACAACGGCAGTTGTTGTGAAGGGGACAATCTATACCTCAGGGGGTCTCGTAGGAGGCGGGAAATTTTCGCCAGTCGTTGAGGCGTTTGACACCGGTTTTCTGGCGGTTGACCCCAGAGATAAACTGCTAATGCACTGGGGAAAACTGAAGCGTGTTGATTAAAGTGTTTGTGGGATAGTTGACGATGGGAATGTCGGTAGAATCAAATCTGTTCATGCCCCTTGGAGGATCCTGATGGTGGAAAACGATGTTCAACTGATTCGTAGAATTTTGTCAGGCGATGACGCTGCATTTAGCATCTTGGTCCAAAAGTACCAAAAGAGTGTCCATGCCCTTGTGTGGCGGAAAGTTAACGATTTTCACTACGCCGAGGAAATTACGCAAGATACCTTCCTCCAAGCATACAAAAAACTCTCGACCCTCAAAAACCCGAACCAATTTGCTGGGTGGCTCTATGTCATTGCGAATCGACGCTGTATTAATTGGCTCCAACGCCACAAACCCGCGATGCCATCGCTGGAGGACACGCCCATGGAAGAGATAGAGGAATCCGCTTATAACCAGTATGCCGCGGAACAGCGCGAAACCGAAGGTGCCAAGTATCGCCAAGAAATCGCCCAAAGACTCCTGTCCAAACTGCCCGAAAGTGAACGCACTGTCATGACGCTCTACTACCTCGGTGAAATGACAGCCAAGGAAATTAGCAAATTCTTAGGGGTCTCGGTAAATACCATTACCAGTCGATTGCGGCGGGCGCGAGAACGCTTGCAAAAGGATCAAGAACGCTTGGTTCAGGAAGTGCTCGGCGGTGTGCAGTTATCCAGCAACCTCACCGAGAACGTCATGCGGCAAATCGCCGACGTGAATCCGACACCGCCTCCGGTAGCGAAACCTCTGTTCCCGTGGAGTGCTTTTGGAATCGCGACCCTTCTGGTCGCCTTGCTGTTAGGCGCGACCGGTCAATACCTCGTCCGCTTTCAGAGACCCTATAGTTTCGAGGCGGTATCCGAACCCACCGTTGAAATTGTTGACACTTTTATCCTTCTCGATGTCGATTCAAAACCCGATGTCCGAAACCAGGTCGGACGTGCGACCTCCGTCGATAAAAACGTCGGGGCAGGACGCCAGGCTGCCGAGACACCGGTGGTATCCGATACACAGGGAAATTCTCTCAGATTTTCCACAGCGCAGTGGACGCAAAAAGCGGACATGCCAACAGTCCGCTCTGACTTTTCTACCTGTGTTGTGGATGGAAAGATATTCGTGATAGGGGGCAGTCTACGGCTCAAGATGGACGAATACGGGGACCAGTCGATTTCAACTGTAGAAATGTACGATCCTGAAACCGATACATGGGAAGGAAAGGCGAATATGCCGACGGTTCGGTCTAACGTATCGGTCTCAGTTGTGGATGGCAAAATCTACGCTATTGGTGGATCAAAATTGAAGAAGTATCAGGTGCCTCGCGGTTTCGGGACCGAGAGTGAAGAACTTCCAACCGTAGAAATGTATGATCCGGGGACGGACACATGGACCCAGAAAACGAACATGCCGACACCACGGAAGACCAAGACCTGCGTTGTCGACGGCAAAATCTATGCCATTGGTGGCTGGTCAACTGATAGTGAACAGTCGCACTTAGAAACTGTGGAAGTCTATGATCCAGCCACAGACACGTGGGCAAAAGCCCAAAGTATGAACCATGCACGTTGTTCCGCAGCGATTAGTGTTGTGAACGGAGAAATCTATGCTGTCGGTGGGATAGGGTGGCCCCCGAATCGGGACCCGTCAGGTCGGTACCTTTCAAGTCTGTATCTTTCCAATGTTGAGGTGTTCAATCCCAAGACGAATCAATGGCGTGAAAAAACAGAGATGTCTGTCCCAAAAGCCGCTCACTCAACAAGTGTAATTGATGGTAAAATCTATGTCATGGGGGGATACTTGCAGGAAGGTAGGAAATCTAAGCTCCTCTCAGTGATTGAGGTCTACGATCCCGTAACCGATCGTTGGACCCAAGAGTCGGACATGTTGATTGGAAAATCGGGACATGCCACTGAGGTGATAGATGGGCAAATCTATATTTTTGGGGGAGGACCGCCTACAAGTGTCCAAGTTTACGATCCAAAAATAGTTTCCCGGCGTGTCAATTCAATCGAAAAGTTATGAAAGCAGGTGCGAACCGCTTAAAAACGCGATGATTGGATTCCCATGACCGTTTTTTCTCACTCACATCCGGTAGGTGCGGTTTGATGAAGTTTAATTATTTAAATCGGTAATTCTAATTCACCCGAGACCCGGTAGGTGCGGTTTCCAACCGCACCGGACTGCACCAATAAATTACCAAATTATTTTTTTACCTTCATTAACCGCACCGGTTTTATCCCCACTTTTTTATTTTTTTAGATTATGCACCCTTTTCGTCCCTAAAGTGTGTCTTTAATTATGGGGGAGTGTGATTACAACGACCTTTTAGATATAGGGACATGTTTGAATGAACAAAAATTTGAATGACTAAAAAGAATCTATAGACTATAATATCTTTAAAACCTATTTCATGACCGGGTCTGTTCGCGTATCATGGAGGATTCTGATGGTAGCAGATGACGTTCAACTGATTCGCAAAATTTTATCGGGCGACGATGACGCATTTGGTGTCTTGATCGAAAAATACCGAAAGGGGGTCCATGCCCTCGTCTGGCGGAAGATTGGCGATTTTCACTACGCTGAGGAAATTACGCAAGACGTTTTTCTTCAGGTATATAACAAGCTTTCAACGCTCAAAAATCCCAGTCAGTTTTCAGGATGGCTCTATGTCATTGTGGATCGGTTCTGCATTAATTGGCTCCAAAGACACAAATCTACGGTACAATCACTGGAAGCAACGAGTATAAAAGAGATAGAGGAATTCTCGTATGCTTGTTATGTATCCGAGCAACGCGAAACAGAATCACTTGAGCATCGGTATGCAATCGTCAGGAAGTTGCTGAAGAAGTTACCGGAGAGTGAACGCACAGTGGTGACACTCTATTATCTCGGCGATATGACGACAAAGGAGATTGGCAAATTCCTCGGTGTCTCCGTGAACACGATTAAGAGTCGGCTGCGTCGGGCGCGGAAACGCTTATTGGATAACCAGGAACTCTTGGTTCAAAAGGTGCTTGGCGGTGTCCATTTATCAGAAAACCTAACAAGCCATATCATGCGACAGGTCGCCGACATGAAACCGATACCACCCCCAGCTGCGAAGCCGCTGTTCCCATGGGTTGCTTTCGGTACCGCTACCCTTCTAATCGTCTTGCTGTTAGGCGCGAGTCAACCCTACCTCACCAGTTTTCAACAACCCTATAGTTTCGAGGCAGAATCCGAGCCGACCATCGAAATCATTGATGTGCCTTTCACGCTTGAGAGTGATTCAAAACCGAGTATCCGGAATCAGGTTGGAAGTGCTGTATCCCCCGGTAAAAACAACAGGACCGGTTTACAGACTACTGAAACGCATTTGATGACCGCTACGGAAACGGATATACCCGCTAAATTCCCTACAGCACAATGGACACAGGCACGGGGTCCCCGGGGAACCCCAATCTTTGACACCTTTGCTGCAGCTGACGGCACCCTCTACATTGACACACAAACAGGTATCTACAAATTGACAGCCGACGCATCTACGTGGACGCGCCTCAACGCGGATTTCCCAACCCCCGGGGGTGATATGTCTATGACAGAGCATAACGACACCCTCTATGTCGTTTCTGCTCATGAAATCTTCGCTTCAAGCGACGATGGTGAGACATGGGGTGCTTTCTGTCCTCGACCAGCGGGAGATCATCATGTTGGGCTGATCGTAACCGATGCACCGCAAATCACGCCTGCGCGGACAGGCATTGCAATGTATCTCGCGTTTCGAGATGAAGGTATTTTCCGATCTACGGATGCTGGCACACGATGGGATCCGTTTAACAAAGGGTTATCAGGTAGACGCATTCGCGCAATGGCGGAAATTGGAAACGCCGTATTTGCTGGCACGAACGAGGGACTCTACCGTCTCGGCGCAGATCGGTGGGAGCAGGTGCCCGTGGAAACCTTCAAAACGACCCGATCCTTTGAAACTGAGCCGTTTGCTGACGCAGACAGTGGGTTCTACCGTCTCAACGCAGAACGGTGGGAGCAGGTGCCGGTGCAATTCGCCAATGCTGTCCATTTCCTGAAGGTCTTTGAAAACGATCTCTATGTTGGCATCGGTTCGGATCTGTCTATGTGGCACTCGCCTGAAACGAAGAGAGGGATAATCATAAATCCAAAAACACTCAGCGGAGCGATTTTCCACTCAGCCGACCTGGGTAAATCGTGGACGGAGATAACGCCTAAAAGTGAGCCTCTCTTTTTTACAGCAGGCAGGGAGATGGAGTTTTGGGCTGCTGGCGAGACACTCATCTTAAACGGGGCTGAGCAATTTCAGTCAACGGATGCCGGGAAAACTTGGACAAGACTTGATGTTAATACGCGTTCCTTAACAGGTCTTAATTCGCGACATATAGGCGTAAACGGAAGCACTTTTTATGCCGTTGGAACGAGTGGGATTTATCGGACAATGGATGCCGGTGAATCGTGGCACCCGTTTATGGATGGGATCATAGGGACGAGAATAGGCAGTTTGGTGGCATTCAACAACCGACTCTATGCATATACCTACCGGGATATTGCCCAGTCAACCGATGCCGGTGAATCGTGGGAAAGCGTTCTGACGGATTCCAGATCAACAGCGGAAGAGCGGTCTCCCGTTGGTTTCTCTTCTAATTCAAACTTGGTCATTGCAGAGGGCGAACTTTATGCGATTGCGTCTGAAGAGGAGAATTTGCGGATTTACCACTTGTCTACGGATACCAATGTCTTCGCGCCAGTTCAAGGAATACCCGCTTTTCATGCGGAGATGCTGTCCGATGAATTGTGGAAGTCGATTACGGAAGCGGAATATATCTCTCTCTATAATCGCAGGGAAATGGATTCTCGATTGATAACTGCATTACGTAGTGAGGCAATCCGTGCGACAACGGGTGGATTTGCAATCAGTGATGGAACGTTCTACGTAGAATACCAGCGAGTGCTTTTCAAATGGAAAACCGGCGATTCAGATTGGACGAATACCGGATTAATAGACCTAACCGAAAAGTCGTGGAGAGGTATACCGTGGAGAAAAGGATTCAGATTGGCAGCTGCGGGAGAGACCGTCTACGTCGGAAAACGAAATGGCACACTGTTTCAATCACTTGATGAGGGAGACAGTTGGAGAGATATTACACCGAACCTGCCACTCTACTTTACCCAGTTCAAAGAGATCATCTTTGTCGGGTCAACGGTTTACGTCGCAACGGATGAAGGTGTCTTAACTTCACAGAACGGTCAACACTGGCGTGTGCTCACCGATAGAATGGGAACGCGTCCCGTCATCGATAGATTCGCTGTCAATCATACCGACGTTTATGGTGCCGGCACTGCAGGGGTCTATCGCTTAGATGCGCATAGCAAGTGGGAACAGATTTCTCCAAGCGTTCTCCGTAGAATTGACGCGCTGGTCGTCGGGAATAATAGACTTTACATTGATCTCGAGCAAGGTGGGATGTCTCATATCCCGCTTGAAAAACTACGATAGGTTCAGTTTCCAAACCCCATTAAATATCTCCATCCCTATCAAAACCGCCTCGCCTTTTCTTTCTCACCCGATGCACCACGCATCACCCTCTTCTGTGGAGGTATCTCCGAATCCTGGGGAAACACTTTATTTTTTATATTTTTTCAGATTGTGCAAGTTTTCATTCCAAAATTGTGTCTTAAGTAATTGAAGGGAATTGTGTTCCATATCCACTCCGGAACCTTCCAAAAACCGCTGTGTGTTATTGAACAGAGAATCGAACGGAAATTGCCACCGGATACCAATCAATTCATTGGAGACACTTTAATGTTAATAACCCTAATTCAGAAAGAGATAATGCATCATATCCTGAGTGCCCGGTTTGTCGCGCTCCTGCTGATGTGTGTCCTGCTCATCCCGCTCAATTTGCATATTAATTACCACCATTATCTCAAACGCCAAATCGACTATCAAGAACAAGAAATTCTCAAAGACGAAAACGCTCCCGAAGACGAGAGCAGGGAAGAACCTACAGGTATGAGTTTTAAATTTACGACAAAGACGACAGATACAAATTTTGAAGTTTCCAAACTGCTTCTTAAACCGACCCCTTTAAGTGTGTTTGCGACGGGTTTAGAATCCGCGCTGCCGAGTTATCTGGGTATGACACGCAACGGAATAACGCGCGGAGAAGCAGCACTCTCTACCGCGCCAATAGCGTTTCTTTTGGGACATCTCGACTTTGTGTTTGTCGTTAGCACCGTCTTTAGTCTGCTGGCGCTCCTGTTTACATTTGATGCCGTCGCAGGCGAAAGAGAAGCAGGGACTCTTCGGATAACGCTCGCCAACGCACTGCCACGCGATATCTTTTTGTGGAGCAAACTCATCGGCTGATACCTCGTTTTCATCCTTCCGTTCTTAATCTCGTTAATCATCGGCTTACTCGTGTTGGTCTCGCAGGGGTTCCCGTTGGCTGAATCGGATATCTTTCCGCGCGTCCTTTGTCTTGTTCTCGCTTCATTGCTCTACATCGCTGTCTTTTTTGCGATAGGGGCGATGATCTCGATTTATTTCGACAGTTCCAAGACAGCACTCATTGTCGCCTTTACCATCTGGGTGTTCGTTGTTCTCATCTTACCGCGTGTGGGGTTCCTTGCGGCGCAAATCGTCGCACCGACTTCAACAGCGCAGAGCGTCTACAGGGAAAAAACAGCGAGGCGATCAGAATTGCGGGCAGGCCTTGAAGCCGAAAGAGGTAAAATTATGGGTGAAGTGATAACGGAAATGATGCGGAAATCCAACATCACGCCGGGAGAGAAACCGGGAACTTCCGTTTTTACAATAGGTCCGGAACACATCGAGAGAATGGATGAAAAAATGGCACCGCTTGAAGAAGAGGCGCGGTTAAAATACCGAGACCTCGCGGCGCGCCTCGATAGACGTTACCAGCGAGAGAGGAAACACCAAGATACAATCGGTGTCAACTTTTCCCGAATCACCCCTACGGCTTCCTTTATTTTTCTCGCAACGGATGCCACGCAAACGGGTCAAGCGAAAAAAAATACCTATTTTCAAACAGGAACTCGCTACTACGAAACGCTGGATGCGGAAATATTCAGCAAAATGTCAGAGGACCCAGGGGCGCATGTCCATAAAGAAGAAATCCCGGACCCGATGCCACCCCCGTCGCTCGCGGAACCGACCTTGGCAGAGACGCTCCAACACGCCGCTTTGGATGTGCTACTGCTCTGTTTTTTCGCAATCGTGCTAACAACCGTGGCGTTTCTCAAATTCTTCCGCATGGATATTTAAACGGAAAACGTTTATGTTAGTAGATGTGCCGGTTTTCGCAAATATAGGTGAACAAAAATGAGACATCTGTTTTTCCAACTTCTGTTATTTGTTCTGATACTTATCACAGCAAAATACACTTTGCGTAAATCCTGTTAAAATCTTATTTTTTTCAGATTATGCAAGTTTTTCCTCTAAAATTGTGTCTTAAGTAATTGAAGCGTATCGTATCCGATTTGGAAATGGAGACCCTTTAATGTTAATAACCTTGATTCAAAAAGAGATGATGCATCATATCCTGAGCGTCCGGTTTGTCGCGCTCCTTTTGATGTGTGTGTTGCTCATACCGCTCACGCTTTCTATCAATTATCGACACTATCGGCAGAATCAGGTAGACTATCAGGAGGCGGTCAAACGCGCGAGGGCTGAAGCGAAAGAGGATCCGCCAAATGCACAGGATCCAGATAAGGAGGTTTCCAAACTTTATCTTAACCCAACACCGTTGAGCGTCTTCGCGAACGGATTAGAGGAAGCACTCCCCACATACCTTGGAATGACCCGTAATGGCGTCCGACGCGGTTCAACAACACTCGCGGAGGCACCCCTCTCTTATGCTTTAGGACATCTTGACTTTCTCTTTGTCGTCAGCACTGTCTTCAGTCTGCTCGCGTTACTGTTTACCTTTGATGCCGTTGCCGGGGAACGGGAAGCCGGGACGCTGCGAATTACTTTGGCAAATGCATTACCGCGTGACCTCTTTCTATGGAGCAAATTAATCGGTGGATACGTCGTCTTTGTCATCCCGTTCTTAGTCGCATTTCTATTCGGTTTACTCGTGCTTGTCTGGCAAGGGTTCCCCTTGGGTGAGTCTGATATTTTTCCACGAGTGCTCAGCCTAACTGGAGCCTCAATGCTCTATATTGCGGTGTTTTTTTCGATAGGGACGGTGATCTCTACCTATCTGGACGATTCCAAAACAGCTCTCATCGTCGCTTTTACGGTCTGGGTGTTCGCTGTGTTGATTGCACCACGCGCTGGTTTTGTTACCGCGAAACTCGTCTCACCCACTCGAACAGTCCAGAGCGTCTATATGGAGAAGACAGCAGTTCGTAACAATCTCAAGGTAGAGAAGGATGAGAAGATTACAAAAAAGATTATCGACGCCACAGGCGGCCGCCTTGAGATCAAACCCGATGGCGAGGATAATTTGCAAGAACTCCGCGAACCTATTGAGACGGAATATCGACTGAAATTCGAGGATCAAGCGAACAAGATTGATAGAGCATATCAACGCGAAAAGGCGAGACAAGAGTCCATGGGCGAGACGCTTTCCCGAATCACACCGACATCTTCCTTAACTTTTCTCGTCATGAACTTAACGCAGACAGGAAAGTTAAGAAGGGATACCTACTTCCAAACCGGTGAATCCTATTATGCACAACTCAATACAAACTATTTCACGCATATTTCAGATGATCCCTTTGCACAAATGATGCAAATGGTATCTCGTATGAATCCATCTCAGTCAAATGACGAAAAAATTGATCCACCGCCAAACTTGGTCGTAACTCCTTTAGGCGAAACACTGCGGCGGTCTGTAGTGGATATTTTGCTGCTCTGCTTCTTTGCGGTAGCATTAATAACCGTGGCGTTTCTAAAATTCTTTGGATTGGATATTTGAGGAGAAAAGGTTTCATTCTTCGGCGGCATTTTGTAGCGTAGACTGTTCGTCTGCATCCTTGCATGCATAATCTAACAGATTCCGCTGCAAGTGGCAACTTGCGTAATGTTCTACGAGTTGTCCTAAGGAAGCAGTTTTATGAAATTGATAATTGTTGGGCTGAGTGTTTTTCTCTTTACCTCCTCTGTATGGGCAGGTAAGTTTTTGGAGAAATTTGATCGTGGAGATTTAGAGGTGTGGCAAGAATTGATGTGGCTTGATTTGGATATCGGGCAAACTTCTTGGGAAGTCATTGATGGTGCGCTTGAAGGTGCCACGCGTTCAGCACTGATCCGTTTACTCACGATGGGTGATGAGAGATGGTCGAATTATGACTTTGAATTTGATGTCAAGCCGCTCAAAAAACACGATCACGGTAATATTACGATTGCAGCACGGATTAAGGGAAATCGGACAATCGTTTGTATAATTGGTGACGGTCCCCAATTTGTTAAAGTGGGAGAAGCAATCCCACCTGTGCCTGAATCAATGGCGACATGTATGGGTGGGAATTTTCATAATCGTAACGGAATGCGGATTCTCGCGCAGGAACCGAGTCCACTTTTGAAATTGAATAGGTGGTCGAATCTGAAAATGAGCGTTCATGGCGATAATCTGACTTTCTGGATTAACGGGAAGACGGTTTTGGGACCGGTAGTTATGCAGCTGAAGGAAGGCACACCGCCTCTTTCCACAGGTAAAATCGGCGTCGGTCTCGCAAGTTATATAGCGAGATTTGACAACCTTGCTATTACCGGTGGTAGTATCAGAGATAACGGAGGATTCTCTGTATCGCCACGCGCGAAACTCACAACGACGTGGGCAAGCCTAAAGCAGTTCTAAGATGCCTTAACGGAGAGGAGAGAAAAAGGAAATCGCCATGAAATCATTACTGGTTGGTAGTGTTATTTTTCTGTGCACTTTCTCTGCTTGGGCTGACACGTTTCTTGAAACCTTCGATGCGGTCGACATAGAGGGGTGGCAGGAGCTGATCATGCTTGATGCCGAACCCGGTTCGTGGGAGGTGCTTGATGGCGAACTTCAGGCAATCAGTCGTGGGGGACTCACGCGTTTACTCGTAACAGGTAATGAAACGTGGAAAGATTACACGATTACAGTCGATATAAAGCCTCTCAAAAAACACGGTCCGGGAAATATCGCGATTGCAGCGCGGGTTATGGAAAACTGGGTAGTGTGGTGTGTGATCGGTAACCTACCTATCCTTGAACCTGATTCAAGAGCCATCTGTCAATGCGGCAATTTTCACGACGAGAAGTCTCGTCTCCTTAAAAGCAAACGCAGTCCATTTTTGAAATTGAATAAATGGTCTACTATGAAGTTAAGTGTTTCTGGCAATATTCTCACTCTCTGGGTTAACGGCAAGCAAATTTTGGGGGTCATGGAAATTCCAGAGCCTATCGTTGCCCCTGGACTCTTGGAAGAATTTCCTGAATTTCTGACAGGGGGTGCCGGTTTTGGTCTTACGAATTATACAGCGAGATTCGATAATATTACCATCATCGGCGAGGGAATTCCGGACAAAGGTGGGTTATCTGTGGAGCCGAGAGCCAAACTCACGACGATGTGGGCAAGTTTGAAGCAATTTTAGAAAAATCGCGCAGCCGAGATGAAAAATTAAATCATGGAGAATCCTAATGGAAAGAGAAAATGATGTTCAACTGATTCGTAGCACCTTGTCAGGCAACGACGCCGCATTCAGCATCTTGGTTCAGAAATACCAAAAAAGCGTTCATGCCTTGGTATGGCGGAAGATTGGTGATTTCCACTATGCCGAAGAGATTACACAAGACACCTTCCTCCGAGCATACAAGAAACTCTCGACGCTCAAGAATCACAATCAGTTTGCTGGCTGGCTCTACGTTATTGCCAACCGGCTTTGCCTGAATTGGATACGGAAGAAGAAACCCACGATGCAATCGCTGGAGGGAACATCCACGGAAGAAATAGAAAAATTCTCCTATACCCGTTATGTATCCGAGCAGCGAGAGACAGAAGCCACTGACCAACGTAGTGAAATCGTCGAAAAACTGCTCGCCAGACTGCCAGAGAGTGAACGCACCGTCTTCACGCTCTACTATCTCGGCGAAATGACATCAAAGGAAATTGGTAAATTCTTGGGTGTGTCTGTGAAGACGGTTCACAGTCGATTGCACCGAGCACGAAAACGTTTGCAAGAGAAAGATGAACTCTTGGTTCAAGAGGTCCTGGGTGGTGTCCAATTACCCACCTGTCTCATTGAGAATATCATGCAGCAGGTCGCTGACCTGAAACCGACACCGCCTCCTGCTGGAAAACCGCTACTCCCCTGGGCGGCTTTTGGCACGAGTGTCATCGTGGGGCTGTTGCTGCTGGGTGTGAGCAATCAATACATTGCCCGTTTTCAAAAGCCCTACAGTTTTGAGGCACAATCTGAATCCACGATTGCGATTATTGACGCGCTTATTGTGCTTGATGTCGATTCAAAGCCCGCTGTCCGGCGTCAGGTCGGGCGTGCCGTTCCTTCGAGTGAAAACAGGGGTATCGGTCAACAAGTGACCAAGACGGTTTTAGCATCCAATACACAGGAGAATTCCGCGAAGTTCAATAATTCACAATGGACACGAACCAACCGACCCCACGGTGGTAATGTATTTGACCTTTTTGTTGCAGCCGAAAAAACCCTCTACGCCGCGGCACCGACAGGCATATATCGACTGCCACCGGAGGCGACCACATGGACCCTCGTCAACACGAATATACCCACCGGAATGCACCGGATGCCGATGACTGAACATAGCGACACCCTCTATATCGTCTCCACCGATGCAATATTTACCTCAACCGATAATGGCGAAACGTGGAATGTCTTTTGCTCCCGACCCAAAGGACACGCTGTTGGACTTATCGTCATGAATGAAACAGATGTGCATAACCCACAACCCCGGCCCGTGATGTATCTCGCCCTTCAATTTCAAGGCATTTTTCGATCTACAGATGCTGGTGTTCAGTGGAATCTCTTGGAGAATGGATTCGCAGACGAAGATGTTTACGCAGTCGCTGCGGTTGAAAACATACTGTTTGCTGGCACAAGCAAGGGACTCTACCGTCTCAATTCAGATGAATGGGAGCGATTACCGGTTCAGCCGTCCCAACAAGCCATCTTATCTCTAACCGTTTTTGAAAATAATCTCTATGTTGTGGCGGGACCTGCGCCGGCGAAATGGAACTTTCTCGAATCAAGTGAAAATATTGCGGTCCAGATGCATATCGTGGGCCTTCCAAATTCAGAGAGGATTTTCCACTCCATTGACTTAGGAGCGTCATGGACTGAGATAACGTCCGAAGATAAATCTCCGTTTAGGAGGACAGCCCTTGGTGCGGTAATTCTGACGGGCACCGGTGAAACGTTTTTACCACAAGGCGTTGTAAGGGCAGACAAAAATACTTTTTACAAGGGCGGCTCCTATGGTATTCATCGCACAACCGATGGCGGCGAATCCTGGCAGCCATTTATGGACGGGATAATGGAAACGACAATACAGGATCTCGTCGCAATTAACAATAGACTTTATGCACGGACCGATAAGGGACTCGTTCAGTCAGTTGATGGGGGCGAGGTGTGGGAAGCCGTTGAAATTGATTCCGATACGCACACGCTTGAAGGAATAGAAGAAGAGGTTTCGCATACGCACACGCCTGAAGGGATAGAAGAAGAGGTTTCGCAGCTTCGTTTTTCTCTCGCTTCACAGTTAGAAACTGCTGGAGACGTTCTTTATGGAATCGCTCCCGAAAAAGACAACCTACGCCTTTTTCAATTATCTGTAGGCGACAACACATTTGTCCCGGTTCAAAGGGTACCCATTTTTGAACCAAAATTCTCGTCTATTGACTTGAAGGCGCGGACAGAGGAGCTCGAACAGATACTTTTGTCTGATGATAGGGAAGAAATCGGGGACTTTCCAGAAGTAGTAGCCTCCTTAGTTACAGACCTTACCGGAGTTGGTGGGTTCGCAGTCAGCGGGCAAACCTTCTATGCCGAATGGAAGCATCGGCTCTTCAGGTGGAAACCCGGCGACTCGGAATGGACAGATACCGGGTTAATAGATACCAATGGATCCCGTAACGACAGATTTGATAGCGGTTTCAAGTTAGCCGCTTCAGGGGAGACCGTCTACGTCGGGAAACGGGACGGCAAGTTGTTCCAGTCCCTTGACGAAGGAAACAGCTGGAAAGATGTCACACCGATCCTTCCGCTTCGCTTTACCGGTTTCAAGGAAATTATTTTTGCGGGATCAACGGTTTACGTCGCAACGGATGAGGGGGTCTTGACTTCACAGAATGGAGAACACTGGCGGGTGCTCACCGATGAAATGGGGACGCGTCCGGTTATAGATAGACTCACTGTCGATCATACCGACGTTTATGGTGCCGGTAGTGCCGGGGTCTATCGTTTGGAGGATCGTGGAAGATGGCATCAGATTTCCCCGAGTGTTCCTGATGAGATTCGCTCTCTTGTCGCCAGCAACGACAAACTTTACATTGCTACCCAACACGGCAGGATGTTTCACATCCCCTTTGAAGAACTACAGTAGGGGCGGTTTCCGAAACCCAAAATTCACTTTCTAATCATAGACTGAAGGAGACGCATAATGAAATGTATATGTATTGTCACTGTCCTTTTCCTCTTGCCCTTTTCCGGCTGGTCAGGCACATTTCTGGAAACCTTTGATGGCAAGAAATTGGACGGATGGCAGGAGCTTGTCCAGTTGAAGGAAGCCCCTGGTTCTTGGGAAATCGTTGATAATGAACTCCACGCCGTAAGTCCTGATCCGGCTAGACGTTTACTCACAACGGGTGATGAAACGTGGGAGGATTATACTATAGAATTTGATGTCAAGCCCCTGAAAAAACACGGTATCGGGGCTATCGTGATTGCCGCGCGCGTGAACGGAACTTGGGTAATCTCCTGTCGGGTTGCTGATCCGGTAGTACTGGTTGAGGGTGAGGGCGTCCCTGGAGGAGAACGGGTATATTGCGACTATGGCAATTTGCACGATGTAATATTTGTAGGCCTTCATATTGAACCTCACCCACTGTTAAGGTTGAATAAGTGGGCACATCTAAAGTTAAGCGTTCAGGACAACATCGTTACCTTCTGGATCAATGAAAAGCAGGTGATGGAACCCACGGAACTTCTGGACCTCAAGGGGGCTGAACATGAGGAATTCAATTTTGATGAATTTCCCGACTTCTTGACAGGCGGTGTAGGTTTCGGTCTTGCGAATTACACAGCACTCTTTGATAATATCAATGTCACCGGCGATACCATTCCGAATAGCGGTGGGTTCGCCGTAACGCCCCAAGGCAAACTCACGACGACGTGGGGAAACTTAAAACTGACTGCCGCCCGCCGATAGTCCTCTTCTGTGGAAGCGATCTCCCGGAATTACAAACCCTCCGCTGTGGAAAAGGTTTCCACCCCCGATGCCCTATTGCCTCTTTGGGGCTGACCTCTCGACTGTTGACCGCTGATTGCTATCCTATTTCCGTTTTTCCTGCAAAAAATATAAAGATGTGGTAGAATAGAGATACATTCTGGGCACCAATACGACCCGAAGGACGGTCTAAAATCACACCACAACTACCGAAACTATGAAAATTACCGACGTTAAAACTTACAACTTACGCTATCCGCTCATTGAACCCTTCGCGAATTCACGCGGCTGGACGAGTACGCGAACCGCCGTCGTTGTCGAAATTCGCACAGATGCCGGCATTACCGGTTGGGGTGAAGGCGTGAGCGTTCCGTCCGCCTCAGCAGTTGAAGCACATTTGATCGGACAATCGCCTTTTGAAACGGAACGGATTTGGGAGGCGATGCGTGGCGATATCGGCGCGCTAAGCGGAATAGACATCGCGCTCTGGGACATCATGGGCAAGGCGCTTGATATGCCGATCTATCAACTCCTCGGCGGTGCGTTCCGACTGAAGATTCCTGCTTACGCCAGTGGACTCTTCAAGAAAGACAAACCCGACATAACCCAAGCCTTGATGGACGAAGCGAAAGGCTATGTCGATGCAGGGTTCCCGGCTGTCAAGATGAAGATCGGTTTCGGTGAAACTTACGATGTGAAAAACGTCGCCGCGGTTCGGCGCGCCATTGGAGATGATACCCTCTTCGCCGTTGATGCGAATTGTGGCTACGATGTCGGGACCGCAATTGATGTGGGACAGAAACTTCTCGACTACGACCTCTTCTGGTATGAGGAGCCGATTACCAGCGATGATGTGGTCGGCTATCGGGAAATCCGGCACGCACTGAAGGTGAGAATCGCCGGCGGCGAGATGCTAAAGGGACGTTGGGCGTTCCGAGACCTGCTACAGAAACGCGGGTTGGATATCGTGCAGCCCGATCTGAGTATTGCGGGTGGTTTTACGGAGTGCCGAAAAATCGCTGCAATGGCAAGTGCGAACTACGTTCGGGTGTTGCCCCACATGTGGGGCGGTAGCATCCGCCTCGCGGCGACGTTGCACTGGCAAGCCACGCTCCCAGATGCCCCGCAAGCCCTTAACCCGATCCCCTCACTGTTGGAATTCGATATGACCGAAAACCGTCTCCGCACGGCGTTGGCGCAGCAACCGATAAATGCCGTCGATGGATACGTTGATGTTCCACAGGCACCCGGATTAGGCATTGACATCGACCGAGACGTATTGGAACAGTATGTCTGAGGACACCCCACCTGTGCTGCTGAGGTTCCCTAACCTCGCTCTTTTAGATGTGTTCGTAATTATGGCTTTATTGTAACTGACAACTGGAGACCGACAACCGAAGACTGATGACTATTAAGAAACGTATCCTAATTGTATGCCTCTTACTCTTATCCGTATGTAGTGTTATCTTCCTCTACCACTATCGCGTCGAAGCGGATTCTCGTACCGAGCAGCCGGTGGATGCTACTTCATTTTCGCATGAGTTGTTTGATCAGGTTTTACAGGAACATGTCGATGAAAGAGGTCGGGTCAATTATACAAAACTGAAGGCGAACTCTGAAAAATTTGAGGCGTATCTGGACCTATTGGCTTTTGCGAATCCAGAGGAATTGTCCTATAATGAACAATTGACGTTCTGGATTAACGCCTATAACGCACTCGTCATTAAAGGGGTCATCGACCACTATCCGATAACGAGTGTCCGGAAGGTCAAACTCTTCAACGGGTTTTTCTCTCGACTGAAGTTCCAAGTTGCGAATGGGATGTATACACTCGATCAGATTGAACACGGCATTATCCGTGAAGAGTTTGTGGACCCGCGCGCACACTTTGTGCTTGTATGTGCTTCGCGGAGTTGCCCGCCTTTGTGGACCCGTGCTTATACTGCTGAGACGCTTGAGGAGCGTCTCGAGACTGCAACGCTTAACTTTATTCGAAATCCGGAGCACGTTAAAATTGATCGCGCGAAACGCCACGTCTACGTCTCTAAAATTTTCAAATGGTATGACGATGATTTCAAGGAAGGTTACGAGGGGGTAGCCGATTTTCTCGCTGACTACCTGCCACCTGAAGACGCAGAATATTTGGAAGCGACAGATGTGAAGTTCCGCTACTTGGACTACGATTGGACCCTAAACGATTTTTCTAATGATTCGCAAGGCGTGAAATGAAGGGTTTGGTTTAACAAGGGTTTTTGAGCACTGACCGCCTGCGCCGTTGTTGCAGGCTGCTGTCTTGGGTAAAATTAAAAAACAGGAGGCTAATAGTTTAAAAAATGGTGAATACAGCCGTTATTGGCTACGGATATGCTGGACGCGCCTTTCATACCTATCTCGTCGGTTTGGCAGATGGACTGAATCTTTATGCCATTGCGACACGGGATGCCGAACGCCGTGAAGCCGCACGCGAGGCATATCCAAACGCACAGATGTATCAAACGATTGACGAAGTCATCGCAGACGACGCTGTTGACCTTGTTGTGTTAGCTACACCACATGACACACACGCCGAACTCTCTATCAAGGCGATGGATGCCGGTAAGCACGTCGTCACGGACAAGATCATGGCGATGAATACCGCCGAAGCGGACACCATGATTGCGGCGAGCGAGCGGAACAACGTCCTGCTCAGCGTGTTTCATAATCGCCGATGGGACTGGGATTACAACACGGTCAAAAAGATTATCGATGACGGTCTGCTTGGAACCCCTTACCTCTTTCAGGTCGCGATTATGCGATACGGACCCCCTCGCGGGTGGCGGGGTGTCAAAAGTCAAAGCGGCGGCATCCTTTACGATTGGCCCGCACACTTCGTCGATCAGGCACTACAACTCGTAACGGCACCCGTTGAATCTGTGTATTGCGACGTTCACTACAATTCAAGATGGGACATTGATATCGGCAACTACGCCAACCTCATCATCAAATTTCAAAACGATGTGCGGTATCAGATTGAGATTGGCAACCTCTCCAAAGCAGAAAAACCGCGTTGGTATATCGTCGGAGATGTGGGTGGATTAATCAAACACGGTTTGGACCCGCAGGAGGGACCGATGGTAGCCGGAAATATTGATGCCGCACAGCAGGATCCCGAAAACTATGCCAAAGTCTGGACAGAGGCAGGCGGCGAGAACAGAGAACTCGTCGTTGAAAGCGTCCAGACAACATGGAAATCTTATTATCAGAATATCGCAGATGTGCTGAACAAGGGTGAAGAATTGGTTGTCAAACCCGAAGAGATTCGCAAGGTCATGCAGGTCTATGATGCGGCGATGCAGTCTGCTGAAACAGGAGAAACCGTTCGGCTATAGACGCGCTTTTCTCGTTAGTTTCAAAACTGTTATCAGTTGTCAGTTAAGAGGTTTTCCTTTAACAAAGGGATCCTCTTGGGATAGCATCAAAAAACGTAGCCTGCAACAACGGCGCAGGCGGATATACGGAGAAGCCGATAAAAGCCCAAACTCATCTGACCGAACCGCAAGGAATAATTAAAAATTGTTCAGATTGTGGACAATAGCGTTCAGTTTTTGACGCAATTCTCCGTTGAATCCCAATAATTCACGCGAAAACGGGCTTTTAGCATTGGCATTGTATTTGCTAATCATATGAACAAACAGCTTGTCGAAAGGGAGAGAGAAAATGAAAATGCAGCATGGATTCATATGGGTATTGTTCCTTGTGTTTGTTGTTGTGCAAAGCGGTATGACCGCGCATCATGGGACGGACGCATCGGCGGAATACCACGAACTAAACCAGCAGGTCATTGCGAGCATCGATCGAGGGTTGGAGTGGCTGAAGGGACAACAAGCCGAAGATGGGCTATTTGCCAATCATCCGGGCATAACCGCTCTCGCACTCACCGCTTTTTTACGGCATCCTCAGAACAAATACTCGGAGGCAGAACACCCGTTTATCCAAAAGGGACTTCAGCAATTGGTTGGGATGCAACAACCAAACGGTGCGATCTATAACATCGAGATGCAACCCGCACTGCCGAATTATAACACCGCTATCTCGGTCATGGCACTGTCCTCAACAGGCAATCCGGAATATGCGTCTATTATTGAAAAGGCGCAAGGGTTTCTGAAAAGTTTGCAGGTCACAGATGAGGAGAGCGTCTATTACGGTGGAATCGGTTATGGAAGTCGTGAAACCGTGCATGACCTGTCCAATCTAAACCTTGCCATCCAAGCCTTAAAGGAGAGCGGTTCCGACGACCAAGAGGTCTGGGACAAAGCGATAAAATTTCTGGAACGCACGCAGAATCGGAGTGAAAGCAACGATCAGTCGTGGGCAGGCAACGATGGCGGGTTTATCTATTCGCCTGATGGTGAGAGCAAAGCCGGCACGGATGCCGCAGGCAGTCCGCGTTCTTATGGGAGCATGACCTATGCCGGGTTGTTGAGTTTCATCTATGCCAATGTAGACAAAAAAGATGAACGCGTGCAGGCAGCTGTCGAGTGGATTAAGCAACATTTCACAACAGAAGAAAACTACGGTATGGGCGCACAGGGGCTGTATTACAACTATCATACGATGGCGAAGGCGTTACGGCTTTACGGTGAACCCATTCTTATGGACGCCAAAGGTATCTCACATGATTGGTACCGAGAGCTCGCCGGAAAATTGATTGGGGTCCAGAAACCCGATGGATTCTGGGCAAATGACGAGAGTCGTTGGATGGAGGCACTTCCTGTATTAGCAACCAGTTATGCCGTGCTCTCTCTGGACACTGCCTATCCGAAATAGGCTTTTAATTGATGTACTCCTGGCCCGCTCTCCACACGAGCGGGTTCTTGAGTATTCTGAAGGATACCGTAAACGTAGCCTGCAACAATACGCAAAAATACGCAGAAACGCCCAGGCAAAAACCCCAAGCAAAAACACGCAGGCGGATATTGATCAAAAACCGTTGGATCCCGAACCGCGTTGTTCTCCCGCAAGGTATAATTAAAATATGTATGCGTCAATCAAAGTCTCCGCAATTTCGTTAAAACCTACCAAATGGGATAAAGCCTCCAACGCTGAGAAGCTGGAGGCTTTTTTCGTTGAGGCTGCCAAGGATACCCCGCAGCTAATTTTGGCAACAGAGGGGGTCTTGGAGGGCTACGTCGTGATGGATGTCATTGAGGGCAGAGCCACACCGGAGGCGATGCTTGAAATCGCAGAGCCCCTTGATGGCGCGTATATCCACCGATTCCGTCGATTGGCACGTCAACTCAAAACCTGTCTCTGTTTCGGATTCGCTGAACGGTGTGGAACCGCTTCTGTCTATAATTCTGCCGTGTTTATTGATGCCACCGGCGAGATATGCGGCACCTATCACAAAACGCAGTTCGCCGAGGGAACCCACCCCTCGTGGAACTTCAATTGCATCGGCGAAACGATTCGCGCCTTTGATACACCTTTCGGACGTGCCGGCATTTTAATCTGCAACGATAGATGGAATCCGCTGATAGCGCGCACACTCGTTTTAGATGGCGCCCAGTTCCTCCTCATCCCCTCGTATGGTTCAAAGGGCAAAGGGCAAAATCAGACCGTGCTTGCCAGAGCGCGTGAAAATGGTGTGCCGATTGTAGAAGCAAACGTCGGGATGAACCTCATCATCAGCAAAGGCGAAATTGTCGCATACAAATGGGGAAACGACCAAATCAGCATAGCGGACATTGATATACCAATGCTCCCTTCAACTGAGGCGGCGCGCCGTTCGGAACAGGCGTACTTACAATCTCAAGGACCTGAGATGGAAGTCCGCTATCAGAAAACTATTGACCGTTTGAAATAACGCAGTAGAATCCTTTGTAAGAGCGACCTCTGGGTCGTGACTTTCCACATGAAATCCGACTGCATTCTATCCTGTTAACCCAATTTATAGAGATCGCGTTAAGTTGACCGTTTTTCCAAACACAACTTCTATAAACCTATTTCCCATAATTGTGTCAAATACTTTAGTCAAGCCTAAAAAGGATTTGGAGATCCAGCGAAGATCGAGAGCACAGCCCGCTGTTCCAAGAAAAGAGCAATACCTGTATTAAGAATAGCAAAAGACGCAAGCCTGCAACAATCCGCAGAAATGCCCAAGCAAAAACACGCAGGCGACTCCACACAGGCACGTTAATGCACTAATCCCTTTATTTAAGCCTTGCGAATTATTAGAAAAGGGCAATACCCGTATTAAGAATAGCAAAAGACGCAAGCCTGCAACAATCCGCAGAAATGCCCAAGCAAAAACACGCAGGCGACTCCACACACAGGCACGTTAATGCACTAACCCCTTCATTTAACGCCTTGCGAATAATTAAAAATGTTGACACCGCAATTTCTGAAGCAACTTGAACCCTTCCACATCCGATCGAATCGCTCGTTCCGTGGTAAATTCAGAGGTGAACGCCGGAGTCCGAACCGAGGTGTAGGCATGGAATTCGCCGATTATCGGGTCTATGAACCCGGCGACGACCTACGGCATGTCGATTGGAACATCTACGCACGTTTGGGGAAACTCTTTATCAAACTCTTCCACGCTGACGAAGGATTACCGCTCGCACTTCTCATTGATAACAGTCGTTCTATGGCGTTTGGTTCACCGACCAAGCTAACGTGTGCCAAACAGATCGCCGCTGCGTTAGGCTATGTCGCTTTGGGACACGCCGATAGTGTTACCGTTTATACCTGTGCCGAACGGCTCGCCGCGGCACTACCCCCCGCATCGAGCACCTCACAATTTTCACGTCTCACGAAGGTTTTGACCGCAATTGCAGCAGACGGACAAACACGGCTGACGGAATGCCTCAGGCAGCTACCGATGTATCAACGACACCCCTGCGCGGCTGTTATCCTGTCCGATTTTTTGGATCCCAGTGGCTACGAACACGGCTTCCAATTGCTCACAGGACGCGGCTTCTCACTCACGGCTATCCACCTGATAACCCCAGAGGAGATGAACCCGCAGCTGTACGTGGAAAACGGACAGACGGGTGGGGATTGGTTGGTAGAGGATGCCGAAACCGGTGAGACGAGAGCCATTACAATCAATCCTGAAGTGCTTTCGCAATACCAGAATCAACAACAGATATTTTCTGACACCTTACAACGCTTCTGTACCGACCAAGGCGTTGGTTACGCCCAACTGAAAAGTGATATGCCTATAGAGCCCTTTATTTTACACGAACTGCACAGAACAGGTTTGATTCAGAGGAGGTAAAATGAAAACACAGATTTCACAAACCGCTTTGGAACTCATCCAAGGCGACATAACCAAAGCACCCGTTGATGCTATCGTGAACGCAGCGAACAGTGCGCTTGTCGGGGGTGGTGGTGTGGACGGGGCAATACGTCGCGCCGGTGGTGAGGCAATCGAACAAGCCTGTGCGGAGATTCGGGCACGTGAGGGGGGCTGTCCTACCGGTAAAGCAGTTATTACGACAGGCGGCAATCTTCACGCAAAATACGTGATTCACACCGTCGGACCCGTCTGGGAGGGTGGAAATTCGGGGGAGCCAGAACTGCTTGCGAGTTGTTATCAAAACAGTCTCCGACTTGCTGTAGAAAACGGCGTTCAAAGCATCGCTTTTCCTTCTATTAGCACCGGTATTTTTGGCTATCCGACAGAGAAAGCCGCACGTATCGCGCTGACGGCGGTGAAAAATTTCGTGCAACAGAGCAACGCCGCGCCAGCATCCATTCAGTTTGTCCTGTTTGATGAGGCGACGTATACATGCTATGCGGACGCGCTTTTTTAACGATGGGTTTCCGGTGCTATATGAGGAACCCAAGATCCTATGTAGACGGGAACTCCGATTCCCGACGCTTTCGATGAAGCTCTCCAACGGAGGGTTTCCATGTCTATAGACCCAAATTGAACCACCGCAAATTTAGCCGAGTCTCATTAATCCTTCCCATCTATATTCCAGCGTTTCTGTTGGCAACAGGCGGAGGCATCGTTTCACCGACGCTTTCGATTTACGTTAAATCGTTTGAATTATCCTATACATTGACGACGGTTGTCCTTGCTGTCGGTGTGCTTGGAAATATTCCGGCTGGCGTTTTAGTGGAACGCCTCGGGCGCAAACTATCGATGTTGCTCGGTTTAGTCATGATAGGACTGTCAACGCTCGGTATGGGAACGGCGGGGAATTTCTACCAACTCATCGGGGCACAGTTACTCGGAGGCGTTGGACACGCTTTGTGGATGCTTGCACGCCATGCCTATATGACGGATGTAATCCCAATAGCGAATCGCGGGAGAGCGATTGCCCTGTTCGGTGGCGTGAACAGGATGGGCACCTTCGTGGGGCAGTTCTGCTCTATCTTTCTTGGGGTGAATCTCCGTCTCCCCTTCTTCATCTATGCCGGCATTGTGATGCTGAACCTGCTCCTCTGTTTCTTCTTCATTCCCGGAACGCGGCGCACTGCAACTGAAGCGGCACGGAAGAAGATGCCTTACCTGAAACAGCTTCTCGAAATCTCGCGCCAGCATGCGCGACTCCTCGCCACGGCAGGAGTGGGGCAGGTGTGTGTGCAGACGTTACGCCGCGGGTGCAATATCATTATTCCACTCTATGCGGACGAGACGGTCGGGCTAACGACACAACAGGTTCGATCCGTCGTCATGATCTCCTCAGCGGTAGATATGTCGATGTTCCCGATTGCTGGGTATATGATGGATCGGTTCGGTCGGAGATATGCAACAGTGCCGGGGGTTTTCATTTTTGCCACGGGCATGGTGTTGATGCCGTTTACTGGGACATTTACGGGGTTACTGCTTGCTGCAGTCTTCATGCGGATGGGGAACGGTATTGCTTCAGGGACGATGATGACACTCGGCGCAGACTTAGCACCCCGCGACGGAACCGGAGAGTTCTTAGGGTTATGGCGGCTCACGGGAGATTTCGGCGGTTCGGCGGGACCCGTTATTGTCGGTAATCTTGCCGATCTGTTCGGGTTGGGTTATTCCGGTTTCGCATTGGGAGGGATCGGTTATCTCGCAGTGAGCATTTTTCTCTGGTTGGTACCCGAGACCTTGAAAAGAGAGTAAAGCAAACAGGCGCGCTCGGAGGATTTTTTAGCCATGGCCACTTGGATTCGCTCCATTATATTCCGTCTAGGTTTCCGATGGGGGCGGTACTGGATTTGGGAATCCATACGGTTTAGAAGGTAAACGTAGCCTGCAACACCGGCGCAGGCGGCTCTTGAGCGAAAAACGCCAAAACGCAAACCCCGTTGTTTAACCGCAAGGAAAATTAAAAAAGATGCCGGGAAAGGGACTCGAACCCTTACGCGCATAATGCACACTAGACCCTGAACCTAGCCTGTCTACCAAATTTCAGCATCCCGGCGAGCAATTATAGTATACCCTAATTTTCGTTCCTTGTCAAATTATATTTGCCGTGTTCATCTGTAGGAGGGACCTCTGAATCCCGACTTTTAACCCCTTTACACACCTTTGGGACATGCGATAAATCGCACGACTATAAACACACTTACTTGTAGGTGGGAAATCGGATTAAACTTGCAATATACTTGATCAGTCTAATGTAATTAACACACTGGTTACATTTCTGCCAGTGAAGACGTTTTGGGGTCATGATTCTCTGAACAACAAAAAAAGGAGCGTAAATCCATGAGAATAAGAATATTTATCTGCACCATACTCGCGCTAAGTCTCGTTGTCGGCTATAGTCAAGCCGAGATCGATCCGGATAGGATTATCGGTATCTGGTTAATGGACGAAGGTAAGGGCGATATCGCTGAAGACATCTCTGAAAACGGGCGTAAAGGCACAATTACGCGAGGGGAATGGGCAAAAGGCAAGGTCGATGGTGCCCTTGAAATCAAAAAAGGCGGGACGGTCACTATTCCGCTGGGTAAAGGTATTATCGAAGATAAAGTCTCCTTCACCTTGTGGATAAACTTCACCGACATCGGGGGGCAACAGAACTACTTCTCGATATGGGATCAGAGCAATAACCGCTATGTTCCTTACAAAAATGGTGGCAACCTCCTCCGCAGTTGGACGAACACTTGGGATGTCGCCAGTGGTGTGACCGTCAAAGATGGTACCTGGTATCATGTCGCCAACGTCTACGACGGAGACAACTGTACAATCTACGTCAACGGCGAAGAGAAAGTCTCACAAAAGGTTCCGAAGTTCCAACTCCAAGATCAGGAGCAGACGGCGTGGCTCGCGACTGATAAAGGAACCGGTTTCCTCTCCGCCACGATTATGGATGAGGTCGGTCTCTTCAATGATGGACTCACCGAAGATGAAGTTCAGGACATTATGAACGACGGTATCTATCACACCGCATTTGACGTGGAACCGTTAGGAAAACTCCCTGTACTGTGGGGAAGACTGAAGTCACGTTTTTAATTTTAGCTTGCGAATAAGGAACGCGACTTGTAACGTACCGTTTTTCGTGTTCGAGTCGCACTCCATTTCATTCCGTGCTTGGTTTTTGATGCTATGAAACACTCCTTAAAAAACCGTACAGATCCTTATTTCGGTCGCAACTTAACCGAAAACCTGTGCGTAATGAAATTATGCCTTAAATGGCATAATTTGTCTTAGCTTTACATTTGGAGCACAGCCCAGGCGGCCATAGTTAAAAAAATGATATATTTTGCTTATGGGTCCAACATGAACCGCTCTCACATGCAACAGCGATGCCCAGGTGTCACGCACATAGAGAAGTTCCAACTCGAAGGGTTTCGCCTCGTTTTTAAATACCATGCCGACATTATCCCAGCGGAGGGATGTACCGTCCACGGTGGACTCTGGAAAATTACAGAGGCACACGAAGAGGCACTTGACACCTACGAAGGGTATCCCGACTATTACGGCAAGTATTACCAAGACGGGGTCATGTTTTACAGGATGCGGGAGGGATACGAGAAGGATTTCGAGGCACCTTCAAAATGGTATCTAAAAACTATCATTCAGGGTTACCGTGATTTTGGGGTGACGCAGGAAGAATTTAAAGAGAGTCTCGGTCTCCAACAACTTCGGTTAACGCAAAAAGACCTCGAAGAGAGCCTCGGTGTGTCAACGGATGAACTCGCCCGTCTATTCTCCCGCGTCGCAACCACGCCTGTCTACCAATAACCTTCTATGTCAAATTACCCGTTTCGCATACACATAATACGCCCCGATCGCCAATTCACCGGTTTCGTCAGAGAATATGCTATGCATGCGCGTCTGCCCCACGGTGAGATGGAAGGTAAACGTTACACCCTTCGCATCTGGTAGAATTGCTTCCGTGGCAACCTGTTCCCCGATACGGAGGTGTGCTGTTGTTAATGCCAAAGCCTTTCCACCGTTGTAAAGATCAATATGCTCCCCTGGAATACCGTCCGTTATCGCCCTATCTTCGGCAAGGGGCCACCGACGCAGCTCGAAACTGTATTCCCCCTCTTCAGGCACTTCAATCGCCCAATAGCCGTTGCATTCCAAGCCCCGACGAATCATTCCCTGACTCCAAGCGTGTTCTTCTCCGTGCCAATCGTGGGTCGTAATACACGTAACGGGTTCGTTTTGCGTTCCGATAACGATCGGACAGTCCTCATCAAACCGTTTCGAAACCAGTTTCCACCACGCCTCATAATGCTCACGGAGTTCCGTGACGATTGCCGGATGGTCGCCAGCGATGTCGTCCCGTTGTCCGGGATCGGCTTGTATATCGTAGAGTTCAGTGCCGTTGATGAGCCGCCACTGTTGCGACATCGTCGCGCTGTCTTTCCATTTAATCGGGTTTTCAACGCGCTGCGAATCGGTGACGACAACCCGTTCCTCCCATGACTCTGTTTCATTTCTCAACAACGGGACAATACTCTTGCCGTGGAAGTGTGCGTTCGAGGAGACTTCGAGATCACACAGATCTATTAGTGTCGGGAGTAAGTCGATGTTTGCGGTGAGTTCATGCACCTCATGCTTCTCAGTGAAACCGCCATCGGGCCAGTGCATGAACAGTGGCACACGGTGACCGCCTTCATACGGCGACCCTTTTTTACCGCGCATTCCAGCGTTGTAGCCTGCCCTGACGAACTGCTGGGCATCCAAATCGCATCCCATTGCCGACCCGTTGTCGGTCATAAAAATAAGGATCGTGTTTTCCTCAAGCCCCAGAACCCGGAGATGATGCCGCAGCCGTGCCATGTTATCGTCAATATTGGTTATCATTCCCCAGAAATTCGCACGCTCACCTTCTACACCCTTCCGTCGATAGACCTCACTATAGGCATCCGGGACACGGAATGGACCGTGGGGCGCATTGGTAGAGAGGTAACAGAAGAACGGACGGTTCTGATCGCCTTCCGCCTGTCTCTCGATGAACGCCATCGCTTCCTGAAACCAGACATCCGTGCAGTAACCGTCAAAGGGTTGTTCGGAGCCGTTGCGGAAATAGGTGTCGTCGAAATAGTCGTTACCCCAATAATCAGGCGTTTGACTGATACCACCACCGCCGTGATAGAGGGCTTCATCGAAACCTCTGTCGTGTGGGCGGAACGGGTAATTGTCGCCGAGATGCCATTTCCCGAACATACCCGTCTTATAGCCGTTGCGTCGGAAGATATCCGCCATCGTGACTTCGTCGCTGCGGAGAAGTGAACGTCCACCGATGGTATGCCATACCCCTGTGGAGTTGCAATAATGCCCCGTCATAATCCCCGCACGGGTCGGTGAACAGGTCGGACCGACGTGCAGATTCTGTAGTTGCACGCTCTCTGCGGCAAGTGCGTCCAAATTCGGTGTATTGATAACGGGGTTTCCGGTGCACCCCAAATCGCCGTAACCTTGGTCATCCGTAATAACGAAGACGAGGTTCGGGGTCGTCTGTTCTGCCACGATAATCTCTCCTATATGCCCTCAAGAGACACGCCTACCCGTTATCTGGCGGCGTGTCCACGAGGTATGCAACGTCAAGGGTGCTGTAAGCTATGCTTGAAAATGTTTATGCTAATGCCTTTTTGATTCGATCCAATCCGCGATGAATTTCCTCCGATGAGGTCGCGAAGGAGAGTCGTAAATGGTTGTCCGCACCGAAACCGTCACCCGGCACAACGCCAACGCCTGCCGAATTGAGTAGATAGTCGGTCATATCCATTGAGTTTTCAACCTTCTGACCCCCCAACGTCCTACCGTAGTGATCAGAGAAATCGGGGAAAATATAGAATGCCCCCTGCGGTCTGGCATAATTAATACCATCAATCTCGTCAAAACGTTGGCAAATCACATCTCGGCGTTCCTCAAACGCTTTTCGCATCTCTTCGACAGCGTCCTGCGGTTCGTTGAGTGCGACGAGGGCGGCTTTTTGGGCAATGGAGGTCGGATTTGAAGTGCTGTGTGATTGGATGCGCGACATCGCCGATACCGCGTCTTCGGGACCCGCGGTGTATCCAATCCGCCATCCCGTCATTGAGTAGGCTTTAGACATACCGTTGACAACGAAGGTAATCGCTTTCGTCTCCGCGTTGAACGCAGCCGGACTCTGATGCGTTGCACCGTCGTAGAGCAGTGCTTCATAGATTTCATCGGAGATGAGGTAGATTTGGTGTTTCACAGCGAGATCAGCGATTGCCTTGAGTGTATCCACATCATACGTCGTGCCGGTCGGGTTGCTCGGACTGTTAACGAGGATCGCCTTCGTTTTTGGCGTGATGGCTGCCTCGACCTGATCCGGTGCCATGCAGAAGTTTTGCTTCGGAGTCGTCTCAATGACGCGCGGCACTGCCCCGGCAAGTTTAACCTGCTCTGGGTAGCTGACCCAATAGGGTGCAGCGAAGATGACCTCGTCGCCTGGATCACAGATGGCTTGGAAGATGTTATAGATGGTGTGTTTAGCACCGCACGAGACGATAACTTCAGAGGGTTTATAACGCAGACCGTTGTCTCGTTTGAATTTCTCCGTGATTGCCTCTCGGAGTTCGGGAGTGCCGGGGACAGGGGTATATTTCGTGAATCCCGCATCGAGTGCGGCGATTGCGGCATCTTTGATATAATCGGGTGTGTCAAAATCGGGTTCGCCTGCCCCGAATTTGACGACATCTACGCCATCAGCGATCAACGCGTTAATCTTCGCGGTGATCGCCAAAGTGGACGATGGCGTTACATTTTGACTCCGTTCTGATAATGAGATCATTCGCTCTCCTTTGAAAATAGGTTCGAGTTTAATTATGCTTACTTCAATATAGTCTATTGCTTTCTCGCCTACTGGGACTATTCAAGAAGTCTTGTGCCTTACTCATCAATTTTTTCGCTAGCCGATTCAACTATTTGTGTGGCAGATTGCAGGAAGACCTTTATCCTATCAAATTCCTCTTTCAAACCTCGCTGGGTTTGCCTGAGTTGTTCGTTTTTAGATACCAAGGTATCTATCTGATTACGAGTAGATATAACGTCGCAATCCGTTAGTCCTTTAATCTCTGCTTTAAATAGATCGGGTGTGATAGACTCAAATTGATTTTGCCCCTGATTCTTATAAAATTTCCACTGTTTAGGATTCACTCTATTCGCAAAAATTCCAAAAGGTGTATCGCTTGCAGAAAGGTAAGCATTCAACTGTTCGATTCCCTGACCTACATACCCAGCTCCCTTGCATTCTGCAATGGCAGCACAATTCCCATCTCCATTAACCAGTACGACATCGGCTTTTCGGTTACTAGCACCCATTTGAATTTGCCATTCTTTTTCAGGAGAGAACCCACTACCTCCGAGGGCATCAAGGTAAGCATAGACTGCCTGCGCGACTCTATTCTCTCGGTCCGGACTTTCGTGGTAACACTTAGCACATAACTCATATTCTGGATCTTGTAGCGGGGAACACTGTTGGCTAACTCCCTGGGGCTGACATGATTCACATCCAGAACACTGACATTGCGTGTTGTTGCTATTGTCAGATCCAGCATTAGATTTAATATGTTCTACGTGAATCTGGTACCTACTAAAGGCACCCCAAATACGAACTGCACCTTGAATTCTTACAGTACCACCCTCCTTCATCAAAACCGTGTTGTTGATCAGATCAGAATTGATGAAACAATGAATTTTCTGATTTCGATCAGTCACTCGACCACCGTCACTTGGATCACTGAGATACCACGGCTGATTAAGCGGCGATTCAAAATATGAAATTTCACCACGTACATGGATCTGTTGAGATCTCGGGAAATTCGCTATGATTTCTTCTAGCCTATCCGTTACATCACCTACAGTAAGCAGTTGGGTATTTCCTGTTAAGTTGGGTTCACCTACCTGTAGGTCTACAAGGTGAATCTGATATTCACTAAAACGAGGGAAAAGCGCAATTCTCCCATTTACAGTCACTTTTTTCCCTGTTACCAGTAAAGATCTGAATTGAGCGGTATTGCCGCCGCGTATAAAACACCTTAGTTTCTTTTCTTCATCTATAAGGGTGAAAGTATTTGATGGTCCCTCGATTAACACTTCACCCCGCACCCATACATCTCGAAGTGTAGGTTCATTCTGTATAATATTTGATAATATTTTTGTTATATCACCGACACTATGGATAGCCGACACGTTCCATCCTCCGATGTTATATTATGCCGAAACTGATAGTGGTACAAGCAAAAAACAAGCGAAAGTGATTTCAAATGGCTTATTCAAGGAAGCAAGACAAACGAAACCCGAGATCTGAAAGTACCTTCACATAGCAAGTATAAGTTTCCTTTTCGAACAGGAAAAACTGAATAAGCCCCGGTGCCTTACTTTCACTATGCCGGGCATGTTCCACAAATTCTTTCACTGTAGTCAAAGCAACAGGCGCAGCCTTCTCAATAGGATATCCATAGTTACCGGTACTAATAGCCGGAAAAGCAATAGATTCAATCCCGTGTTCTACAGCGAGCCGTAAGCATTCTCGATAGCAGCTAGCGAGCAATTCGGGTTCCCTGATTTCGCCACCTATCCAAATAGGTCCAACAGTATGGATAATATACTTTGCAGAAAGGTTGCCCGCTGTTGTAATCACAGCTTCGCCTGTCTGACAACCACCTTGAAGTTCAACAATTTCCTCACATGCAAGGTCAACTTCCTTACCACCAGCATTATGAATTTGCTTATCCAGACCTGCCAAGCTGCCCCCTCCACTAAGAATCAAGTCTGTCGGGTTCACAATACCATCAACTTCTGCTTTCGTTATATCGCCCAGGATGAGTTCAAGTCGGGTTTGCATAGGTTTTACCTCGCGGCTCACTTGATTCCACTTCATTAAAGAGAAACCGAAGTCTCATAGATCATCCATCGGTTCGATAGACTTTTTTTGCCTCAGATAATTTCTCGGAGGCTTTTGCCAAACGTTCCCGCAATTCAACAATGAAAGGCGAAGGATTCCGCAGTTGTTCCTGTGAGGCTTCCTCGTCAAGTCGCCTGACCCGTTCAAGATATGCCTCCACTTCTTCTCTTTTCGCCAAATAGTAGAGGATAGTTGCGTGTATTTTTTCAAGGTTTAATGTTGGATAGCGCAGTAGAATTTCTTCGGGACTCGCGCCCGCCAGATAATCTTCCAACACAATCTCAATGTCGATACGATTCCCTTTAATCCGAATGACATCTTCTTCAACGAAGTCGAAGTAACTTTCCAGTTCCATTGCTGAATTCCCCGAGTTTTTATATTACAGCGTCTTATCGAAGTCCTTCAACAAATTCCGCTGCTTGCGAGACAAAGATTTCGGGATCTCCACAACCAACCGCACCCGTAAGTCGCCTTTTCTACCGGAGGCATCTACCCCGCCGCGTCCACGTAAGCGAAACTGCTGTCCCGGTTGCGATCCCGACGGGATTTTCAAATCCACATCACCTGTGAGCGTTTGGACCCGAACAGAACCGCCTAACGCCGCTGTCGTCATAGAGACTTTCGCATCTGTCAACAGGTCTGCCCCTTCGCGAGTCAGTGTCGAATGTGGCTGAACAGAGATTGTCACCAATAGATCGCCCGAAATACCGCTGCCGAGAGACTCTCCATGCCCCTGAATACGCAAGGTTTTCCCATCCTGAATACCCGGCGGAATGGTGAGTCTGAGAGGTTTACCTTGGACGTTCATCTCTTTCTTGCTCCCTAACACCGCCTCCGCGAAAGGAATACTGATGTTCATACGGAGGTCGCGTCCGCGAGGCGGAGCAGTTGTGCGTCGCTGTCCGAACACATCACCGAATGCATCGCCAAAGCCACCGAAGCCACCGAAGCCACCGCGTCCAAAAATATCGTCAAGATTGATGTGTCTGAAGATGTCGTCCATATTTCGGTAACCTTCAAAACCCATACCCTCAACGCCTGCGTGTCCGCGGGTATCATACATACGCCGTTTGTCAGGATCGGAGAGTACCGAATACGCGTTCGACGCCTCCTTAAACTTCTCCTCTGCCGCTTTGTCACCCGGGTTCTTGTCCGGATGATACTGGACCGCAAGTTTACGATAGGCTTTTTTGATTTCTTCTGGAGTGGCACCTCGATGCACACCGAGGATTTCGTAGTAGTCTCTCATATTTTAATCGTTCAACCGCTAAGAAAGCATAGCGAGAACCGCTGGCACATCTCGTAAGGATTGGTACTGTTTAACGAGTGTTAATCCGAACTGAAGTGCTGCCCGTTCTACACTGAGTTTTTTGGGTATATCGGCAATACTTTCTATATCTCTGACGTGCGCTGCACCGATAAGACGGCGCAACATTTCCAATCCCGCAAACCCTACGGCTTCGTGAAAGATGTGTTGTAAGGTTTGTGCTTTCAACGTTCCGTCAACTTTTCTAAACCCAAGCGTGTAGGCGTGCCACGTCTTCGCAATCGCTGTTTTGAGTGCGGCTTGCACGTCCGGGGTATCTTGATGTGAAAAGTAGGATAAGAGGTAATTCGCCCAATACAATCCGAGGTCAAACCCGACGGGACCATAGAAGGCAAACTCGGCATCAATCACTTTTGCTGTGTTGTTTTGGACGAGGACGCTTCCGGTATGTAAATCACCGTGGGTTACGGCTTGCTGTGCTGTTAGAAAAATCTGTTTGAGATCCCCAGTGTGTTGCAGAAAAACCGTATCCGCCTTCAATCGCTGGACATCTCTCTCTAAACCTGGCGTCCAAAAATTCGTTTCATGTTCGGTGTACGGAAAAGTGAATACATAATCGGCAGTTATTGACTGCATGGTGGTATTCGCAAATTGCTGTCTATACTGCTGCACAGTTGTGCTATCAAGGTTCTTGACGTAGGTGCAACTATGGACGGCACCCATAAATCGCCCGATCTGTTCAGCGATACCGGTGTCCACTTTGCCTGCAATGAGATCCGCCCGCAGCACCTGTGCATCTCGGAGATCCTCCATTACAATGACCGCCGTTTCAGCGTCAAAATAGTAGAGTTCCGGGACGCTCCGGCTTGCGAACCGGTTATAGATATCCAGCGCGCGGGACTCGTAAGTCAAACGTTCGATGGATAATGGATACTTGGGTCCTAATATCTTAATGTAGGGTGGCGCATGTTTCAGAATGACCGAACGCGCCGATTGCGATGCATCCGAAACACGATAGACGGTATTAAGATTACCATCGCCAATCTCTTCTATACGGAATTCCGTCTCCGGTTCAAACATACGGAGCTCAGCACGTCGTTGACGTAGATAGTCCAGCAGTGTGGCAAGGTCGAGTTCCATATCCTTCTGACAACCTTACAGCAGATTTTCAGCGATTTGAATAGCGTTCAGCGCAGCACCTTTCCGGAGGTTGTCTGCGACTACCCAGAGATTCAGACCATTTTCTATGGAAGCATCATCGCGAATTCTACCGACATAGACTTCATCTTCCCCAGCGACATCAACCGCAAGCGGATACTGTTGGTTGTCGGGATCGTCCATAATTTTTATACCGGGGGCAGTGGCGAGGCACTCTCTCGCTTGGGCGGCCGTGAACTTCTCGTGTGTTTCAAGGTTTATCGATTCAGAATGCGCGAAGAAGACGGGAACTCGGACAGTTGTCGCAGAAACACCAATCGTGTCATCTCCAAGAATCTTCCGGGTCTCATTAATCATTTTCACCTCTTCTTCGTTGTCACCGCTCTCCAAGAAGGGCCAATCGAATGCGACGTTAAATGCCATCTGATGTGGAAATTTATCTAAGGTGATCGGTTTGCCTTCGAGGGCTTCGGTCGTTTGTTGGACCAGTTCCATGACAGCACGTCCACTTTTACCCGAGACGCTTTGATAGGTAGAGACAACGATCCGTTTGATGCCGACAAGGTCATAGATCGGTTTAAGGGCTACCATCATTTGGATGGTAGAACAGTTCGGATTGGCAATAAGTCCATTGTGAGCACGGGCAGCATCCATATTGACTTCCGGGACAACGAGAGGTGTTCCCGGGTCCATACGGAAAGCACTCGTATTGTCAATGACGAGCGCGCCTTTTTTTACGGCTGTAGGAATGAACTCGCGACTGACAGACGCGCCTGCGGATGAGAACACTACGTCCACATCTTCAAACGAGGCGTGGGTCAGTTCCTCAACAATAATGGGTTCATCTTTAAAGGATAGGATTTCACCGGCGGAACGGTGTGACGCTAACAATTTGAGAGAAGCAATTGGGAATGATCGCTCTTCGAGAATTTGCAACAGGGTATTACCGACCGCACCCGTTGCACCGACAACCGCGACACGATAACTCTCACGCATTTCTGATATTTTCCTTTATTGTGTTATTCAAGCAGAATTTTTGTTAAGTTTAATATATAATTCTACCACAAACACGCCCTTTAAGCAAATATTTCGGTAAAGAATGCCGTGTTACAACGGAATTCTTTGCCTACAGAACAAAAAAACTTGACAAATTGCGGAGTCTGTGGTATTAAAATTAAGACCTCTATGTGTTATGTCAAATTACCGTGTTAGATTTTCTCCATCTCTAATACGTCTATTTACGGTTAAACGTAGGCTTTTCCCTGGAAACCAGGCTAATTTTTTGGCGTTAACCAAATTTGTCTTGACATATCCATATTTGTATAGTATAATATAATTACTATTAGTTTTTTGTTAAATTCATTTTGAGGCCGAGGCGTGAGAATCTCGTTTTCCGAACAGTTCGGAAAACATAGCATTTTCTGAATCGGGCTAAAAGTTAGAGGAACATTTGACATGGCAAAATTAATGAAGAGCGATGTGGTCAGCAGTATCGTTGAACAAACAGGCCTTAGCAAAAAAGATGCAAACGCCGCTGTTGATGCTTTTGCTGCGGCAATTTGCGAAGCTTTGGGTAATGGCGACTCTGTTGGACTAATCGGTTTCGGAACATTTGAAGCCAGAAATCGTCCAGCTCGCACAGGGCGCAACCCGCAGACTGGCGCACCACTTGAGATTCCAGCAAAGACGGTCCCTGTCTTTAAAGCTGGTAAGAAACTTCGCGACGCTACTGGCTAAAACTGGTGGTTCTTTCGTTCAGTTTCTGGAAAAGCCGCCGGGCTGCGTCCCGTTTTTAATGGACGGATGCCTGCGGCTTTTCCACGTTACGCCTATTGATAAAAGTCGCTGCGGGTTTTTTCATAACCGGAATCATCTTTAGATATATTCTAATCCTATACTATCGCCTGCAGTGATTAACATAGCTTTTTCTTTCGCTCGTTTGTAGGTACGCTTTCCATTCTTTTGTCCACATCATTTATAGGAAACCCGCTTTCCGGGCGCGTTGGTTAAAATTTGATGTCAGGAGACTCATCATGTTGATCCGAACCAGAGCCCCAGTCCGCATTGACTTTGCCGGCGGATGGAGCGACGTAGCCCTCTTTACTGAACAATCAAAAGGGCTTGTCGTCAACGGGGCAATTAACCGATACGCTTATGCAACGCTCCGCTGTGAACGCCAAATCGCACACGACGATTCTGTTGAACTCCAGCGCGTTCTGGATAAAAGCATTCGTATCTATTCTGCGGATTTTGACACATTCATTGAAGCCGACGATGTCCGTCAGCTTGAATACGATGGGAACATTGATTTAGTCAAGGCAGCTGTGCGACGCATGTCTATACAAATTGGTGGTTTCGACCTCATTACGCAGTCCACCGCACCGCCCGGAAGTGGATTAGGGACTTCCGCAGCAATGGGAGTCGCACTCGTCGGGGTGCTCGGGGCACTTAAGGAAGCCACCTATCTGCCTTATGAATATGCTGATCTCGCAAGCGATATTGAACGTCACGAACTCGGTATCCTCGGCGGGAAACAGGATCATTACGCCAGTGCACTCGGCGGAATTCATTTTATGGAGTTTCAAGGGGAGGTGGTGAAAACCTCACCATTGAAATTTCCACCACACATCCGATGCGAACTTGAAAAAAACCTTGTCCTCTGTTATACTGGAAAATCTCGCCTCTCTGGTAATATACATCAAAACGTAACCGGTGCTTATAAAAGCGGAGAACCCAGTGTCCGCGACGCATTGGAAGCCCTCAAAGCTACCGCTGAGGCAACAAAAATAGCACTGATGCGCGGGCGCCTGACCGAATTCGGCGAACTCCTCACCCAAAATTGGCAGAATCAGAAGAAATTACACCCCTCTGTCACGAATGAACAGATAGAATCCCTCTTTAAAATTGCAATGACGCACGGGGCAATCGGGGGGAAAGTTTGTGGGGCTGGTGGGGGTGGGTGTCTACTGTTTTACTGCGAACCTACACGTGAACACCGCGTCCGTCAAAAACTTCAAGAAGCAGGAGCACAGCTCATTGAGGTTAACTTTGATTTTGATGGACTCCAAATGTGGAAAATCCAAACAACCGATGTGATAGATGGGAAACCGATCCCATAGCCCCTTAATAACTGTTTATATCTTCATTCTCCAGTGGAATTAACCAAAAACCATCGTGAAACATTGTTCTGCAAGCCTCTATAGGCTTGTAGAACAATGCCCATATTTGATAATTTAAAAAATGAAAAATGACCTCTCAGAAACGCAAACCGGAACAGATATGGAAGCCGCCGAAGCCCTGAAAACGGCGAAGGAAAATATTTTAAACCAACTCAGAAAGCGCATCATTGGGCAAGACGAAGTCATTGAGCAGCTGCTTATCGCACTTTTTTCGCAGGGACACTGTTTACTCGTGGGCGTGCCAGGGTTAGCAAAGACACTACTCATCAGCACATTCGCACAGATTCTGGAACTCCCCTTCAATCGAATCCAGTTTACGCCCGACCTGATGCCGTCCGACATTATCGGCACCGATATTATTGAAGAAGGGGAAGCAGGGAAACGCGCCTTCCGCTTTATTAATGGACCCGTCTTTGCTAATATTGTCCTTGCTGATGAGATTAACCGAACACCCCCTAAAACGCAAGCCGCGCTCTTACAGGCGATGCAGGAGTATCAGGTCACCGCAGGCGGTAGAACCTATCCGTTGGAACGCCCGTTTTTTGTTTTAGCAACGCAGAATCCGATTGAGCAGGAAGGCACCTATCCGCTACCCGAAGCACAACTCGACCGATTCATGTTCCATATCACGCTGGATTATCCCGATAAAACTGCTGAAAAAGAGATTGTGATGACAACGACTGCAGCGTATGAACCGGAGATAGAACCTGTTATCACAGGGGAAGAGGTGTTGCGAATACAACAGGTCGTCCGAAAAGTGCCGATTGCTGAAGCCATCGTGGATTATGCAGTGGAACTGAACCGCCAGACGCGACCGACTTCAGAGGCGCTGGAGTTCATTCAGGATTGGGTGCAATGGGGCGCAGGACCGCGTGCCTCGCAGTATCTCGTGCTCGGGGCAAAGGCGCGTGCTATTCTCCATGGACGTTATCATGTCGCTTATGAGGATATCAAGGCAGTCGCTGCCCCTGTGCTACGCCACCGAATCTTGACGAATTTTAACGCCGAGGCTGACGGGATCACGAGCCTGGATATCATCAATAGACTGTTGGAGAATGTCGAACCACCAGCGGTTTCATAATTGGAGGTTTCCGTATGCGTGCAATTGTTCATGTTCTATTCCAGTTAAAATTAACCTGAAATCATCGTGAAACATTGTCCTGCAAGCCTATAGAGGCTTGCACAGGGAAGGATGACCAGAGGCACATAGTTTAAAATATGAAAATTGCAATTATAGGAACAGGATATGTCGGCTTGACCACAGCTGTGGTGCTTGCTTATCTCAATCATGATGTCGCTGGGGTGGACAAGGACGAGGGAAAACTCAACCTTTTGCACGAGGGAAAAAGCCCAATCCATGAACCCGGCATCCAAAGTCTTCTTACAGAAGTGCAGCATACGATCCGTTTCACTCCGAGTGTGGCTGAAGTCGTACCGGACGCAGAGTTGATTCTGATTGCTGTCGGCACACCCCTCAAGCAGAACGGCGAAGCCGATACGCAACACGTCGAACAAGCCGCCAAAGAGGTCGCTCAGGTCTGCCTGCCTGATAGGCATTACACACTTGTTGTGAAATCGACAGTCCCGATAGGCACGAACCAGCGTGTCGCTGAAGTCGTAGCGTCGGTATTTTCGGAACGTGGACTTCGAGGCAACGTTTCCATCGCTTCAAACCCGGAATTCTTGCAAGAGGGATTAGCACTGCAAGGCGCGTTCTATCCAGATCGGATCGTCGTCGGTGCCAACAGCGATGAAGCAATTGATACCTTGCGTCGCCTCTATAAACCGATCCTTGAGCAGACCTTTGACCCGCCGAGCGAGTTTCCGCGTCCATCTGCTTACCACCTACCACCAATGATGACAACGGATCCCAACAGTGCTGAGATGATTAAATACGCCGCGAACACCTTCCTCGCGCTTAAAATTAGTTTTATCAATGAAATTGCCGGACTTTGTGAGGAGGTCGCAGCGGACGTGACAGAAGTCGCACGCGGTATCGGACTCGACGCACGTATCGGAAGTCAGTTTCTCCAAGCAGGTCTCGGATGGGGTGGGAGTTGTTATCCCAAAGATACCGCTGCTTTATTGGGGGTCGCAGCGCAGTCGGGGTACAGGATGCCGATTACAGAAGCCGCACGCACCGTTAACTTCCGCCAGCGGGAACGGGTCGTTGAAAAGTTGCACGACGCATTGGGCACGCTCAATGGCAAGACTGTTGGTATTCTCGGGCTCGCCTTCAAACCAAACACCGATGACATTCGAGAAGCGCCCGCACTTGACATTGTCCGCGAACTGATTGCAGCAGGTGCGACGGTTCGGGCTCACGACCCGATCGCTATCGCAAACGCAAGGCGCGCTTTATCGGGGTTACAAACCCCGCCTACAGAGAATCAGGCTCCTAACAACAGGTTGTCTTTCACGGAAGATGTATATGAACTCCCTTACGATGCCGATGCCCTCGTTCTCATTACCGAATGGGATTTCTACCACAGACTTGAACTGCGTAGGCTCGCGAAGCAGATGAAAACGCCGATCCTCATTGATGGACGCAACGTGTATTCCCCAGAGGAAGCGAGAGCCGCAGGTTTTCATTATATCGGAATCGGCAGAGCATAAATCCTAAACATCAAAAACCGTAGCCCGTAACGTAGTGGAGGGCGGACTTAAGCGAAGATCGTCAAAGCACAAATCCCTTCGTTTAACCGCAAGGAAAAATTAAAAAGCCGCAAGGAAAAATTAAAGAACAGCCTGAACCCTTTGATGTCAATTGGCAGCGATATTGTCCGCAGAAGCCGTTCCCGCCGTATCGACATATACCGGGTGTCACACCGCATCCGATCCGCGACCCACTTGGGCATAGTTACGGCATAGAAGAAGATCATGACGCTGAACCCTTATCGCCACAGCTGTGGAGACAGAACGAGGATTACCTATACGGCGTAGATCTCTACAACTTTGCGTATTGGTGGGAGGCGCATGAGGCGTGGGAAGGGTTGTGGCACGAAGCAGAAGACAGCTATCGCCTGTTCCTTCAAGGACTCATTCAGGTGTCGGCAGCCTTCATCAAGTATCATACACGGATGTTGCGTCCGCTACGCACGCTTTCTACTGCCGGACGCGATAAATTGCGGCAAGTTGCGGTTGAATGTGACGACGCATCGGGAAATTATATGGGACTCGACCTCCCAGCGTTTTTGGATGTCGCCGACACGTTTTTTGAACCGTTCTTTGACAACACCGTTACAGAAGCCACCTTTCGTAAGGACTCGGTGAAACCGCTGATCCTATTGGTCGATTAGTGAGGGGTCCGCGTTATTTTTCGCGCGTGGCGCGAGTCTCATCTTTCCAAAATTCAGGCAGCATTGCGACAACGGCGCAATGCGAAACTTATGCCAAGCCTCCTGTTAAACCTATAACGCTATTTTACGCTTGGCGCAAATGTAAAAATGCCTTTTCTCATCTTTAGTTTTATATGTGTTTTTATCGTCGCGCTGTTGTTCGTTCTCTTTAAGGTAGGTGCCTATTTCGGCAAAAGCGATGCCGATGAATTCCGTGCGGTTCGGTGTCCGCAATGTCAGACCCGACGGAAGCCCGAAAAGACCGGGACTGTCAGAAACCTTGTTGAACTTGAGATGCGCTGCCCGCGTTGCGGGTATATTTCATGGGATGTTCCGCCAAAAACGAATCTCTCCACACGTCCCACGGATCGGGACAACACGTTATAAGGACTGCGGCTAATAATCAGCGAAAGCCCCGTCATCTGAGTGCCAGAACATTCCACGCAATCGAAAGGTCTCATCTCGAACCGCTTCAATAGCGGCATCGTCCATATCGACACCGAGTCCGGGAACTGTTGGGAGTTCAATGAACCCGTCCTTGAACACCAAAGGCGTCGAAAAGAGGCCTTCGCCGCGTCGGTGTCCACCCTCGCATATCAGTAAGTTCGGCACGGTTGCCATCACATGGACCGATGCAGCGACACCGATAGGACCGGCGGCGTTGTGTGGAGCGACTGCCATATTGTGAATCTCTGCCATTGCTGAAATCTTTTTCAGTTCCAGGATCCCACCGCAGTGTCGAATGTCCGGTTGCAGGATCGCGCACATCTCGCGTTCAATGATCTCTCGAAAACCCCAGCGTGTCAAATGCCGCTCACCGGTCGCGATGGGCACCGTTGTTGATTGAGACAGCGCCAGCAGCGGTTCATTGTTTTCAGGATGGCACGGCTCTTCGGCGAACAACAATCGGAAGGGTTCTAATTCTTTCACCAAGATTATAGCCATCGTCGGGCTTAACCGCCGATGCAAATCCACAGCGATGTCAACTTCGTCACCCACCGCCGTTCGGACCGCCGCCACCCGTGCCACCATTGTATCAATTACCTTCGGTGTATCCACGAATCGAACGGGATGTGATGCGGCTCCCATCTTCACTGCACGGAACCCGGATGTCACTGCTTTCTTGGCACTTTCTGCGCATTCCTCAGGTGTTGTGCCACCTATACCCGTATAGACGCGGATTCGCTTGCGGACTGAACCGCCTAACAGTTTCCATACCGGCATCTCAACGACTTTACCGAACACATCCCACATCGCCATCTCAATGCCGCTCAAAGCACCGACCAGAACGGGCATGCTTCGGCTATAACTTGACCGATACATCGCCTGCCAATGGTCCTCAATCTGTAGCGGGTCCTTGCCGATAAGATACGCTGCCATGTCGTCCACGGCTTGTGCGACAACGCGCCAATGCTCGTAGTTCATGGGTTCACCGTATCCGATGATCCCTGCGTCGGTGAACATTTTCAGCACCATTGCACGCCCTTGGATCGGTATCGTCTCAAATCCGGTAATCTTCATGATGTATGTCCTAAACCGGTCGCCACCGGATAATACAGAAGTGCGAGTTCCCCGTCGCGTTCTCCCATTTGCTGACATCGCCGTAGCAGGAACCGATGAAGGTGAGTATCTCTTCGCCATCTAAGCTAATGTGTCGTGGGAAACCAGCAACGTGTCCGTGACAGAGGTAATACACCTCGTCAGACCAATTCTCGCCATTGTTATCACTTACCATTGCGCGACCACTGCCGAGTTCACGCGGATACCGGTGATCGTATGCCACAACAGCGCTGTTATTAGAAAGCCCTACTGCAGCACCGTGGCATTGTCCATGTACACTCGTCAATTGACGCAGATTCGTCCATGTCGCACCGTTGTCCACCGAATCGGCGAGGAAAACGGTCTTGTCCGTGTGGGGTTGGTCTGGCGGTCCTGGCTGATATCGAATGACCGCGAGCAGTCTACCCGGGAATAGTTCTGCAATGTTGACTTCGTTGCCGTAGTCCGATAAGAAGAAGCGGTTCGAGAAGGTATGTCCGTCATCGTCGGAAACGAAGACGTAAGTTGGATTCGTACCCTCGTAAAATGGATCATCACGTCTTTTAATCGGTAGGAGAAGTGTGCCATCACTGAGACGCGTCAGGCTTGCGCCAGCAACGGTCTTCTGAAACGGTGCAACGTCTATTTCACTCGTTTGCTCCCACGTTTGACCCTCATCATCAGATACCCAAACAGTGGTTGGCTGTTCTTCACCCTGTTGACTCACGTTGATTAATTGCCCTTGACGATTCGTTTGCAACAACCACCCATTGAAACCGAAGGCAGACGGGTCTCTGTTGAGATGTTCCCAAGTCCTACCGCCATCCGTGGACTTGGAGATGATGGTCTGTTGCGCCGCATAGAGAGTGCTATCAGGAGCCAGAACGAGGTTCAACCCTTGGTAGTGCGCTTGCGGGTCCAAGGGCATACGAATTTTCTCCACCTCTACCTTGTTCAACACGCCATCACGAGCATGTAGGATGTAGGCACTCGCTTGCATCTCGCTTAATTGGTTTGGCGTAACGACAATGCCTCCCATGTTTTCGGTTGATAGCATTTGCAGGACCCCCTCTACAGTAAATTTCCTCTTGTCTAAGGTGGTGAATTATGACAAAATGTGATATGCCCTCTCCCGTTAATTTACATGATAATACCGTATAAGGCAAGCCATATTTGAAGGAAAAGGTAGACATGAATATATTTGATGAAACTCGTAAACATTACAATGCGGCGGGTGTCCACCCGACCACTGATCCTGATAATCCAAGATCCCAATTTGCCGTTGAGAGATATGAAAACTATTTGCCTAAACTCATAAAACCCGGCATGCGTGCCTTAGACTTGGGCTGCAATGCAGGACGGTATACCTTTGCTATGGAAGACATGGGCGCGATAGCAACAGGTATTGACTTCGCAGAGATTCCACTCCTTCACGCCAAAAAGGTCGCAGAGAAAAGAAAGAGTCGCTGTCAATTTAACATCGGAGATATGACTGCGCTACCTTACAAAGAGAATTCTTTCGATCTTGCGTTGCTTCCCCAAAATAATGGTTACTTATCGTATCAGACGCTGGAGGACTTAACAGTTCAACTGAAAGGGATTCTATCGGATAACGGTATCTTCGTGGTCATTATACACGATGAGTTGGTCAAAAGAGCAGGAGAGGAAACCCTTCCAGAGCGATACGATGTCCAGACAGGTGTAATGGGCGGAAACAGGACAATTCCTGACAAAGGTGTGTACGCGGCTCCATGGTACTTTTGGACAATTGCCTTTGCCAAGTACATTATTGAGAAACACTTTGCTTTGGAAAATATAGAACAAATAGAAGAAAATAGATTTATGTTGGTGTTTCGAAATAAAAAGAGATGAGGGTTGAATAGGATCTTAGCCAACCTGACCAATGTACAAGATATGCGCAGCCATATCCACGATGGCGGGTTCTGTCGCTGTTTCTAAGACTAACTCGACCCAACGTTCCCACTTTGCTGGGTCTTCTGCCACCGTGTTGGTAGCTTCGGGTAATCCCGTTGAAAGTCCCTCGCACCCCACCATTTCCAATGTGATTAACCCACACGATTCAGCGAGCTGCCGCAGTTCAGAAGCCCGAAAAAAATGCCACAAACTGTCGCGAACAAGGTTATTTCCTTTTCCCGCCTTTATGAGTTCCCAGTACCGGGGCGTTATCAGTTCATGACTGACCCGACTGAGGACTGTCCGCAGCATCGCCAGATAACCCACAACGGCAACGCAGACGATCGCCCCAGGTTTAGCGACCCGAACCAATTCAGAGATTGCTTGAATTCGCTCGGCTTCATCGCTGATATGCGTCAACGGACCCCCAAGGCATAGCACCGCGTCAAAGTCATCCGTGTTGAAGCGTGAGAGGTCTCGGACATCTCCAACAACCGACGCAATCAATCGGTCTGAAACGGATTTCGGTTCTAACTTGATTTTTTCTTCAGCAAAGGTTATATATGTTGGGTCAATATCCAAGAGAACGACATCATAGCCTACCCGACAAAATTCGAGGGCATAACGTCCTGGTCCGCCACCTGCATCTAAAATTTTGCCCGTTTCGGGAAGGTGTTTCCGAAGGTAATGCATCGTGACCAAGAATTCCAGCGAGTTATAAGCATCCTTCACAAGCCGATGCCATTCACCCGTTTCCACTTCATTTTTTCTCTGCATTAGATAAATCCTTAATTTTTCTGCTTGTTTGACACGATGAATTGTGTCAAAATAGTCGGGACGCTTATCTCAGCGTATTACTGCTTTGATGGGTTACCCCAAAGCACAGGAGTTATGTAAATGTCACAACATGACGCAATAGAACATCTCGAAACATTCGGTTATTGTTTGATTGAGGATGCGATCCCCGCACCACAAGCCGATGCAATGGCGGAGAAATACTTTCAACTCCATCGAAACCCCGCAAATCGTGCTGCCTTTCAGGACCCGAATGATGAACTGTATCAGACCCTTTTCGGCGTAGTCAACCTCGATGAGATGTGTTGGGAGTGCATCGCACATCCACAGGTGCTGCAAGTCGTCCGCCATTTTCTCGGCGACAACGTAAGGCTCGGTGAGGCTTGCACAAAGTGGGTCAAACCCCGCGCACCACAGGGCGGTATCCATTCCGATTCGACGCACGACTTACCAGCGCGTCTACCCGAAACACCGTGGATGATTAATTCGATCTGGATGATAACGGATTTTACCGTTGAAAACGGTGCGACGCTTGTTGTGCCATTCAGCCATCACGCACGGCGTAGACCTTCGGCATCCGATATTGCAGAGAGCCATCCAGTGCCTATCTGCGGGCGACGCGGTTCCGTGTTATTGTGGCACGGTGGCACATGGCACGGACAGGGCGCGAACACAACTGACGACCAGCATCGCATGGCATTGAATATCGCCTACTACCCTCCGTGGTGGAATCTCATGCGGGAAGGTGGACATCAACCCGTCTTTCCAGAAACATTTGCGCGAATGCCGGAGGACCTCCAAGCCCTCGTTCGACATAAAGTCGCAAAACGGCGTGCAGACATCTATGAGTTCTAATCTAACCAAACGCTCGCGTTATCGTTGTGCTACGGTCTTGAGAATCTGCTTGGTAGCGTCCGAAATATTAAGCGTTGTGAACGCCGCATCGGACAACGCAACCAAATAGTACGCTTGATGTTCGGTGGGATTAACTTTGATCTTACCGTCCTTGACCTCAACAATAAAATTGAAATGTCTCGTTTTTTTACCGGAACTGGATCTATAATCAAAGGATCCGAGATATTCAAGGACTGATATTACCACAAGTCCTGTCTCTTCCTGCACTTCCCGTGCAAGTGCAGTGAGTAGGTCCTCCCCCGTCTCCACGGTACCACTTGGAATTTCAACAAATCCACCCATGAAGTCAGATAGCACTCGCTCTATGAGTAAGAATTTGTTGTTTATGCGGATTACCGCGCCCACAACCAGTTTTTGCACGCTGTCTTTTTGCGCATCAATCACCAACTGCTGAATCATAGCATGTTCAATATTTGACTGCATATCGTGTTTCATCTAACTCGCTGCCCCGCCTGAAATACCGCTATCACTCGGCTAAACGCCTCTACATCGTCTGTCGGATCGCTCCCGAAAGCAACGAGATCAGCGACTTTGCCCGGGGCAATAGTCCCAATCTCATCCGCCATTCCGATCGCCTCGGCGGAGATACGGGTCGCTGAGATCAGTGCCTCCGCAGGCGTAAACCCGACTTGAACAAGCAGTTGCAAGTCATAATCAAGATGACCAAACGCAAGGTTACCAACACCTGAGTCGGTGCCGGGGACAATTCGGTCACGCAGGTCATAGTCAAGCATGCGTCGCATCACATCAAGGCGTCCTTCTGCCCGCGCCTCAAGTTGCTGCAATTCGGTCGCTTCGTCAGGCGAAATGGTATCCGTGTCGCGTTTCGCACGGAGTTCAACGATACGGGGATACCCCGTCCATGCTTGAAGGGTCGGACTAATCCAGATGCCGGATTCCGCCATCATCTCGGCAATTTTCGGATCAAACCGGAGTTCACCGTCCGGATCGAGAAATTCCGCATGCTCCATCAAGTCGATGCCCGCTTCCACGGCGCGCACCATCGATTCTTTCGCCCGGCAATGCGCCACCGTGAGCCGATGGAAGTGGTGTGCCTCATGAACAGCGGCGTGCAATTCGGCGACGGAGTAACTGGCGCGTCCCGGAATCGTTCCAGCAGTCCCGCCACCCGATGCCATAATCTTGATGTAATCCGCGCCTTCGTGAACCAAACGGCGAACGGAGCGTCGCATCTCAGCCTCGCCATCTGCCGTTTCGTTACACATGTGGAAGTGCCCACCTGTGCAAGTGATGGGTCGTCCGCTCACTAAGGTCCGGGGACCGGGAATATAACCGCGTTCAAGCCCTTCCTTGAGTGTGAATCCCACCCTGTTCCTCGCACCGTGCTCGCGAATAGTTGTAATCCCTGCAGCGAGATGGCGTTGTAGATTCATCGCGCCAGTCAGCACCATCATCTCATCGGTTTCCGAGAACATCTGAATATAATTGCGTCCATCGCCTGCCAGACTCAGATGTGTATGCCCATCAATGAGTCCCGGCGTGATGTATGCATCTCCAAGGTCGATAACTTCTGCATCGGCAGGGGTCTGTTTCGCAATATCTGCCTGATGTCCAACGGCCTCAATCCGTCCATCGGTCACAAGAATTGCCTGATCGGTTTTAACGGATGTGCTTATCCCATCGATGAGTCGAGCGGCACGGATCTGAACAATTTGGTTTGGCATGAATCGAACTCCTTTAGATGCTATACGGGTTTCAGACTTTTACAACGAATTCACATCCCTGTCGGAACCATTCCCGCAAGATGGTATCCTCATTGCAGGTCCGTTTCGCCTGCGAACCTGTTGCCTGCGAGAGATCTATCGTTACCGAGACGATGTCATCTCCAAAAAATCCAGCCTCTTTAATGACGTTACCATCTGGATGCACAATCTTCGAGTTGCCATGCGACGAGCCGGGTGAACCGATGTCATCAGGGTTTGCGGGTGTATTCGCCATCAGGAGATAGATACCGTTTTCCGTCGCTCGTGAGATCGGCATAGCACGGTAGGCGGAGAGTTTGTATTCCGACAGCAATCCGGCTTCACAAGAGCAAAATATACAGAGTTGCGCACCCAGCGCCGCGGGTAATTTGACTAACTCCGGATAGCGGACATCGTGGCAGATGATAAAACAACACGCAACGCCAGCGAGTTCCACAATCGGTAACGGACCGCGATTGTTCGTGCACCACTGCTCCCCTGCGAGAAAGGTTTTGCCATAACGATATTTGAGCGTCCCTTGCGGATCGAAAATCGCGAGGTCGTTGTGCCAGTGCTCTCCATCGTGATGTGCCGATCCAACGACAACAGCGATCCCGTGTCGACGCGCCGCTGCAGAAATTTTTGCCTCAACCTCTTTAAAAACCTGTGGCGAGATGTGTTCCCAATAATCCGTCCGGCAGCAGTAACCGAACAGACAGCCTTCAGGGAATGCCGCAATCTGGATCTCCATCTCTGCACACCTTTCAAGCTGCTGGAGCACTTTTGCGGTATTGGCGGAAACGTCTTCGCTTGTGAGCAATTGACATGCCGCGATTTTAATCTGGTTTTCAGCCATCTGAATGCCTCCCTTCTGTTTCTGCCATTGTAACATATCTATTTGTTTCGTTCAAGTGTGGCTGATGTCCACGATAGGGGCGTTCAGGTTCCCTTCTTTTACAAGATTTTGAGAAACCAGGTCTGGTAGGTGCGGTTTCTAACCGCACCGGATCGTCGAAAATAGGTGTGAAATCCGAAATTTCTTAAAACGAAATGATCCTATGTTCACAGAACACGAAAATCAATTGACACACGCCAAGCAATTTGGTATAAGGATTAAAAGATCGAGAACGAAGTGTAAATAGGAGAAAATTGATTATGAAAATTACCGACATCAAACCATATCCTGTTTGGGTAGGACACAGAAATCAGCATATCGTTAAAGTCGAGACCGATGAAGGTATCTATGGGTGGGGCGAGTCTGGACTTTCGAGTCGAGAATTGGCTGTGGTAGGAGCAGTTAAACACTATCGTGAATTTCTCATCGGGCGCGATCCGATGCGGATCGGCGGGTTGTGGCAGGAGATGTACCGGAGCCAGTATTTTGAGGGTGGTCGGGCATTGACAGGTGCAATCTCGGCAATTGACATCGCACTCCACGATATTGTCGGGAAAGCGTTGAACGTACCGGTCTACCAATTGCTGGGTGGCAAGCAACGCGACGCCGTTCCATGTTTTGCAACGACCGGCGCGGCGACGGTTGAGGAACTCATTGCGAACGCGAATTTATTGCTTGAGAACGGGTGGAACGTCATCCGAACAAACGTTCTACATCGTGCGGAGCCAGGCGAGGAGAATATCTTTGAACCCCGAGAGTCCATCAGTCTTGCCGCAGAATGGTTGACGGCACTCCGGGAAGCCATCGGACCTGAACCCGTCCTCGGTATCGACTATCATCACCGACTCAGTGTTGCGGAAGCCGCATCTTTCTGTCAACGGATGCCCTCCGGCACACTCGATTTTTTGGAGGAACCGATCCGAGATGAGACCCCGGAGGCGTATGAATCGCTGCGGACGATGGTCGATGTTCCGTTCGCTATTGGCGAGGAATTTTCCAGTAAGTGGCAGTTCCTCCCCTATCTCGAGCGCGGCATCACGAACTTTGCCCGACTGGACGTCTGCAATGTCGGTGGCTTGACGGAATCGATGAAGGTTGCAGGCTTGGCTGAGACACACTATATCGACCTGATGCCCCACAACCCGTTAGGTCCGATATGCACGGCTGCGACGGTTCATCTCGCAGCAGCGGTTCCGAACTTCGCGTGGTTAGAAATCCGAGTCTCTCCCACAGAAAAATCTGGACATTACGATGAGGACCTGTTTCCCGTGCAACATAAACTTGAAGGCGCTGTTATACCGGTTCCGGACGGTCCCGGCTTGGGCGTTGAGGTTGATGAGGAACTCGTAACGTCACAGACCTTCAAATTCGCGGAACCGCCACACCTCCGCCGACGCGACGGATCCCACACCAACTGGTAGCAGATCAAACCAAACCTATGACCTCTGTCCCGAGAATGCACTCATAAGCCGAAAACTGAAGGTCTCTGTTGTAAGATTAGATTTCTCTTAACTATTCACACAAAGTATGTTATACTGTACGCAACTTGGTAAGAATTAGAATAAGACACGCCTCAAACCAGCCATAATGGAATTTGAATGGGACGAACAGAAAAATCAAGAATGTATCCAAAAACGTGGAATTAGTTTCAAACGCGCGTCCCTCGTTTTTGATGACCCTGATCGGATAGAGCGCGTAGATGTTCGATACGACTACGGCGAAGAAAGAATCGTTGTCCTTGGCCGAAGCGCAAGTCGTCTCTTGTATGTGGTTTATACATGGCGCGGCAACACGCGTCGTATTATTTCAGCAAGGAAGGCAACTAAAAATGAAAGACAAATCTACTTTAGTCAAATACACCCGTGAAGAACTTGGACAGGTTACCGATGAAACGGATTGGGAGAAAGTCGATGCAATGACCGATGAGGAAGTTTATCAGGACGCGCTTAATGATAAAGATGCCCAACCTACCGATGAAACTTTTTGGAAAACCGCACCTCTCCCTTCACACTTCACAGGTATCGATCAGGATATCTTAAAGTGGTTCAAAGCCCGTGACGTTGATTACGAAGCACAAATTAACACCGTGCTCCGGTCATACATGGAAGCAAACAGACAGGGAGGCACATCAAATGAAAACCCAAACGATTAGGTATGGAGAAAGCGGCGGGGTTGAAGTAATTGATGTTGATGTATCCGATCCGCAGGCGGGTGAAGTTCAGGTTCAGAGTGCCGCTTGTGGGATATGTGCATGGGACTTAGCCACTTTTCGCTATGGTGGCACGGCACCACCCGGGCACGAAGGGGTCGGCTATATCACAAAAGTTGGGCGGGGTGTCCGGGACCTTGAGGAAGGGATGCGTGTTACAGGACAAGGGTTGGGATTCGACGGTATTAAGAACTGCACAGCCGACCGTATGTATGTCCTCCCAGAATCCGACCTCGCCGACGAATATTGGATTGTTGAGCCGGTTTCATGCGTTGTAACGGGGTTGGACACCGCACCGCTGCGACCCGCTGACAACGTCGCAGTGATTGGGTGCGGTTTTATGGGACTCATGTTCATCCAGGCACTGAGCCAATTCTACACGCACGATCTTATCGCTATTGATATCGTCGAAGATCGGCTGAAATTGGCGAAATCGCTCGGTGCGCAATTCACGTATAATCCAGCAGAAATTGATGCCGCCGAGTTGATCGCAGAACTAAAGGGACGCTCGATTGACGTGATATTCGACTGTTCTGGTAAACCACAAGGATTAAATCTCGCCACCAAGATTGTTCGTAGGGGCGGACACATTAACCTCTTCGGTTGGGTTCGAGAGGAAGTGACGATCAACGGTTCCGAATGGCACGGCGGTGGATTTAATTTGGTGAGTTCGTCGCCGGGCGCGAAGATACGGGACACGTTTCCACCAGCGATTCGGCTCCTCGAGCGTGGCCACATCGACCTCAGACCGCTTGTAACGCACATCGTCCCACTGCAGGAGTACCCCGCACTCCTTGAAGAAGCAACGGGTGGAGACGGAAGCTACATCAAAGGCGTCGTGAAGGCGATTTCTTAATTTTCCTTGCGGTTCGTTCAGGTCGGACTTTCTATCCGAACAGATATTTTTCCACAATATCTTCGCGCACCGTGACACCCAATCCCGGAACATCGCGTATCGCGACATACCCATCCGCTTGGACCCACGGATCGCTGACCAATTCATGCTGCATCGGGGATTCATGGGGCTTAAAATCCGTGCAATCCGCATGCGGTGAACTCGCGAGCATGTGCAGACTCGCCGCCGTGTTTAAGGCACTGCTCCATGAATGCGCACTGAACAGGAGGTTCTCCGCCTCAACGAGTTTGATGACGTGCCGACTGCCGGTGAGACCATGGCACCGCCCTGGATCAATTTGGACGATATCGACACCCCCCGACTGGATAAGCCGTTTGTAACTTTCGACATCCCATTCATCTTCACCTGTCCCGATGGGCGTCATAACCGCTGATCGCAGTTGGGCATACGCTTCAAAGTTTTGGGGTGGGAGGGGTTGCTCTATCCATTTGAGCCGATAGGGTTCGAGATCCCGGAAGCGTTGAATCGCTGTCGGGACATCCCAAATACGGCGGTGACCGGGCGTATCAATGACAAACTCAAGTTCGTCCCCGATGACCTCACGCACACGACGAATCATCTCTATATCCCGCTGGCGATCGAGACCGAACACCGCTTCGGGTCGCATCCCCCAACCGCCCTTAACGACGCGGTAGCCTTGTTCTCGCAACCACCGAAATTCGTTGAGTGTCCAGTCCAAGTCTTCCATATCAAAAATGAATGATGCCATTGCGACGATTTTGTCGTGGACTTGACCCCCAAGGAGCTGGCAAACCGGTAAACCGAGTGCCTTGCCCTTTAAGTCCCATAACGCCATATCCACAGCACTGACAGCGAATGCCGCAATGCCTTCAGGACCATACCACCAAATGTGGTCGAGCATTTTGTGCCAGTGCCGTTCCACATCCAAAGCATCTTCACCCGTAAGCATCGGGGCAAATCCCTGATCGATAATTATCTGTGTTGCGAGTGTCGCTTCTCGGAATTGCGAGATACACTCCCCCCAACCCACAAGACCGTCATCGCTCTCCACACGAGCGAGTGTGATGTAGCGTTCGATACCTTTGTAGTGTGGTTCCGGATAGGCAAGCGGAAACGCCTGAATTTTTTTAATTTTCATATTTTTAATTTTGTCCTCCTGGACTGCGCTCCAAATGTAAAGCAAAGACAAATTATGCCATTTAAGGCATAATTTCATTACGCGCAGGTTTCTGGTTAAGTCACAACTGGAATTGATGATTTGTCCCGTCGGGTAAACGTAGGTTGGGTTGAGCGATAAAAACCAAAACCCCATCTTATTTATACGGAAAAACCTGCTCTGAGATACCATATTCGCGTGAATAGCAATAGCGAAACCCAACAAACCGAACTGGATTACGGCCAAATACCATAAGTCGGTATATTAAAAACCATGCCCAATATTGTCCATACACTCCCAACGGTAAATTGCCCCAAGATCAACCCCAAAAAGAACGGCATCGCCTTCCGATGGGCATTCCTCCCACCGTATTTCAGCAGCAGCAATTTCAATACCCACACGATCCCCAAACTAAACCAGATGTAATTGACTGCCCAGCTCCCGCACACGGTCGCATACGCCGCCGGATGAAAAGGGAACCAGAAAAACTTCATGCGCATCAACATCAGGAAAAGCGCGAAAAGTAAGCCAATTCCGGTAAATCCCAACGCCCAATAGTCCGGAGCAAGCGGATGTGCTAACCATTTCTGCAGCTGCGTCCACGGTTCAGACCCGTATATGATTGGCACGCGCGACATCTCGTGTAAAGCACCGAGTCGATAGGGTATGGATATAAGCGCCCAAAATTGCGAGAGGATACCGACGCACAGCGCAATAAGGATCGCAAATAGCATAAAACGGCTTCGGATTCCTGCTGTTGAGGCAAGTTTGAACCCTTCAAGTTGATGGGGCATCGGATGTGAATCGAAGGTGCGCGTAAAGAACCAGAAGAAAGAGAACATCGAAAGATTGTTCGGTCCGAGCGGACGCGTGCCTACAGCCGCGACCATGACCCGTTCGGGGCCCGTATAGTGCAAGTCGTGCATTGGCGATCCGAGTTCAGCGCGCATCCGAGAAACCGCCGTTGAAAATGCAAAATAGAGTCCAAAAAAGACGAGAACCGCCCAGAGGGACATGCCCGCCCTCAAACAAAAAAACGTCAGAAACGCAACACCAGCAACCAGAGCGAGAAGAAGGAGCCTCGGGGACACCGGTTCATCCCGCGTGGATGTGGACTGGACGTTCGCACCCAATAAATTCTGCAGATATTTTCGGCCCCTCCAAATGGCAATAAAAAAGATGCCCATATACGCACCAAATCCCTGATAGTTGACATAAGGATACCCCGTCCCTTCCAAACCCATCATGCTTCCAACGACCTGTTGCCCCTTCCACACCCAAAAGAAAAACCATGTCGAAAACAGCAGATCCAACGGAATCAGGAATCCGATGCCTAACACAAAGGGGTAAATTCCCAATCTCAGCCACCCCATCGCGGAGAAGGGTTTCTCTGTGAATCTGAAACGGTATGCTTTCTCGTATACGGAGGGGATCGCAGGAAAAACGTGGTGAAGACCGTTAATAACATCGAAAGCCGCGACAAGCCCGAAACCGATCCACATCAACCGATTCGTGAAGAAACCCGCGCTCGTCATCCGAGCTGGAAGTTGGATAATCGGATACGCCAGTTTCTCATCTTCCGTCCACGGTTTCCGCACGATGACAGTGATGCAAACCATAACGAACAGCAGGGTAAAGAGGAAGGCAAACCAATTCATCACAGGTGTTAGCCAACCCAACAGATGCTGCTTTGTGTGCAGTGTAGAATCTCCCTCGTAGTAGCCTGAAAGAACACCCGTGTCCGACACGGCAAGCCAACTCGGAATATACCGCCAAAACAGGTCTTTCCAATCGTTCTCCGGCGTTGCGAACCAGAAAGCGTGTCCCAACGTGGAGACCAGAATCTCCATCATGCTGTGTCCCGCAGTCGCGGATGCCACGGAGAGCATGACATAGATGACCAGGAGTTCACCTTGAGAGAGAGCCAACCGAGGCAGGAATCGCTTGAAGACTCGGTTGAATCCCATCAACACAAGAATGTTGAAAACAACCGTGAAAATAAGCGAGACGATGGTGGGCTGTGCAGAATACTGCACCAGTTCAATATACGTAATCCAATAACAATTGAGAGGGATGAGAATAATTCCAATTGCTATGGACCGCCAGCCGACCGATGAGGACGGTTTTGATGGGGACAGGATCAATTTCGTGTGCGGCATTTATCGACATGGAAGTTCGTCGGATTTGCCCACGGTTGCTTCACCATAGCGTGGTCGTCAACTATCCCCAGTTAAAGCACGGGGCTTGTTAAGAGAGCATCAAACAGCGATAACTGATTGGCATTCTTGAAGTCTAATGCTTTTTGTGGGGTGTTTCTCGCTTCATAGAGGTCGGTAACCCAACGCTCTCCACGAAAGGCAGCAGCTGCCTTAAAAAGTATGTTCAGTGCAGCGTTGTGGTCTCGGTCCAACGAAGTGCCACAAAAACTACAATTAAAGGTCCGTATCGCCAACGAAAGTTTCTTGGGCGATTTCTTACCACAAGCAGAGCACGTTTGCGAAGTGTTCTTGGGATCAACTTGGTGGAAGTGGAAACCGTCTCTTTCGGCTATATTCCCACACCACTCAAAGAAGATACCCCAAGACGCATCCGAAATGCTCTTGCTGAGGTGCTTATTCTGAACCATGTTAGATATGCTGAGGTCTTCAGCGATAAGGACGTTATTTTCGCAATGATGAAAAAGTTTGTAGACGAGTTTTCCAATGAAATCTTTGCGTTTGTTAGCAGTGCGTTCTTGATGTAAGGCAGACGCATGCACGGCTTTTCGCCAACGGTGGCTCCCTTTCTTTCGGCGTGCCAGCGTCTGATTGTGTTTATGAAGCAAACCTTCTGCCTGGCGATACCAGCGCGGGTTATCTTCTGTTTCACCTTCGGAAGTCGTCAGATAGTGTGCAGTGCCAACGTCAACAGCGATCGCATCGGTCGGCCTAACTTTCGGGGTATCCGGGAGTTCACAGGTAATATGAGCATACCAGCCACTTGCTTTTTTCACGAGCGTGACTTCTTTGGGGTCACCTTCAAGCGGGCGGTGCATGTATATCTTGACTTCACCCAGTTTCGGCACTTTCAAGCGGTCATGTTTCCATGCGGTTTCTCGGATGGGATTTTGACGGACACGTATTGTTTGTTTTTCAGCATCTTTCGTCTTTTTACGAACGACTTTCGTATATTTGCGAAGTTTCCACGTCAGAGACTTTATCCGTTTGCGATGTCTTGGATAGCCTTTTTTCGCAGCACCTTTCTCGCAGCGTCTATAAAAACCGTCAAAGGCTTTATCTGTGCGTTCCAAAGCGCAGATTTGCATATCTTGTGGCACTTCGCGAAAATCGGCGTATCTCTCGCGAGCCACCTTCAACTTCTTTTGTTGGTCGTTGCAAGAAACGCGTTCGCCTTCGGTTTCCCAAGCGACCTTGCGATCATGGCGCGCAGAATTCTGAAGGTCACACAGGTGGTCAAGCCATGCCAGCAATGTTTGTTCCTGTGTTCTGGTAGGATACACAGGATACTTAAAGGTCAATTTCATGGTATATCAGGTATCAGGTGTTTATCCCCTTATCAGTGGGAGGCAAGCACGTTACCAAGCGGTAACGCTGATAATGCTTGCCAACCTGATACTCATATTATATCACACTTTCAGACCAAACGTCAAGGAAAAAATGAATGTTTTGGTCCTTTCCAAGAAGGCGGATTTTCCTCCCAAAGATAAATCTTTGGGAAACCTCCAATCCGGTAATCAGGTGAAATTACTTCTTTACTGCACCGAAGGTGACACCGCGCAGGAGATGACTCCGCATCAGGAAGGTGAAAACGGCAACGGGTAGGAGAAAAACGAAGGTCCCGGCGGCGATTTTTCCCCAATCCATACCCGTGGAACCAGTCGCACTCGTAATTGAAGGGGGCGCGGTCACGGCTCTACCGCCGACCTCTGTCAGAACCAAGGCAAACGCGAACTCGTTCCACGCCGTAATCAGACAGAACACGGCAGTCGCAGCAATACCTGTGACAGACTGCGGTAAAATGACCTTCAGGAAAGTTTGGAACCGTGAGTAGCCATCAACGAGTGCAGCGTCCTCATATTCCTTTGGGATTTCGTCAATAAATCCCTTCATGAGCCACACCGCAAACGAAACATTGAAGGTGGTATAGAGCAGAATCAGGCCGAAGTGTGTATCCCGCAACCCGAGCGCACTGTACATCAGATAGATCGGAATCACAACCACGACGGGTGGGAGCATACGCGTGCTGAGGATAAAGAAAAGCAGATCGTCCTTGCCTGCGATGTCGAATCGGGAGAAGGCGTAAGCCGCAAGTGTTCCGAGTCCTACAGCGAGAATCGTGCTCCCACCACCGATGATGATACTATTCAGCAATTGGTAAAAGTACTTCGACCCACCGTTTGCCAGGGCGACGCAAATCGCTATCGTTCCGAAAACGCTTGGTAATACGAGGGTGAGTCGCTGTTTTTTGGCAGTTTGCGATGTCAAGCCGCCAGTCTTTCTCCACGGAACAATCAAAAGGTAGGCTATAATTGTGCAGACGATGAGTAGCAGAAAGTTGAAACGGGCATCCGTTTGGAGCCGGCTCCGCAACGGGGGCAGCGTTAGGAAACTATAGAGACACGTTAAAATGAAAAAACTGTTCCAGATGAAGCCGAGATTTCGGAGGGACAAGGCACGGGGTAACCTCACATTGAAAAGCGAGAAGAAACCGAACAGTAATAATCCGACAACCACCTCTCCTAAAAACAGATACGTTACCCCTGGGACCCCTTCTGACGGCATCAACTTCTGATAGTTCTCTAACGATATGTCAAAAACGAACTTCGGGAGTTTTGTGGTAATATCAGACAGGGTCTTTAGCGATGTCGCCAAAATCCAGTAAATCGGGGTGATGTAGACAAGCACAGCCACAGCGATGAGTGCCAATATAAGGTAGTGGACAAAGTTTTTCCGATGCCGCATTAGGTTTCCTGTGCCTCCTCTCCCTTGACACGATTCAGGTATTTCACGTAGATATTGCTCAGGGCAACGATAATGATGAGTAGAATATACGCCATCGCGCACGCTTTACCGGTGTTGTAGTTTCGGAAGGCGAGTTTATAAAGGTTCATGGATACAGTCTCTGTGGCGGTCCCAGGTCCCCCTTCGCGAGTCAGCACATAAACGATGTCGAACATCTTGAAGGCATCCATCGTCCTGAACAGCAGGGCAATCAGTAAGAGAGGCGAGACTAACGGCAGAGTAATCCATCGAAACTTGAACCAGGCGGAGGCTCTATCGACATCCGCGGCTTCGTAAAGAAATTTCGGTACCGCACTCAAGCCTGCCAAGGCGATCAACATCATGAAGGGCGACCACATCCATGTATCCACAATCACAACGGCTAACATCGCGACCTTCGGATGGGTCGTCCAGCCGATAGGCGAGTTTAAAAAGGGGCTGAGGAAAAAGTTCAGCAAACCGGCGTTATCTGAAGAGAGGATAAACCGCCAAAAAAGTCCAACGACCACAGGCGAAAGCATCATCGGTAGCAGCAGCAACGTTGTGACGAAGCCTTTATACCGGAAGTCCCGATTCAGGAGCAGTGCCAACCCAAATCCGATAAAGAATTGTGCTGCGACTGCAAGGACCACGAAATAAGCCGTGGTTTGAAAGTAACCCCATATCTCTGGATCGGCGAGGAGCCGTGAATAATTACGGACACCGATAAATCTTGGAGCCGCGGGCATGGAGGCTTTGTAGCGATGGAAACTCAGATACAACGACCATAGCAACGGAAAAATGTTCATCAAGATGAGCAAAACCATGGTGGGCATGATAAATGCCATCTTCAACTGGTAGTCACTCATCCCGCGCGATGTTTGGTGTGGGTGGTTGGTAAGCATATTTATTGCGAAATTTATGAAAGTGATGATATAGGATGGAGGGGTGGAAGGATTTGGAGGGAAGAATGGAAGCATGAAAGGATCGGATAATTTCCAATCTTCCAATCTTCCAATCTTCCAATCTTCCAATCTCTACTCGTCGTAGTAGCCTGCGTCCTCAAAGATTTCCTCATGTTTCCGCGCGATGGCGTCCAATGCTTCCTTGGCAGACTTGATTTTGGAGATGGCTTCACTCCAATTCGTCTGGCAGACTTCTAAAAGCTCTGCATATTCCGGTACTGCCCAGAAATCGCGTAGATACGGGAAACTCGCGGCGAAAGCTTCGTTAAAAGGGGTCGCTGTCTTAAAGATATCCGACTGTAACACCTCTTTGTGTGGCGTGAATCCACCCAGGGCTGCCCATTTCTCTTGCACAGGTTTCTGCATAAACCATTTCATGTATTGCTTGGCAAGATCCTTGTTTTTGGAATAGGAAGAAATAGACATGCCCTGCCCACCAATGCTGATGTAATGCCCTTTCGGACCCGCAGGGGCGATAAAGAAACCACTTTTGTCGTGAGAGATTTCATTCGATTCTGGGTTTAAGACACCGGGGAAAAAAGCGAAGTAATTCATCGCCATTGCGACCTTCCCGGCGTTATAGGCACCGAGCGTTTCTGCCCAATAGTAGTTCGGGGCGTCAGGCGGTGAAAACTGGAGCAAATCTGTGTAAAATTCAAGGGCTTTCACAGAATCCTCTGTGTTAATATGCCCGGCGACTTTATGGGTGTCTGCGTCGCCATAAGCACCCCCGAAGCTCCACATCACCTGTTGGAACCCCATCGTAATGCCGTCATATTCCTTGCTATACCATGTTGCGATACCATAGAGGTCTTTATCTGGACGCGTGAAAAATTCGGCGATATCGCGGAGTTGATCGTAGGTTTTCGGGGGGGCGAGTGCATAGCCATACTTCTCTTGGAATGCCTTCATTTCGTTTGGATCTTCAAATAGGTCTTTCCGATAGACATATCCAGCGGCATCTACCTCTGCAGGTAATGCCCAGTAGGTTCCGCTCCCTTTTGGATACTCAGCAAATGCTGTCATCGCGGGTCCATAGATGGAAGCGACATCTATGTTCTCATTAATCCAATCCGTTAGATTGATATAGTTCTTGCCCTGAGAGTTCCGACCGAGCCATTGGCTATCGCCAATCACAATGTCGTAAAGATCGCTTTTTCCGACGAAAGCCGTGAAAACCTTATCTTGGAAATTGGGCCACGGGATCTGGATCACATCGACAGCAATGCCGGTTTCGGCGGTAAAGTCTTTTGAGAGTTCCTGCAAGTAGTTAGCCGGATCCCATTCTGCCCAAACAATGGTTAAGGATTGGTGGTTATCCGCTTTTGAGGTACTCACGAACGCAAGTGCAAGTATTAGCACGAAAACAAGACTTATGCGAACACTTTTCATGTTTTTTGTCCTCCGTAGAAAGATCATGCGAGTTGTTATCGGCACCTGTTGAAATTGATACACGGTTCGGTGCCATAATCCCGCATTATAAACGGAGCCTAAAATTTTTTCAAGAAAAATTATCTATGGTAAACCAAAAAATAAACAGACCTGTACCCAGACCCGGTAGGTGCGGTTTCTAACCGCACCGGATTCGTTAGGGAATTACCGAATTAATAAATTAATCTTCATCTAACCGCACCGATTTAGAGTATATGGGTAAATTCTAAAATCGACCATAAATGGGAGTGTCTGTCAAAGTTCACCGATGCAGAACACGGTATTCTTTGCTGATAAACTCCGAATTTCCGAATAGTGGTAAACTTGGGTGACTTCCTCTCCATTTTCAATGATGGGGGTGGGGCGTTCGATCACGAAATCAGCGAAGTGCGGTGCGTTGAAAGCAACGTAGGCGAGGCTGAACGTCTCAATCTGTCGATCGTATCGCTTTGACAGATCTGGAAAGAGAACAATGCCCGTATCAACTTGGTAGATGCCTGCGTTTTCATCAATGTTCATCGTTTTGACCGGACACTCGATAATTGCCCGCTGGTGTGTACGGCTATCCCATATTTCTGTCTGCGTTACGATGGGTAGACATTTTCGTGTCGCCTCAAAAATGGCTGCGTTGCTATCGAGGACCCTGACCGGCGATGCCTCTTGAACGTCAAACAGGGCACCTCCCCAATACTCCTGTGCCGGTCTATACTCCACGTAGTTATCGTTACAGTAAGCATGCCTTCTAAATACCGCTATATGCGCTTCGCCAAAAACAGGGAGGAAGTCATAGTTTGGATTGATGAAGAGATTTTTCTCCGCAAAGGTATGTTCACTCTTACACGAACCACATTGGTAATAATCGTTGAAACTTCCATCTGTGTCATCTATGATGCGGCATCGAGATTCGACCCAAAAGCGCGGAGCATTCCCATTACCAACAGAGTTGATAAAAGAAAGTCCATAATCAAGACAGTTCATTGATTTCCCTCTCAGTGTGGTATATAAGTCAGTAAACCCATTTTATCCCAGCAGTCTTCGCTTGTCAATGAAAGCATGTAAAAATCTTGACACTCACCCGGAACTACGCTATAATAAAATTATAAAAATTCCTGAAGGGAAATCATGGCAACGAGAGGGGCTCGAACATATCTCACACCAGAGGAATACATTGCTTTAGAACGCAAGGCGATACCTGATTTTGAAACAGTCAGAAGTGAATACATCAAGGGCGAAATAATCCCAAGGCCCAGTTCTAATTAGAGACCTGGCACAACCAGAAAAGGAGCAAGAACATGGCAGCTGCTAAGATCCTTGAACATGGCCAAATTACTATCCCTAAGCAAATCCGAGAGAGTTTAGGACTTAAGAAAGGCGATGTCGTGGACGCAAGACTTGAAGGTAATTGTGTTGTGATCACGCCCAGGAAATTAGCGACACCGGAAGAATGGGATAAACTTCTGCAAGTGATGAACACTGTCCACGAGCAAAATAGTGGGGTTAGCGAAGAAGAAGTCTATCAGGCTGTCCAACGCGCAGTTACTGAACTTCGACAGGAAGACTATGACAAACAGAAGAAAACTGCACGTCGTCTTTGATAGCGTTGTTGCTGTGAGTGCATTTCTTACTGATGGGTTGGCAGCAGATGTGGTATCCCAATGCGAAGAAAACGCTATTCTTTACACATCGGAAGAAATTTTGTGGGAAATCCGCCGAGTGCTTTTGGAGAAACCGCATATACGGAATCGTTATCACTACTCCTCAGAACAAGTGGAAGTCTTTATCAATCATTTGAGAAATATCAGCACGGTAGTTGTGGAACTGCCTGAAATTCGTGTCATGGAACGCGATCCTAAAGATGATATGATTATTGCTTGTGCTGTAGCAGCATCGGTTGATTATATCATAAGCCGAGATCGAGATTTGTTAGATTTAGGTAGTTATCAGCAGATACAAATCATTGCTCCAAAAGAGTTGATGCAAATTCTGAGGTCAGAACAAGAACCACAATGAAAATTACCCTCGTTACAGGGAGCTTCCTGCTACATTGGGTCGGTAAACGCCCAATTAAATTTGATACCCTTGGTTTAAAAAATCCCGAAACCTAAAACGAGGCGGATAGCACCCAAGAAAATCGCTACACCACACAGAACGCACCCAGCAATGGCAAGTTCTTTCTTTGATGACACGATAAGCGCAAGGACGCTAAAAAGCAATCCAAAGACTGCAAACGGAATATTCAGGTAATTGAGTGCCCCAAGAAACGGAATAATCGCAACTGCCATCCCGAGAGTAGCGAGTATCCCCCATATTAAACTGAGAATCGACAATAAGCCCATAATTTATCTCCAAACTATAGCAGAATATACAATGATTTAGATGCCTGAAGGGGCGAGGTTGGATTTTATCCCTCTGCTTTCCTGAGTATGACGTTCCCACCGACGGAGAAAAGTTTCAAAAGTGAACCGCCACCGTTGATAGTGCCCCGCAACTGATCGAGGTTGACAGTCCCTGTCGTCTCTGCAGCGACCGGGAATTCTGTGGTGACTGAACCGCCAAGCACCCGTGCCTCGACCGTCGCAGCAATATCCGGGACGAGCGAAACATTGATACTCCCACCTATTGTTTCCAGATCCAACAGCAAGTTTTGACTGGAAACCGCCTCTTCGAGCAGGCAGCGGATAGAACCACCACTCGTTTTCGCAAGGACGGGTCCATCGTTTTCTACCTCTATACTCCCGCCAGCAGTCTTCACATCTGCGCCGCCTTTACATCCGCGGAGCGTAACACTGCCACCAGAGGTTTCCCCGTTGACAGCACCCAGGACATCAATCATCTGGAGGTTGCCACCCGAGGTTTTGGCTTTGACATCGCCAGTGCCGCCGTCAAGCGTAATATTCCCACCACTCGTTCGAAAGGTCGCGGCACCCTCGAACGCTTTGAGGTCTATGTTTCCACCGGAAGTCGTTCCATCGATACGTCCGACGATATTTTGTAAACGGAGTCCTGCCCGGGCTGTGTGGACGCTCACATCTCCGATTATATCCACAACCGAAATTTCCGCATCCGCGGTCTTCAAATCAAGCCTGTAGTTTCGCGGAACGACGATTTCAAATTGGACATCCAAACGTTTTTTCGCCTTTTTCCATTGCTGGACCCGACCCCTGAATTTCGCCTCAATTTTAACATCGACTGCTGCGTGTGTCATCTGGACATCAAAATTCTTGAGGATTTCCCCAGCACGCCGATCTTCCTTCAACTGTGCAGCACGTCGAACGCGAACAGAAACATTATCGGCGTCTGCACTCTGCACGTCAATTGCCCCGAAATCAGCATCGATCGTTAGCTTTCCACCGGAGGCAACGGGGAACACTTCGACGATGTCTTCTAACGTCGTCTCGGTTAAGAAATCTGGGACGGCTTTGCGGATGAGGTCGCCGAAGGGTTTGTCTGACAACTCCTCTGTTAGATTTTCCATGAAACGTTTGCCGAAGAAACTGGAGAACCAGCCTTGGAAATCTGGAGTTGTGTCCAATTCTTCGTTGAGGTAGGCGGCGAGTTGGTGACACGCAATGCCAATGTGGCTAAAAGAAGCATCTGATTGCAGTTCCTCAAACAGTCCATCGGGTATTGCGTTGATGTCTCTGAGACGTTTGAGGATGTTATTGAATTGGGAGATACACCGCGTTTCACCACCACTGAACGCTCCCGTTAACGCGGCATCCTCTGCGATCTTTGCGGTGTGCTCCAACATGTGAAAAAGTGCTTTGATTTCCTGTGGTTTGTGTTGTTCCATAATTTTTAACTATCGCCTCCTGAGCACCGCGCCATTACATATCCGCACGGTAACCCTGTCTTTCCAAAATCGTTTTGAGGAGTTCCTTGGCTTTATGGAGTCGCCACTTCACGGTTGTCAGTGGCACGGAGAGGAATTCAGCCATCCGTTTTTGGGGCATCTCTGCCCAATAATAGAGTTCAATAACTGCTTGGTAGTCCGTAGGGAGTTCCTGAATCGCGTCTCTGATTGCTTGCTGCGTCAATTCACGTTCCACAATCTGTGCGGGGTCCTCAGCCGATGTATCTGCCCCGCTGTTTAAATACGGTTCCATATCTTCCTGAGGTTGGTAACGTCCTGCACTCTTATAGTAGCGCAGGGCGCGGTTGCGGGTGATTGAATGAAGCCATGCCCCAAAACGGTTCAGGTCCGAGAGTTGTGGAAGTGCTTCAAAAGCCCTCAAAAACGCGTCTTGCACGACATCTTCTGCATCGGTAGGATTGCGCACGATCTGTTGCGCGATTGCCAGCATAGCTCGCCGGTAGCGGGTGATGAGGACGTCAAACGCCTGCGTATTCCCCGCAAGTGCAGCGACGACTAACTCGGCATCAGTCGCATCCATTAATTCTTGAGTCTGTGACACGGGTCCGCACGCTTCGCCTATCGGCATGAAAACTCTCCCTCTTTGCCTATTAGATACATGTGAGAAAAAAAGGATAGTGAAAAGTGCGTTTTTCCGTAAAACGGACAGAACGAGAGGAAGCGAGAGCGGTTTTACCGCCTTTCCAAGACGTGGGGATGTCAGAGGTCCAGCGGTTCTGTTTCTGTATCCTACGAGGTGGGTCTATAGAGCATCACCAAACAGCCACCGAGTGCAGCGAGAAGGATACCGGCAATAAACTGCCATCGGACTGCCCCCCAACCACCTGCCGGTGGATGTGAGAGTGTCGCAACAATGGCGTTTACGATGGGTGCCCCCGCAAAGACGATGGACATTACAACCGCAGGACGACCCCCTGCGCCGAAAGCGAGTAGCACGCCAAAGGCGCCAATAGCACCGACAAGTCCAGCGACAAACGACCACGAGACACCCGAACCTGTGAATTGCCAATTGGATCCGTTAAGGATGAGCATCAGCGCGGAACCGATAACGGCTGCTAAAAGATACGCGAGGCCCACAAAGAGGAACGCTTTGTAGCGTCCATGCACGGGATCCGCCATAGAGACTTGTCCTTGATGTAGAAAAACACCGTAAAGTCCCCAGGATGAGACAGTCATGAAAACAAAAATGAGCCATGTTTTAGCCATAATCCACTTCCTTCTTGATTGTTGTGGCAAGAGCACTTCCAAAGCGCGCCAGCAATTGAAACATTAAGTATACTTTTCAAATACCTTCAAAAGTTGTTCTGCGATGATTGTATCGTTAAACTTCTGATGCACATTGGTTTTCCCGGTTTCGCCGAGGTGTTCACGCCGATCGGTATCCTTAAGGAGTTCGATGATACCTGCCGCGACGGCTTCGGAGGATTTAGGTTCAACGAGGATTCCGCCGTCAGTCGCATCGATCATCTCTGGAAACGCACCGTGCCGCGGTTGGATGACCGGCACGCCGTTGGCGAGCGACTCTATAATCGACAGTCCTTTGGATTCGCGGTAAACGGTGGGAACGGAAAACACGTGTAGACGGTTGAGAAACTCGATTTTTTCCGTGCGCGTCACTTCACCGTGATGCACGAAACTGTCTGACAAGCCCCATGCCTGAATCTGGTTCACGAGTTCTTCAAGATAGGGTTCATCTTTCTTACCGAGGTATCCAGCAACATGCAATTGGACGTTATCCGCCCCGAGGACCTCCGCTACCAGACGGAAAGCGTCCACTAAGACGTGTAACCCCTTTTCAGGACAGATGCGCGCTAAATAGCCAATAATAAAGGGCGGTGGTTCCGGTTTTTGGACAGCCACACCGTGACCGTCCATGTTTAATCCCAGTGGGACGACATCAATCTTATCAATAGGAACATCAAGGTAAGCATCTGCCATAAACCGGGCGTAGTAGTCACAAGGTGCCACGAAGCCATCTGGGTCTATTGCCCGTTCTCGCAGGAGGGTTAAGGCTTCTGATCTGTAAGGCTCGATCAGATCTTGCAGAAAAATATCTTCGCCTTGAAGGGCGCAGATAACCGGGACCTCTAACGCTTTTTTAATTTCTCTCGTGAAACCGACAAGCATGGAGTTGGTAAGATAAACAATATCTGGTTTCTCCTCTTCGGTGAGCCATTTGACTAATTTCGCCAATTCTTTGCTTTGATGTCCCTGCTCTGCGCTGAGCATCGAAACTGTGAGTTGTCCAAGGTCTTGTGCCGCTGTCGAACTACTGAATCGCGACAACCCATTCAATAGCGTGGGATTGTCGAGGAGTTTGTCTAAGGCCCACGGCGTGTGTCTAAAAAAGGAGAGTTTCTGTTGTAGATAAACGTTAATCCCACCGAAAAAGACGCGGTTCAGACTCACGTTTGCTTCATCTGTTCGGGTCGGGGTATACGTTGGAATCAGTGAAACGTTATGTCCCTGTTTTTTCAGGACCGTGGCGACCATGTTGTCGTGGATACAGGTTCCGCAGTACATGCCAGCGGCGCCTGCGGTAATATAAGCAACTTTCATGTTTTCTGTTTTAATGCTAAACGTTTAGGGATGATCTATGAAATTATGAAATGACTGCAGGAACGCGTCTATAGATGTCCTGCAAGCGGAGCTCGCAGCCTATGGAAACCAGCGGCAACACATCTTCATATCTCCGATATTCTGTCTCCACCCATTGTGTTTTCAGAAGCCGATACTGTTCAACGCGAACCCTGTCCTGTGAAACGAGGATGTATTCTCGCAAAGACGCGAGTTCTTGATAGTGTGAAAACTTCTCGCCTCTGTCATACACCTCGGTTGACGACGAAAGCACCTCTATAACGAGGATCGGGTTGAGAAGTGTGTCGAAGACATTATCCTCAAATTGCGGATCCCCACAGAAAGCAACGACATCCGGGTAAAAATAGGCACCTTTCGCACCAGTCTTCACGCGCATATCGTTGGTGATAACCTCGCAATCCCCACCTCTCAGTTGGATGTTAAGTTCAGTAGCTATATCCAGTGTGATGCGCGTATGTGCGAGACTGGCCCCGGACATCGCTATTATCTGACCCTTAAGGTATTCGCTTTTAACCATCGCCTTCCGTTCCGAAGCGATGTATTCCTCAGGTGTAAAGAGGGTTTCTGCTGCGAGGGATGACATATCTATCTCCTTGAATGGCACGCGTCTACAAGTGCTGTTATCTAATTATAGCATATCACCCGTCGTATGGCAAGAGAATACCTGCGACTGGCGATAAAGAAATTTGCATTTCCGCTGCAATTGTGGTATCATTAATGTTTAGGTTTTACCAACACTTTAGAGAGAAAGAAGGAAGGAGACAGCACAATGTCACGAGTCTGTACGATCTGTAGCAAACGTCCGATGACGGGTAACCAGATTAGTAAATCCCGGCGGCATACAAAACGACGTTGGTTGCCAAATCTGCAACGGGTCCGGGTTCAAACTGCGGAAGGACCGAGGCGGATACGTGTTTGCACGAAATGTCTACGAAGCGGAAAAGTCGATAAAGTTATTTCCAGAATGCCAGCACCGGTATAGAAGATAATAGAGTTTACGACTCACGGGTGACACGCTGGACCCCTTTTAAGCCCCGAATCGCTTGCAGGACTTCATCGAGCTGCTCCGCCCCTGTCACGTCTATCGTCAGGTTATCAGAGGCTTCGGCATCATGGTGGACAGCGGAGGGTTCAAACTTCCCAGAACGGATGTTCACTTTGTATTGTGCGATGGCAGTTGTGATTTCCCCGAGCATACCCGGGCGGTCGTTACACTCAACGAGAATTTTGACGGGATAGATAGGTGGTGGGTTTCCGTTTCCGGAGGATGGCTTTTCGTTCCACTGGACAGTTAAGAGGCGTTCGGGTTCGTCAAGAATGCGGATACAGCCGGATCTATGGACAGAAACCCCGCGTCCGCGTGTGAGATACCCGACAACTTGGTCACCAGGGATCGGGTTACAGCACTTCATAATTCGTATCATCCCTAAGTCTATATCGTTTTCAAGTTGGACAGCCGGCGGTGATTCGGGTTTTCGCCTTCCGTTCATATCCTCAGGAGACTCGGTCTCCGGTTTCGGCACCTCAGGTTTCAATAAATTAACAACTTGCGTCGCAGATTCATCCGCATTCCCAATCCGAACGAAAAGTTCATCAAGATTTTTGAGTTTGAGTTGCTTCGCAATGTCGTGCAGCTTCTCGGAATTGAGGTAATTCCGGGAATTAAGATAGGAGACCCGCAACTCCGCTGCGAGCAATTTCTTGCCCAACTCCAATGCCTCAGCCCTATCCTTTTCACGAAACCATTGGTTGATTTTCGTTCGTGCCGTGGCGGTTTTCACATACGACAACCAACTCCGACTCGGTCTCCCATTCGGCTGGGTCCGAATATTGACCTGGTCCCCATTCTCAAGCACGCGTCGAATCGGTGCAACCGTGCCGTTGACTTCCGCACCGACACAGGTGTGCCCAACATCCGTATGAATTTTATAGGCAAAATCGATCGCCGTCGCGCCAGCGGGTAGCTTAAAAAGATCGCCTTTCGGCGAGAAGACATAGACTTCATCTTGGAAGAGTTCCAATTTCATGGATTCCACGAAATGATGTGGACTGTCTTGTGTTTCTTGTATGTCTTCAAGTATCTGCTTATAACTCGCGAAGATGGAACGTCCTTGTTGGCTCGTCGGCAACCCTTCCTTATAACTCCAATGCGCAGCAATGCCATCCTCCGCAATCTTATGCATCTGATAGGTGCGAATCTGGATCTCAACGGGTTTGCCATCATCAAGAATCGTGGTATGGAGCGACTGATACCCGTTTTTCTTCGGCTGCCCAATCCAATCTCGAAGTCGGTCCGGATGGTAATTCCATTTACTATGAAGTGCGCCGAGCGCGATGTAGCAATCCGCCTCGGTTTTGACGAGAATTCGAAGACCGACGAGGTCCCGAATTTCACTGAACGGGGTCCCTTTCTGTTGTATCTTCTGGTAGATGCTATGGATATGCTTCGTCCTACCATGGACATCGGCGAAAACATTCCGTTTTTCGAGTTCTTCGCGAATCTGCTTAACCATCTTCTCGCAGTAGTCCTCTCGCTCCGTGAGTTTCTGATTGAGAAGGTCGGCGATTTTTCGGTATTCAATGGGGTAGAGATGCTTGAAAGCGAGGTCTTCAAGGCGTCCCATAATACGCCAAAGCCCCAACCGGTGGGCGATCGGGGCATAAATTTCTAATGTTTCTTTTGCGACTCTCTGGCACTTCTCGCTCGAGAGAAACCCCAGCGTTTCCATGTTATGAAGTCGATCCGCGAGTTTAATGAGGATGACCCGCATGTCTTCTGCGGTCGCTAATAGGAGTTTCCGGTAGGTCTCGGCTTGGCGTTTCCGATGGACCCGGTGTTCAACTGTGCTTTTAGTCTTCGGAGTTTGGGAGACGATACCGAGTTTATATTGACCGATCTTTGTGACACCCTCGACGAGATTGGTAATGTTCGCACCAAATTGAACCTTCATCTCTTGGCGCGTGATATCTGTATCTTCGAGGACATCGTGCATGAGTCCAGCGCAAATCGTGTGCGTATCCAGTCGGAGTTCGGCGAGTATCTCAGCGGTTTTGACGCAATGCGTGAAATAGGGTTCCCCGGATTTTCGCTGTTGTCCCTCATGCGCCTCTTGCGCAAAACGGTAACAACGCTCCAGAAGTTCAACCTCCGCATCCGGGTTATATGCTTGAATTTGGTTCACTAAGGATTTGATACTCATATTCTATGCGCTCCCACATAGATTTGATGTTTTCTTTTAATTGAAACTCTATAAAAGCAGGACCCGTCTGCTTCGTCCATTCCCCTCTTAAGTAGGTGGGTGAACGAGACAAGTCGCTTTTCTCACCCGATAAGAGTTTTACAAGTCTACTGCCGGGTTGCCCCTGTCGTTCAATGAACCGTAGCTCCTCGAAGATAGTGAGTCCGGTTTGAAGTGCTGACGGGGTCCCAAATCCACCTTTTAGTATCTCTATCTCAGGATAGCCATCTGTGCCATTGGATTGTATAAGCGTTCGTATGCGCCCGTAAAATCGCCGCAGTTCGTCACCTGTAGGATATTTTTCAGAAATCCAATTGCGCATCTCCGCTTCATCTGTGTCGTTGTAGATGAGATGGAGATAGGAGGTTTCATCGGTCGCAAAAGCCGCTTCACATCGTTTAAAAAAGAGGTCTTGGCTCGGTGCGAGATGACAAAAAATGACGTGTTTCACAAAAGGAAATGCTTCCAGTCGGGAAAAAGCACTACTCGATGCGATTGTCCGCAGTTCACCGGCTTCCAATTGGTTCAATAATGCTGTTTCCTCTGACTTTAATGTCGCTTCCGTGTGCCGCGCGATGCCTTCGATGCTCTCCGGTAAAAGTTTGGTAAGCAGGAGATCCAACATATCTTCGTCTCGTACATAAATTATACAAGATTCCTCTCGCGCAAGCAAGTTTAAAAGATAATTCTTTTTGTTAACATTCCGTTTGTCAACAAGTTTTAGGGAAGATTCATCGGTAAGTTCAGGAAATACATTCCAGTCTCTGTCTCTACCTTCGGTGTGGACCTCCCAATCTTCGAGAATAAGTTGGACGGAGCGATTGCCTTGCCACTCGTTGATTTGGGGTGAAAAGGCGATATTGAGTGACATATTGGGACGGCTGAGGGTGATGCGTTTGTCAGCGCCGCCCCAGTCAAGTGCGCATCGTTTCACGGTGCCGTCGTTAACAAACATTTTCAGATGGTTTTTCTCTGGTCCCATGATGATCGGGATGCCATCCACTTTGACGCGGCGGGTCCCGAAACGCGGGCTTGGATTGTCCTTTCCAAAAGGTTCAAAGTGCTCCAGTTCCTTTAGCGTTTCTAACGTCAAAAGTGAAAGCCTCGTTTCAAATTCAAGCTCGAGCTTCGGTTGCAAATCTTCTGTTGTCAAGTGCTCGGCAGCGTATGCGTTAAAAGCCTGCTTGAACTTGGGAATGTTTTTCGTTTTGAGCGTTAACCCCGCCGCTGCTGCGTGTCCCCCGTGTTTCAGGAGCAATTCGGTACAGGCAACGAAGCTATCGGCAAGGTTCATGCCTTCGATACACCGTCCGGAACCAGTGGCTTCATCACCGTCAATTGCGAGGATAACGACGGGTCTGTGGAATGTATTCATCAAACGGCCGGCAGTGATACCGACAACCCCCTTTTCTTTTCCTTCTACTGCCTTTTTTTCTCTTTCGTTCCACGCCTCGCTGGCAGCTTCGTTCCACTTGTCGCTGGCAACAACGATCCCCACGGTATCATCATCTATCTCGTTTTCAATTATCCTCGATGCCTCCTCTTGAATCTGATCTCCGAACTTCCTTCGCAGTTGATTTGCCTGATTGAGTTCAGAGGCCCCCCGAATTGCGACATCCTCAGAGTCGGTTGTGAAAAGTTCAACCACTTTGTCCGCAGTACCCATGCGGCCAGCGGCGTTGATACGGGGTCCTAACTTGAAAGAGATAGCGTATCCGTCGATCGGTGTGTCAATTTTGTGACCAGCGACTTCGCACAAAGCGTGAACCCCAGGGCGTTCGCGTTTGTCAAGTTCTGCTAACCCCAAGCGGCTCAAAATGCGATTTTCGCCAGTCAGCGGTGCAATATCTGCGACCGTCCCCAAGGCTACCAGGTCGAGGAGTGATTCAAGAAACGCTTTATCATCTGTTAATCCCTGTGCTAATTTGAAGGCTAAACCGACACCTGCGAGTTCGGTGTAAGGGTATTCATTCCCCGGAATCTTCGGTGAAATCAGCGCATAAGCCGGCGGCTGTTCCGACTCTGGCTGGTGATGATCCGTGACGATAACATCCATACCGAGTTGATTCGCCAACGCCACCTCTTTCACCGATGTGATACCACAGTCTACAGTGATGAGTAATTTCGCTCTGTTTTTCTGGTGGATCTTTTCTACGGTATCTTTGCTGAGCCCGTAACCCTCGCCAAACCGATTCGGGATATAGTAGTCAACGGGGACATCCATCTGGCGGAATGTATTGAGGAGCAGTGCCGTCGCAGTCGTGCCATCGACATCGTAATCACCATAGACGCAGATTTTCTCGCCACGTGAGATCGCTTGATGTATCCGTTCTATAGCTTTATCCATGTCTGCTAATTTAAAGGGGGAGTGCAATTCATCAAGCGTTGGGTAGAGGTAGGCCCGCGCTTCGGCAGCCGTCTTAATCCCTCGATTGATGAGCAGTTGTGCAGCAAACGGGGAGACACCTGCTTCGGATGCCAATATTAAACTGTTATCAAAATCCGAATTTTTAAATTGCCACTTTTTGCGAGCAGGTTTTCTCATATCATCCCTTCTATGGTTAAGACAGAAGACCCACGCTTTGCAATACGTAGGCTTGCAAGGCGACACCTCTTCGGTTATGAATATGGTATCACAAAAATTGAGAATTGTCAATTTTTTCTATACTGAAAACTAAGGGCTTCTGCGGTGTTGTAAATATAACTTGACAAAATAAATTGTTTATGGTATTATTATAGTGTCCTGATCGCAACTCAGCAGACAATATACAGAATGCCACATACGACGATATTTTTGTAACGCCTTCATCAAATAGGGACTAACCTCGTCCGTTCAATGAAGTTACCCTCGGTGTGATATGGAGGCTCTTATTGTAAATCAAGCCGAAAGGAGTTTTCTGATATGACGTATGTGATTTGTGAACCGTGTATCGACGTTAAGGACAGTGCATGCGTTGATGTATGCCCAGTGGACTGCATTCATCCTCTACCCGATGCCGACGAATTTGAGGAAACAAATCAGCTCTACATCGATCCGGAAGAGTGCATCGATTGTGGTGTATGCGAGCCCGAATGTCCCGTCGAAGCCATCTTCATGGAGGAAGATGTTCCTGAAGAATGGGAAGAGTTCATTGATATCAATGCGGAATACTTTGAATAACGGATAGTAGGAATAATCCTTCGATCACAACGCGTTGAACGGTTGCTGATTCGCGAGACTGTCTTCGGTCCCACGGTCAGTAACCGTTTTTTTGTAAAGGGCTGACCCTTTCTTTAAGGAATTATCATGCAGAAATTCCAACCCACCCGCATTGAAAGAAGCAATACAAGCTTAGAAATCCAATGGAAAGATTCACATCACAGCGAGTTATCCTACCGCCTCCTCCGAGAAAAATGTCCCTGTGCCCGTTGTGATGCTACCCGATTCGGCAAAGATCCTTTCCACATCCTACCCGCTGACGATTTTTTTCAAAACCTACGGCTTTTGGACATTCAGCGAGTCGGACGCTACGCTGTGAGATTGATATGGAACGATGGACACCGGACCGGAATTTATACCTTCCAATTTTTGCGTGAATTGAGCGAAAACCCACCTGAAATTTAAGATACGTTCAAATAAAAATAGGTGAGGTTTTAACCTCACCGAAGAGACTAAGTGTAAGAGCCGTGTGTGCGTTATTCCGATAGCAATTGCGAGACGAGATAGCAGTTAGGGGTCTTCCGGGTAGCACCCAACGCCGTGCTAAGATTCTGACACACTTTCCAGTAACGATCGTAACTGAGCGGACGGAAGCGACGACGTTTTCCGATGAAAGTTTTGTGGCAGCAGGCTAATTCATTGCCGCTATGAATCGGATACCCCCAGACACGGCAGATGACCGGACGGTGTTCGTAAACAGTGCAAACCCCACCGATGAGCATAGGGCACTCACCTTCAGGCGTGCCTTTTATGACCCCAATGGCTTCCATCCCAGCATCCGGCATTATATTTTCAACGTCATAGCCGTGCGCCTTCAATTTTCTGATGCTCTGTTCAGCCTTCCCACGAATATGTGAGCGGATTTCGACAGGGAGTGCTTCCAATCCGATCTTTAAGTCACGAGCCTCGACCTCGCTTATCGCCATAGTTGCGGTGTTTTGACAGCAGGAAAAGCAGGTAGATGGACAGGGGATACCCCCTGATTCTTGACGCAAACGTTCGACATCGCGCTGAATCTCATCAAGGAGTTCGTAATATGCTTTCATGGTAGTATCAATCTATGGTCAGATTATACACAGCGTGTCTGAAGATAACAACCTTGGAACCGTTCTCTAAAATGAGCTTAATCTCATAAGGGCTGACCCAGTCTATAATGCCGCGAAATATCTCGCCCTCACGGAGTGTAACTTCAATCGCAGTTCCATTTTTTCGGGCGAGCCGAACGGCTTTCGTATCAATTTCAGGGACTTGTGCATCAGCAGTGAGTTGTGTCAGCTTCTGTGCCTTCACAGCAGCATCGCTATCAACAGATGCCTGAACCCTCTCTGCATCAACGTCTTTATAACAGTATTTAACATCCGTTTTGGTGATGTGTTGCTCTGTCCCGTTGCTATTGAGCGTCAAACTTGAGAGCGTCATTTCAAGGACAGTAGCAGGCAATTGGACGTGATTATACAACGCAAAAAACATGGATGTTTCAAAATTAATCTGCTTGAGGATATAGAGATCACCGAAACTAAGTTGCTTTGAAGATGCGTCTGGTGTCTCTTGTGTCGGTGCCGCCGAATCGTTCAAATCTTTCGTCGAGGCACGTTGAGTGCGGGGTGATTTTGCTGCCGGTTCCAGAGGGGCTACAGATGCCTCAGGGGTACGGCGATGCCGAGTCGGCTTTGAGGCGTCAGTCTCATAATTGGCGGCAGTCGTTGGCTCATTACTGATAAATTGACCCTGTCCCTGCCCCGGGAAACCTGCGTAACCGCGCGGAATAATTGCTTTCCCTTGGCGTAACCATCTGCGTTCCGTCGGTGTTAACAATACTTCGACGTTTTGGGCAACAAGCCCCTTTTCACCTTCAATAATGCTGTACTTTACGCGCTGTCCGACACGGAGTTCTTCGTATTCGGGCTGCTTAATAGCAGAACTATGTAAGAAAACATCTGCATCACTGCTATCTTGCGCGATAAATCCGAAACCTTTATCGAAATTGTAGTACTTAATCCGTCCTGTAGGCATTTTATGCTCCTGTGGCCTTGTCCCATTTCAGGCGGGGACGTTAACCATTCGCGTTCCTGCGCGAGCATTCCTTATTTACGGTTTTTCTTGACATAACAACTCTACCCTTTATACAATAAATAGAGCAGACCTCATCTTTTGGAAACCCACTTCCTTCTATAACAGTGAAAGGAACGGTAAATTACCAAAGTATTCATATATTAAATCATAATTCAACACATTTGTCAAGTATCAAGTATAAAACTGCGAGTCGTCTGCTCTCAGTTTCTAAAGGAGACCTTGTATGGAAACCACCGATCTGACCCAGCATATTCAATCTATTCGTCTTGTTGATACACACGAACACATGAAGCGCGAAGTCGAATGGGTTGAGAACGGACCCGATATCCTCCAAGACCTGTTCGGAAATTATGTGCCTGCCGACCTGGTAACAGCCGGTGCATCTCCAGAAGCAATGCGCAACCTGATGGACGCCTCTCAAGATGTCGCATCACGGTTTGACGGCATCCGGGACGCGTGGGAAGCGACGCAGTTTACGGGGTATGGCGAGGCGGTCAGCCTCATCGCGAAACACATCTATGGACTCGACGAACTGACAGGCGATGGACTCGCGGGTGCCAATAATCTAACAGGACTTCGAGCCCCCGGCAAACGTTATCACATTTTACACGACCTCGCGAAGCTTGACCATATTCAAACGGACGATTTCAGTTGGCAGTGTACCCCGGATACCTCCGGTCCCGATTTTTTCCTCTACGATCTCTCGTGGGCAACATTCTGTAACGGACAAGTCGATCCAAGTGCTATTCATGCAGAAACAGGGGTCGACGTCAACGATCTAACGTCCCTTAAGACTGCTATGGCGGCGATTTTTGCCAAGCATGCCCCTTGTGCTATCGCAGTAAAATCACAACACGCTTACAATCGAACGCTCGACTGGATTGAAAGAAGCGATGCCGAGGCTGCTACTGCGCTTAATGCTGTACTCACGAAACCCGCCGCAGAGGTCGACGAAGCCACGCGCCTCTGTCTGGGCGATTGGTGCTGGGCGCGCGGTGTTGAACTCACGATTGAACACAACCTCCCGTTCAAGATTCATACAGGGTATTATGCTGGCAACGATCGGATGCCAGTGCGACGTATCCCCGCGGGCAATATGTGCGCCTTGTTCGCTCGCTATCTCGACGCGAAATTTGTCCTGATGCACATCGCCTACCCTTATAACGACGAACTCGTTGCCCTCGCCAAACATTACCGTAATATCTGGGTCGACTTCTGCTGGGCATGGAGCATCGATCCGTATAGTTCACGTGATTTCCTCCGCCGGTGCATCCATGCTGTCCCGTCAAATAAATTGTTCGCTTTCGGCGGTGATACAGGGTGGCCAACCAGTGCAATGGCGTATGCGATTCAAGCGCGAAACGAAATCCGACGCGCCCTTGAAGCCGAGATTGCCGACGGTTACCTCTCGGAAAAACAGGCAATGGCGTTCGCAACCCGGATTATGCATACAAATCAATACGACTGCTTCGATATAAGTGGTACTCGCTTGAACATTGCGGAAGCCGCATAACTTGAAGATTTACGCGTCTCTTAAAGCCTGTAGACTCTCTATATAAGGGGCGCGCGCCACACCCTTTTCTGTAATGATCGCTGTAACTAACGCCGCGGGCGTGACATCAAACGCAGGACTATAGACTTTAACGCCTTCAGGCGCCGTGAGTTTCCCGAAACCTTCTGTCACCTCTTCCGCGGCACGTTGCTCAATAGGGATTTCTGCCCCAGTGCCGAGAGCGAAGTCTAAGGTTGAAGTCGGGGCTGCAACATAAAAAGGGATGCCGTGTGCGTCTGCGAGGATAGCGACATTATAGGTGCCGATCTTGTTTGCCGTGTCGCCGTTTGCGGCAATCCTGTCGGCACCGACAATCACACATTGGATTTTGCCTTCTTTCATGACCTGTGCTGCCATGTTATCGCAGATGAGCGTCACATCGATACCGGCTTGCATGAGTTCCCATGTCGTAAGACGTGCGCCTTGTAAAAGGGGGCGCGTCTCGTCAGCGTAAACTTGGATCTTCTTACCCGCCTCGTGCGCACTGAACATAACCGCTAACGCTGTGCCGTAGTCGGATGTCGCTAATCCACCGGCGTTGCAGTGCGTCAGAATTGTATCGCTTTCGTTTAGCAACGCCATACCGTGCTGCCCAATGGCGCGGCACATCGCTTTATCCTCATCAATAATCTTCAGAGCCTCAGCAAGTAGTACCTCTTTGAGTTCAGGGATCTGAAGGTGACTGTTCTCTTGTGCTGTCTGGCTCATTCTGTCCAATGCCCAAAAGAGATTAACGGCTGTCGGTCGTGAGGTCGCTAAATAATCGGTCGCGGATTTAAGTTCGGCGGTAAAAGCATCGTATGTGTTTGCAGTAGAATCCCATATGCCAATTACTGCACCCAGCGCACCCGCAATACCGATCGCGGGCGCACCCCGCACACGCAAGGATTTGATGGCTTCCCAGACCGATGGGAGATCATCGCAATAAATCTGTTTGAATTCATTGGGCAACAGCGTCTGGTCAATCATCCGAATTCTACCATCCACCCATTCAATTGTTGAAACTGCCATTGTTTGGTACAGAACCCTCCTCTAAAAAAACGAAGCACATCTCGAAATAAATAGACTAAAGACTACGACACAGTAAAATAAGATAATAGCATTTTCTATGCTACAGCACAATCATATTTTTAATTTACCTTGCGGCGTAATGAAAAATATTAAATTGGGCATGTCAAGTGCCCAAGTTCGTTGGTTAAGCGTAGATTTTCGGCATAATCAACGGGACAATCAATAACTGACGGAACTTGCTGACGGAACGCATCTTTGAGGATAGGAACCAATTCGTCACTCCCTTCGACCCTATAGCCTTTTGCGCCGAAGGCCTCGGCGTATTTGACGAAATCGGGGTTTGTGAAGTCGATGTGGGCAGGTCTACCAAAGCCGTTCATCTGCTTCCACTCGATAAGTCCGTAAGCCTCGTCATTGAAGATAAGCGTGACGAAGGGCACCCCGATTCGTGTTGCTGTTTCGAGTTCCTGCGAGTTCATCAAAAAGCCGCCATCACCGCAAATTGCCAAACATTTGCGTTCTGGATAGATAAGTTTCGCAACAAAAGCCCCGGGTAGCGCGATGCCCATGGAAGCGAAACCGTTGGAAATGATGCACGTATTCGGTTGATAACACGGATACATACGGGCAATCCACATTTTGTGTGCGCCGACATCGGAAATCAGGATGTCATCTTCAGCAAGCACAGAACGGACATCACTCAAGATTTTCTGCGGCTTCATCGGGAATCCCATATCCTCGCGGTGTTCGTCGAGTTGGTCGAGTATAATTTTGCGTAAGGTGTTTGAGGCATACTCTGAATCTTTAGGATAGATTTCTTGTGCCATCAGGTGCCTGAGGCTCTGACGGATGTTGCCTACCATCTCGACATCCGTGACGTAAGCGGCATCACTTTCGCTCGGTTGTGTATCGATATGGATGAGTTTCTTGTTCCGATCGGGATTCCAGAGACGTGGATGGTATTCGACGATATCGTAACCGATTGCGATGACGAGGTCTGCCCTGTCAAATCCACAGGAGACGAAATCGTTTGCCTGTAAGCCTACACTCAGGAGGGAGAGTCGATGGGTCCACGGAATGCTACCTTTGCCCATAAAGGTGTGTGCGACGGGAATGTTCGTCATCTCGGCGAATTGGGTCAGAATCCGGGAAGCACCTTGGCGGACAACCCCGTTTCCTGCGAGGATAATCGGCTGCTTTGCGTCGTTAATCAATTGTGCAGCGCGCAGCAAACAGGAGGCAATGGGTTCGGCGTCGCTGGGAAAGTCATGTGGCATCGGTTCGGCGCTAACTTTCATCTTAGCGACATCTTCTGGAAAGTCGATGTGTGTAGCACCAGGCTTCTCTCCGGTCGCTATTTTAAAAGCTTTACCCATCGACTCGGGGATGATTTCAGGGAGGTGAAGCAGTGTATTCCATTTCGTCATCGGTTTGAAAACGGAGACGACATCCATATATTGGTGGGATTCTTTGTGCATCCTGTCTAAACTCGCTTGTCCGGTGATCGCAACGAGAGGCGCCCTATCCATATTCGCATCAGCAACGCCTGTGACAAGGTTCATGGCGCCTGGACCTAAGGTGGCGAGACATACACCGGCGCGCCCTGTGAGGCGACCATAGACGTCCGCCATGAAGGCGGCACCCCGTTCATCGCGAGTTTGAATGAATTGGATGTTGGATTCTAACAGCGCGTCCATCAAATCCATATTTTCTTCACCCGGTATGCCAAATATATAGTCAACGCTTTCGTTTTCCAAACATTTAACGATCAATTCTGAGGCTTTCATGGTTGTATTTCCTTATATGTTACAACGGACGAAAAATTTGTTTTTTCTCCCTGAATTACGTATCATTAATATTATCATATAGAGATATAGAATTGCAATTTTTTAAGAGAAAGCAGCAAGCACAAGGTGTGCTGTCCAGCAACATTACAGAAGATAAATGACAAAGAAATTTTTTTACCTCTATATCCTTGGTCTATTTGTCCAGTCACAATTAGTCTTTGCCCAAAGCAATTCGGACGATTTTCCTTACATCACTGAAACACCGGGAGAATTGATCGTTCGTTTACATCCGGATGCGTCCGGTGAGCACCTCGAAAGGTTGAGTAGACAACTCGGTGCGATGTCTGTTTTCCCTGTTTTTCCCGCGACTACGCCTGGTGGACAACACCCTCGGCTCCGTCGTATCTATCTGATTCGGTTTCCGAAAAGTTGGCGATTGGACCCCTTACGGCGACGGTATGAAAGGCACCCTACCATTGAAGCGGTTGAGGTGAATCGCCTCAACCAGTTCTGTGCAAAAACCCCACCGAACGATCCAAGCTACGTGGAGCAGTGGAATCTGGATGTCCTCAATATAAGGCAAGCATGGAATATAGAACAAGGAGAACCACACGTAACAGTGGCAGTCGTTGATAGCGGGATTGCGACCCAGCACCCTGAATTGCGTTCACAGATTTGGGAGAACGTCGGTGAGATTCCAAGAAATGGTATTGACGATGATGGCAACGGGTACGTTGACGACAAAAACGGATGGGATTTCAGCGACGCGCCGACGCTTCCGGGCAGTGGCGATTGGACAGTCCGCGATAACGATCCCGAAGATGAAACTGGACACGGAACACACGTCTCCGGTATCATCGCCGCGGCGGCGAACAATGGACGTGGGATCGCTGGGATCGCGCCGAACTGCCGTTTGATGCCTCTCAGAGCCGGTTTCAAGTATGGGGGCGGTGCGTATCTCCAGAATGACGATCTCGCCGCCGCTATTGTTTACGCCGCCGACAATGGGGCACGCGTGATTAATATGAGTTGGGGGGATACGGTGCGTGCTTTTATCATAGAAGATGCCATAGAATACGCCTATCAGCGCGGGTGTGTCTTGGTGGGTGCCGCAGGCAATTCGGCGACAATCGGTTCTTACTATCCTGCTGCTCTTAAATCCGTTATCTCCGTCGCAGGGCTTGGACAGGAAAAGCAGTTGTATGATGGTTCTAATTTTGGGGCTACGATTAACATCGCCGCGCCCGGTGAGGAGATTCTCAGCACGGCACTGAATGGGGAGTACGGAAAGAGAGACGGGACCTCCATGGCAGCTGCGCACGTCTCTGGGGTCGCCGCGCTCGTCTTGTCGGCAAATCCGAACGCCACCAACATACGGATTCAAGAGAAGTTGATCGCGACTGCAAAACCACTTTTCATTACTGAACTCGTTGGTGCAGGGGCATTGGATGCTTATGCGGCGCTCGCGGAAACCTCGATCTCGCTTGTTGCGGAAATTAATGCGCAACGGACATCGCAACACGCCTTCGGTGGAGAACAATCTCACGGTGGTGTTGAAATTGTCGGTACGGAGATAGCGCGCGCGGTTATCTTCGATAGAATTGAAATCATCGGCAGTGCCGGTGGGACTGAATTTTCTGAATACTGGTTGGAGTATGGCATCGGCGAGGTCCCGGAGTTATGGTATCCGTTGGGCGCTGTGCAAACTGAACCGAAATTTAGGGCGTGTCTACACAAGTGGGACACTTCTACTTTGGCGGAAGGCAGGTATACGCTGCGACTGAGTGTTAAATCTGGAAATGGAGACGTCAAGAGAGTCAAGACGGTTGTTGACGTGGTGCACGAAGTGCCTCTTGTTATAAAGCATGAAGCGCAACCGTGGCTGGCAGGAAACAGATTCAATGCGGTGGTGATGTGGGAAACGGAAGCATTAACGACAGGCAAAATCCAAATTCTTGAGGCGAACGGAAATATCAATAGAACGGGGCATTCAGACGCGGAGAACTTACTTCATTTCGTCAATATGTCGGATTTAGGCGTGCCGCCCGGCACTTATTTGTACCGGTTAGCGGTGAAAAGTAGCGCCGGGGAACTGCACATTGATGACAACAACGGCAGGTTATATCAGTTTGGCGTGGACGATACCTCGATTGATATATCACATCTCCGACAAGTCGCATCCATTGACAGTGGATTGCACGTTATCGCCTCCCCGGTGGATATAAACAGAAACGGGAAGTTGGAACTCTTTGCCGTTGAAATGGCGACCGGCACGGCACACGTTCTTGAAATAGCAGATGACGGAACGGGCGAACAGATTTTTTCATTTCCTGAATCACTGTGGCCCTGGGCGGCAGCGGATACGGATAACGATGGACTTATAGAGGTGTTGTGCAACGCTTCGGGCGCGACATTTTTGCTGGAGCAACCCGCACGAGGTGAACTTCCAACGGAACGTATCTGGGAAGCACGCGGACAGTGGAGCCGGACAATCGCAGATGTGGATGCAGACGGCACACCGGAGATATTCGCTCGTGATGATGTCACGAACACTATTTCGGTATACGAAGCGGTCGAAAATAACGACTATCGAATTGTAGCGACCCTTGAAAACTCGATGTGGGGAAACACCGGAATTAGTGCGAATTTCGCCACGGGCGATTTTGACGGTGATGGACGGACAGAGATTTTAGCGGGGGATAACAGTGGGAGAGTGTTCATACACGAGGCGGTTGGAAACGACGAATACAGACAAACGTGGATACACACGCTTCCTGAAGGAATACCACAACTTTTTGCCGCTGGGGATATGGATGGCGATGGGACCGCCGAGTTTGCTATCTGCGCCAAAACGGGTACCCAAGTCGGCACTACACAACTTGATATTCGTTATCATCACTGGCTTTTAACTGTCTTCAAATCAGAGGGTGATGATATCTATCGTGCCGTGTGGACACAACGCATCCGTGATGTGCGGGATGGCGGAAATGGAATGACGATTGCGGACGCGAATAACGATGGTCGCAATGAACTTTGCATCGCTGTTCAGCCTAACTTCTATCTCGTGCAACATGACGGAATAGGCTATCGACCTATCTGGCACCACCCTTCAACAAGTACTTTCAATCCGATTGTCGTTGATCTGAATGGCGATGGCGCAAAGGCACTGCTGTTTAATAGTAATAATGCCTTGACCGTTTTTGAGACTTCTGGAGTGGTTACGCCCAGTCCACCGTCCACATCAGTATCTGTCGCGCCAACACAGCGACCGCGCTTGCATACCGCGGTACATTCACCACCGAATCAGCTCTTGTTGGAGTTTGACAAACCGATGGGTATCTCTGCGACGAATGCTGGACGTTACCGTCTGCACAAGCAGGGAAACTCGGAAAACGGTTCGGAACGTTACACGCCACGCTCCGCTATCCTTGACAAAGCAGGAAAGCGGGTTGTTCTTACATTCTCGCCAGAAGTCTTCCGCACGGGCAATCGCTATCAGATTGAGGCACTACAACTTTCGGATATATACGGTGCCGATCTCGCAGAGGATGCCAGAATGTTGACAATACTGCTTCCGGCACCCATGCTTGCCGAGGTGATTGTCTATCCCAATCCAGTGACAACGTGTAATCAGGTTACATTTGATAAACTACCGGCGGGAACGGACGTTTATATCTACGATGTGAGTGGAAACTGTATTGCATCACTGACTCGGACGGAATATGAAAGAGATAGGCGGGTTTGGGAACTTTTTGGGGTCAGCAGTGGGGTCTATATTTATGTCCTTTCGTCTGAAAAGGGTCAACGCATCGGCAAGTTCTCCGTCATTCGCTAACTAAAGTCTGGTAAAGTTGAAAGACGTTTATGAGGCGATAACTTTAGCGCACTTCAGTACACTTTCGCACACTTCGAAACTTTCTTGAGGGCTATTCCATTGTATTGAGCGAGACAAAAGCCGGATTGAGTTTGAACACGTTTCGGATCGCTTCTATTGCCTTCTGCCGTTCGTTGGCTTTTAGCGCGACCTGCGCCAGGTGATAATGCGGCTCAACAGCATCGCTCTGTAGGTTGATGGCGCGTTCCAAGGTTTTCATCCCCTTGTTCACTTGTCCTCGCTTCGATAAAATCCAACCGAGGGTGTCGTGATAAGCAGCGACATCCGGGTTCAACGTTACGGCTGTATAGGCTAACGCCTCAGCCAGACGTAGACTCGGGAGAGAAGTCTGTAAGCGTGGAAGATTGGAAGATCGCGGAGGGGTCTCTACCTTCCACGCTTCTAACCTTCCGACCCTCCAATCTTTCATCCAAATAGGGTTCGGATAATTATCCGCATAGAGGCGTGCGAGGTTATTGTATGCCTCACCATATTTTGGTACAAGCTGTATCGCTTTTTCGTAGGCGCGTTTTGCGTCCAGCACACGCCCGAGTTTCATATACGCCGTCCCAAGAATATTGTAGGTTTCATAGTCGCGGGTTATTCCTGCTTCTACCGACGTAAGTGGATAAACCCCGACGAGTGAAGCCTCGGCGGCAAATACATCGGGGTTTTCATGCGCTTTCGCTTCTAAGAACAACTCATACGCTTCAACGGCAAGCGCGTGCTGACCTTCCTTAAAATACGCGAATCCGAGTTTCCGATAGAAACTAACCGGAAGAGCGCCGAGGCCCCTGCTCAATTCATACGAATTAATGGCTTTTCTGTAATAGCCCTCCTGAATGTAGAAATCCCCTTCCGCCAATGAGCGCTTTACTAATTCCGGTAGTTCACTCATAGAAAGCCCAAAACGAGAGAGTGGACTTAACTCCATTTTTGTGTGTTTCTGATATTGGGTGAAACCGATTGTAACGATAACCAAAACAGCCCACAATATTAGATACGCTCGCGTTCGCTGCACCCATTGCTTGGAGAGATACCTGCCGGGGTGTATGAGCGTCAGAAAGAAGTTCGTCTGTGCGGGCTCAAGCGCAGTGCCCTTCGGATCATACGGGACGGTAGACGCATTCGGGGCTAATACCGGGAGATTGACGGATGAACCGGCAAGACGAGATGAGCGGGCAATGGATTCTGCTAAATCATCTATCTCCTGATCTTCTTTCTCTCGTTGTGTTGATTCCGTATCGATCCTTAAAGTATCTGTCGGTGTTTCTGCTTGGGACTGTTTTTGCTCGGATACTTTCTGCGGATTTTCTCGGGTTTCATCTGCAGACGTATCCGATTCATCGTCGAACTGCACATAATCCTGCGTATCCGTTACGTCATCTGCGGATTCCGTTTCCCGCGGAACATCGACGCGTTCATCCGCGGCTGCTGTATACGCCGGTATATCCGTTATCTCGTCTGAATCAACAGAAGGCCTTATGAATATTTTTTCAAATTCTGTTGGCTGTTTCTCACCAGACGCAACTGTCTCCGTATCTTGCACCGCTTCTATAAACAGATCGTCGGGTGAAGTCGCTTGAGAACCCGCCGTGCTATGCGAAGAAACATTCGGTTCCGATTCTATTATGTCGTCTTCTGGTGTGGTTTGTGAATCTATAAAATCCGCTGTCGGTGACGGTTCATTTGGATCTATCTGCGCAGTATGCAGGACAGATTCAGACGCTTCCGGGGGTGAAGTGCCGCCATTGGCATAACGCCCTTCAATCCGAGCCATGCTTTTCTTCGCTTCGATCCGCGTGAGCATAGAGCCGGTAGTGCGAAGCGATTCGAGTATAGGCAGCGCATCAGGGGTTGCCAATTCACCAATCGCTTCAAGCAGTGCCCAACGCGTTAAATCGTTTGACTCCACCTGCAACGCTTCAAGCAACGGTTGCATAGCCCGAGTCGCGTCCATTTGTTGAAGTGCCATCGCGGCTTCGCGTCGGACCATGGAATCTGAATCGGCAAGCACTTCAATTAGGGTTTCTATTCCGTGTGTGCTACCCTGCGAAACAAGATTCACAATAGCACTGCAGCGGACAACGCTCGGTTGCGTTGTGTTCATTAAATTCTGGATAAGTTGTTCAACAGATAACATAATTCCTCAGATGGATCTGAAGTTACGCGTCTATTTTTAAGACACTCTCCCAATTAATCAAACGATTTTTGCGGGAAAAAGGTTTCAAACCTTATATTGATTATCATCTATCAGGTGTCCGTCCTCATTTAACAACAATTTCCTCGTGTTACGGATAACTGAAAACCATTTGACATTTTGCGAAAAACTCCGTATCATAAAGTGTATATCTTTTTCTGGATATCGGAGAAATTTATGAAACACAGATGTTTTACGCAGATTCTCTTAGTGACGCTTCTAATATCGCTACTTGCGGGATTTTCCCCAATATTTGCCGACTCACACCTATTTTCCCCAGTGTTTCCCGACGCACCCCTAAAGCGTGGTGGCACCCTAATATTCGGGCGCGGCGGCGACTCTGTGGGATTAGATCCGGCTCTCGAGGAAGATGGAGAATCCTTCAAGGTTTGCGATAATATCTACGATACGCTCGTTCAATACAAAGATGAAAGCACTGAACTTGAACCTGGTCTCGCAACACATTGGGAAAGCTCAACGGATGGTTTGATATGGACGTTTTACCTTCGCAAAGGCGTAACGTTTCATGATGGCACCCCTTTCAACGCCGAAGCCGTTCTCTTTTCCCTTAACCGACAGCACGATGATACACATCCTTTCCATAAAGTTGGCGGTAGTTATATTTACTGGATAGCAACGGGCTTGGCAGAGATTGTTGACAGAATTATCGCTGTTGATGACTATACCGTTCAAATTCACCTTAAAACGGCTTATGCCCCTTTTATCTATACGATTGCAATAACCCCTTTCTCTATTGTTAGCCCAACAGCCGTGCAGAAATGGGGTGATGCGTTTTCCAATAACCCGGTCGGCACGGGTCCCTTTAAGTTCGTGCGATGGGATAGAGGAGATAAAATCGTGCTTGAAGCAAACGATACGTATTGGGGCGGACCGCCGCTGTTAGATAGAGTGATCCTGCGCTCTATTCCTGATAACTCCGTGCGGCTTATTGAACTGCAGCAAGGCAATATCCACGCCATGGAGTTCCCAAATCCGGACGATTTTCAACAGATCCGAGATGACGACACGCTCGAATTGTTATCGCAACCCGGCATGAGCATCGGGTACTTAGCGATGAACATGGATAAATCTCCTTTTGACATTCTCAATGTCCGACTCGCAATTAACCACGCTATCAACAAATCAGCAATTATTGAATACCTCTATCAAGGGTTGGGGATTCCGGCGAAGAACCCCATTCCACCAACACTCTGGGGGTATGATGATTTGATTGAAGATTACGCCTACGACCCGGAACTGGCGAAAAAACTTCTCGCTGAAGCAGGATATCCCAACGGTTTTGAGACAACGCTCTGGGCATTACCCGTTCCGCGTCCCTATATTCCTGATGGACGCGCCCTTGCAGAAGTTCTTCAATCCGAACTCCGAAATGTTGGAATCGAGACAAAAATCGTGACCTTCGACTGGGGGACCTATCTTGAAAAAACGAAAAATGGGGAGCACGATATCGCGATGTTGGGATGGAGTGCCGATCTCGGGGACCCTGATAACTTTCTCTACTTCCTTCTGAGTAAATCGTCAGCAGAGAAGCCCGCTGGCAATATCGCATTTTATCGCAGCGATGAAATGCAAGCCGTTTTAGAGCAGGCGAGAGCAACTTCAGATCGCGAGAAGCGAATTTCGCTCTACCAAAAAGCACAGCAGATCTTCCACAAAGATGTACCGTGGGTGCCATTGGCGCATGCGAAACAGATTTTAGTCATTAACAAAAAGGTCAAAAACCTTAAACTTCAACCCTTAAATTGGAAATACTTCCGCCAAATTTGGATCGAGGAATAGCTATGAGCAAATCCGTATTTCGCGTAGGTGTCACGCGGGACTTCTTGGGTCCGGATGGCACCTGCGATTTAGATGACATTGCCGGTCCGCTTTTTGACGAGGCAGGTCTACACTGGGAATATATTGCAGAGAATACACCGGCATTACAAGCCGAACAAGTGCAGGATTATGACGCACTCTTAGTATTAGGGGCAGGTATCACAGCAGAAACGTTCACAGACGCTGACAAGTTGGCTGTCATTGCCCGCTTCGGTGTCGGATACGATAAGGTGGACGTGGAGGCTTGTACCGAAAATGGTGTGTTGCTAACGATCGCTCCTGATGGTGTCCGTCGTCCTGTTGCCACCTCCATCATGACCTTTGTCCTATCGTTGGGTCACCAGTTGTTGATAAAGGATAGACTCATCCGTGCCGGAGGCTGGAGAAACACACAAAACTATAGAGGCATGGGGTTAGTCGGCAGAACGTTGGGACTTGTCGGCATGGGCAATATCGGAAAAGAGGCGTTTAAACTGGCGAAACCTTTCGGGATGCGCCATATCACCTACGACCCTTACATCACACCTGCTGACGCAGCGGAAGTGGATGTGGAGCCCGTCGATCTGGATACCTTGATGCAAACGGCTGATTTTGTGTGTGTCTGCTGCCCATTAAACGAAGAAACGCGCGGACTCATTAACGCGAGACGTATCGGGTTGATGAAACCGACGGCTTATCTGATTAACACCGCACGCGGTCCAATCGTTGACCAAAAAGCACTCACAGAGGCACTTCAGAATCGACAAATTCAAGGCGCGGGCCTTGATGTGTTTGAACAGGAGCCAATTGACGACGACGATCCGCTCTTAAGTCTGGATAACGTTATCGTAACCCCACACAGTATTTGCTGGACGGATGAGTGTTTTGAGGGCAATGCCAAGAGTGCGTGTGCGAGTATCATCAACGTGGCTTCTGGGAAAATGCCGTCGTATATTGTAAATCGGGAGGTTATAGATAACCCGAATCTACAGCAGAAGTTAGCGCGTTAAAACTCGTGTTAGGAAGAGGAAAACATATCATGCAAGTCGATCGACAACAGTTCAGAGAGGAAGGTTACAATATTCTGCGGGAGGTTGTACCGAAGGCAGAACTCGAACCGTTACGCCGTAGTATCGAACACATGGTCAGCCGGAGAAAAGAACTTTCTGCGCAACGCCGTTTTCCGACCGATCCACAAGGTGGCGATTGGGAGAGTTCAGCCCAACCGCGCTTGCAATTTGACACCGACTGTGATGAAGTATCTGGCGCCGCGATCGAATTTCTGCTGCATGAAAACACTCTCGGAGTTGGCCAGCAGTTGATGGCGGCAGAGCACGTCGTGCCACACCAATTTGCCTGCATCTGTAGTGGGAGTCGCGATGCCGGTCCGATGCACTGGCATCGGGACATTGGTCCCGGTGAACCTGCGCCGCTGCGTGGAATGATCTCAAATATGGAACACCACGGACCGAGCTATCTCCAGTGGAATATCGCTTTGTATGACGATAGTGTATTCTGGATTGTCCCGCGCAGCCACCGCCGAATCAATACTGAGGCAGAGCACCAACAGCTCGCAGAAAATCCGTCTGTTCCATTGCCGGGTGGGATGCCTGTCGAACTGAATGCCGGAGACGGTGTCGTGTACACACATCTATTGCTACATTGGGGAAGTTATTACAGCAGCAAGATGCGACGGACACTTCATCCGGGTTACCGTCCGTTCGGTTTTGCGGCTTTACCCAACGTCCATTGGCGGCACTGGGAACCAGGATTCTATCATCATCTCTCCAATACAGCACGTGAACAGTTTGAGGCATGGGACTCTCTCTTTTTTCAGGAGTTCGACCGGATAACCACTATTTTTCGTGCCATCATTAACGGAGATGCAGACAGATTTCGCACTGAACTGGCGGCATTGCATCGCTCGCCACATGAGCGGATGGTGAGCATCGTTATGCTTTCGAAACTGGCTGGCAAACTTTATAACTTGAAGCACACAACTGCGAATCCTGCCTCCTTATGGGGCAACGGTCGAGATATCATTTATCTCGGAAATCACTTTACGCCTGAACACGCATCCGAACTCTGGCAGCGATTCCAGCCGCTTGACGAAAAACTGAAACTTCCGGAGGAGACCTATCAGCCCGGCTTCCAACGGAGGTCGGATTATAATCCAAACGATATGCCTACAGATTTCGGTCTTGAAGATTTTATTACCAGTTGGGCAAATGAATCAGTTCCTGCTGATTCGTAACTTCACAAAACGCGGAGGAACATCATGCTCTCAGAACAGCAAGTCAAGCATTTTCAGACATTGGGCTTCCTCATTTTTCGGCAGGTGTTCAGCCAAGACGAGCTGAACACAATACACGAGGAGTTTGAAGCCGCGATGGCATCTGCATACCGTCATGCCCCCTTTGATGGAACACACCGACATTGGCTGCCAATGATGGGACCCGAAACCCCATTCTTCGCGAACCTGCCGGAAGACGCACGGTTCTGCGAGGTGGCAGAGCAACTCTACGGCGACGATGTCTTTTTCGTCGTTTCCGACGCCAACCGTTATGTGGGCAATACAGGTTGGCATCCCGACCATAACGTCGATCCAACCAAAGATTGCTACGGGGTGAAGTTCGCATATTATCTTGAACCCGTTGACGCCGAAAGCGGCGCGTTACGGTTGATTCCCGGCTCTCACAAAAATCCGCTGCACGACGATCTGCGGGAGAATTTGAACGAGTTGGGACTGGAGATTTGTGACGTTCCGGGTTATGTTTGCAAATCGGAACCCGGCGATGTGGTTGCTTTTGATATGCGGTGCTGGCATGCCAGCTGGGGTGGCAACGATGACCGTCGAATGTGCACTATCGTTTACTATAACAACCCAAAAACGCCAGTAGAAAATGCTGCCACACGCGACCGCGCCCGTAGCAATGCGAAGAGTCCCGAACATTTTAACCGCCCCGGTGAGCCGCTCTACGATCCACACTGGGTCGCAAACCCAGCGGGCAGTGAAAAACGGCAGCGTTGGATTGATCGGTTACGTACGTTGGGATTTTTGGATGCTGTTTCAACTGATTAATACTGTTTCCCGTAAAACATGCCTGTTCGCCGATTTGCAGAATTATGCAACCTTCTCCCCTTGATTCGCGTCACTACATCAAAATATAATGAATGCTAAGAACCGAGATTCAAGTTTATCCTTACTGACAGGAGAGATTGGCATTGATGAAAAACGATGATGTGACATTGGTGCACCGCGCTCTGGCAGGCGACGAAACAGCTTTCGCAACGTTAGTAGAGAAATACCAAAAACAGGTTCACGCCACCGCGTGGCGAACAACTCAGGATTTCCACATTGCTGAAGACATCGTCCAAGAGACTTTTCTGAAAGCCCATCAGAGACTTGACACTCTGAGTGATCCCCATCGATTTTCTGGGTGGATTAACGCTATTGCTACACGGTGTTGTCTTGCGTGGTTTCGTGAGAAACGCTTGAATACCCAGCTTTCCGAAAATATAAGCAGTGCCACGAGACGGAATGACTCATATTCTGGCTATCTCGTGGGAGAGCAAGCGAAAGAGGCATCACAAGAACTACGCGAAATTGTAAAAAAATGGCTTGCGAAATTATCGGAAAATGAGCGGACCGTCATAACCCTCCACTATTTCGATGGAATGCTCTGCGAAGACATAGCCGCTTTTTTAGGTGTAACCACAAACACCATAAAAAGTCGACTCAACCGCGCACGGAATCGGTTAAAAAGGAATAAATCCCTGGAACAATCTGCTCTTGATGACTTTCAGACCTTCGCGATACTAAGTGAGGCGGTTAAAACCGAACGTAAGATTCGGGTATGTATTAACGCCTCTATCGAGGATGGCGATCAATTTAGAGAAGGAGGGGCTTCTCTGATAAAAACCGATGTGTCTTTGAGACTTTCCAGTTTTGGTTGGGAAGAACACGATAAGGGTGAACCCGTCACAATGCCTTTGTTGGGAACTTCTATTACGCCTTCCGTTCTTAGATTTCCCACGGTCATAGGTGACACCTGGATCCAAGAGGGATTCTGGGACTCATTGGCGAAGACAACTTTAGAAGGATATGAACAAGTGGAAGTTTCTGCTGGAACTTTTCCGACGTGCCTCAAGCACAAAAGTATCCTTATCACCACGCCACCACATTTTCAGAACAATCTACTGGCAACTTCCAATGGTAAACCGTATAAGCGAGGTTCTAAAGAGAATAGTTTATTTGTCAACGGCACACGCTATTTATGGTTTGCCGAGGGAATTGGGCTTGTGAAAATGCGCTACGAACATGCCAATGGTCTCACAACGGCGGCAGAATTAATAGAATACAGAGTCCCGGGCAAGATAGAAGAATATCATCCGTTGCAGATTGGTTCTACGTACACATATAAATATTATAGTGTATTTCTTGATGAAACGGTTCTTGAAACATGGCGCGTCACTGAAAACTTCTAAATCCAAAGGGGGCTATGGGAAGTGAACAGTGGTAGTGAAGCGACAACCATCTATACTTTATATAACTGAGGGAATACGATGCTTTGGACGATTGTTAGGAGAGAAATCACAGCAAATATCTTGAGTTTCAGATTTCTCATGGGACTCCTCATCTATTTTTCCTTGATTGTGACAAATCTCTTCGTTTTGACCAGAGGTTATGAAGATAGACTGCAAAGCTACCAAACGGCTCTCCGAGAAAATGAAGATCAGATAGGACAGGTTAAAAAATATTCTGAATTCGGTCAAATCGGTCAAACGCCTAAACTGAAGTGTAATAGGAAACCGAAGTTGTTGAGCATCTTCAACGAAGGTGTGGATAAAAGGAAGGGCAATTCGGTAGCTGTGGCGCACGGTTCTGTTCCTGCCGTTGCGGAACAACACGGTTCTGATAATCCATATTTGAACATCTTTTCCTCTATTGACTTCACGGTCATCTGTCAAGTGGTGATGAGTCTGCTCGCCCTGCTTTTCTCTTACGACGCTATATCGCGAGAGAAGGAAGCCGGGACTTTGAGATTAGCACTCTCCTGCGCAATTCCGAGACCAACGCTGCTGCTGGGCAAATATATTGCTGGGATGGCATCCATTTCTCTGCCGCTTGTTGCGAGTTTTGTGGGCGGCTTGTTGGTGATACAATTTTCTCCGTATGTCTCTTTCAGCAGTTCAGAGTGGGTGCGGATATTGTTAATCTTTCTCGTCTCTATGCTTTACGTCTCCCTCTTTTTTCTTATTGGACTTTTCCTCTCCGCTCGGACACACCGCGCCTCTATCACGCTGATGTTCTCCATGTGTGTCTGGGTGTTTTTCGTGCTGATCGTTCCAAATTTAACTGTTTTATGGGTGGAACATGCGAGTCCGATTCGCTCAGAACGATCGTCCAAAACACAGGCAGATGAATTGTGGACGGAATTTAGGACCAAAGTTGCAGAGTATTTGAAAGAACGCGGTGTTGAAAATCCTTGGGATCATGCCAAACCGGGTGGTTTGGGGAGAAGTTCAGACAGAAGTTCTTATGGCAGCGGAGAGATCATAGAGATGAGCCGTTTTGCAAACGAGGACGGTATACCGTTTATCCAGGAATTTTATGGATTCAAGGAAAATCTACGGGCACAATACGCCGATAGGATGTGGCAAATACGTAAAGCGTATCTCGACGAGAATCCGAACCGACAGTCTCTCTTGGCACTGAACATATCCCGTATATCTCCAGCTGCGGTTTACTACAACACCGCTGCAATTCTGGCAGAAACAGATTTGGGAAGTTTCTATCAGTTTATGGAGCAGACTCGACAATACCGCCGTGAGTGGGTCGAATATCTGAGGGACGAGAAAATATTCTCTTCACGTAGATGGTTTACAGAGGAAGGGGTCCAACGGGATCTTGACCTGAGCGGCATGCCCAGGTTTAAGGAACAGAGCGAAGGCGTTGGCGGCAGCCTCCAACGCGCAGGACCAGATATCCTGATACTCGCGGTATTAAACATCCTGTTCTTTATGGGAGCATTCATTTCATTCCTGCGCTACGACGTAATATAGAGGATGAATCTGGATCGTTTATGGTAACCCAACTTACTACTAACGGGTTTTGAAGATTTCAAAGAGGTCTTTCAGGTGCTTCCTCACCCCAGCGGGGTGATATGTCTATAGAAAATGGCGTATTTAACCCCTGCACTCCAGCGGAGTGCTATGTCTATAAATAACTGGCAACTTGCGCTATGGTAGGAAACCCATTTATTTCTCGCTGTTCAGTTGATATGACCAAAAGAGGGGAACATGATCTGGCATATAGCAAAACGCGAAATTCTTGATAATCTGACCCGTTTCCGATTCGCGCTCACAGTGGTTTTGGTAATGGCACTAATGGTGATGAATGCCGTGCTATTTGTGAGTAGTCAATATCCGCGAAGAATCGCAGAATATTCGCAAGACATCAACGCCGCGACGGAATCAATGAAGGAACGAAGTGCCAGTTTAGGCGAGTTAGGTGTGAAAGGTCCAGGTGATCTCTACAAGAAGCCAAGTCCACTGGCGTTTATCGCCACGGGTGCAGACGCAAAATTGCCCAAACGGGTCACCGCGAACGCTTCTTCCGGCAGCAACTGGACTGCCTCCAATTTTCACTACTCACATTCAAACAATTGGTGGCTTGAATATACACAAGATGTCTTTCAGAAAAATGATGCACTCCCAAATTTCACGGAATTAGACTGGACGTTCATCATCGGATTGGTTATGAGTTTCATGGCGATCCTATTCACCTATGATGCAATCTCTGGAGAGCGTGAAGTAGGGACCTTAAGCCTGCTCATGTCCAACTCGGTCTCCCGTGCTACCGTGCTTCTGGCAAAGTTTATCGGTGCGTTTCTGACACTCATGCTACCCGTCCTTATTGGGATATTACTGAATTTAATGATTGTCAACGCTTCAAAATTGGTGTCACTCGATGGAAGTGAATGGCTAAGATTTGGAATAATCGTTGTTATTTCCGCCCTTTACATCTCAATATTCTTATGGCTTGGACTGTGTATCTCAAGTCAATTTTCCAATTCGTCAAGCAGCTTGCTGGTCCTACTTCTGATTTGGGTCGTATTTGTGGTACTTATTCCGAACACAATGGGGGCATTGGCGAGCGGTTTCCAGCAGGTTCCCTCCAGAAGCGAAGTTTTTCGGTTAAAGCAGGCAAAACTGGATGAAATCCATGAACGATACTGGAAAGATAGAAAACTCTTCCAATTCGGTTCCCCTTCCGATAATCCACCCAACATTGAGGCATTAAGAACATGGGCGGGTTATCTCACTGAACGTGCGGATGCGAAGAGTAGATTTGATGACGCGCATCTGGATAAGCAGTTCGCACAGGTTGGGTTTACGCAACAAATTACGCGGTTATCCCCGGCGGCTATCTACAAATACGCTTTAGAATCTCTGGCGGGTACAGGGTTCGCGAGACATGAAAGGTTTGTCCAACAAGCACGCCGCTATAGAAAACAGTTCGTTGATTTTATCCAATCAGAGGACAGAGCAGACAACGAAAGTTACCATGTTTATCTCGTAAAAGAAGGCTTATCCCAAAAGCCAGTTGCCTTTAGTAGCATTCCCAAGTTCTCAGAAAAACTGACCGTCGGGAGCGCTTTCAAAGGGGCGTTGTTAGATCTAATGTTGTTAGTTTTACTCGCGCTCCTCCTGTTTATGGCGACTGTTTTGGCGTTTATGCGAAGCGATGTGAAATAAAATGTGGAGAAGCCACGATTGAAAATCACCACGTTTGATGGAACAGATCCTTTTTGACTGTTCTTATCAAATGTGGTATCATTTTAATAAAGGGAAGGGACCAGTTGTAGCCACTTAGAATTTATTGGATCAATCGACGGTTGGGCGTGGCGGATTTTCCCAGTGTCCACCGTTATCTGTTCCGCTTACGACGACGCCTTCCCTATCCCAGCGATAAGAGGCGTGGACATCGGCGGAGCAGTAGCGTAAGGTGAGACCGCAACGCCGCCTCGGTGAGGGATTGGCGTTCGAGCCGTGTAAAAGCAGGTCAGTGTGAATAGAGATTTCACCAGCCTTGAGTTCAACATCCACGGGTTCGCCATACTGTTCTGCGTTTTCAACGATTTGTCCCAGAACGCTATTGTCGTTGGGATCGCTGTGCCGAGTTGTCAAATGTCCCAGGTGATGTGAACCTGAAATGAACCGCATCGCGCCGTTCTCAACAGTGGCGTCGTCGATGGCGAGCCAGACCGTAACCGTCTTGGAAGGGGAGAGGGGCCAGTAACCCGCGTCTTGATGCCAACCGACAGTTTTCGAGTCGTGCGGCATTTTGCAGAAGTAGTGCGCCCCCCAACCGATAACATCCTCATCGATCAGGTCTTTCACACAAGCGACGATCTTTGGGTGCGTGAGAAGGTCATAGACCTTTCCGTATTTCATGTGTGCGGAGATAATTGAGTAACTGCTTCCGCCTTCTGCCATGACGCTTGCTAACAGGGTATCGAAGTATTGACGGTGTTCACCGATTTCGGCGTCACCGAAAATCGGGATGCCTTTGATATAACCGACGCTGTTGAAATGCGTTACCTGTTCTTGGGTCAACACCTTCGGTTGTTCGGTGACGCTTGGATGAAATTGGAGATCGCGTCCCATTTCGGCGAGTTGCTCCCAGGTCGGCATGATTTTGTCGGTTTTGTAGGTTACGCCTTGGTTTGACATTATTGCCCCTTATGTAAATTCTGATTGCATCTTACCATAAATATAACGAAAATGGTATAATATATTGTTGCATTGACGAGGTTGTGACCCTACCACGTCAATCAAGACGTATACTTATAGAAATCCATAGAGATAAATTACATTTTAAAAATTGAGGTTAATGAATGGCGCACGCCTATACCCCCGGTCTTAAGGTTACCGAGGGAATGACAATTCAGAAAGAACGTCGACTTCCGCTGCAAGGCGAAGTTCTCGTTGAAGCCGGGGCAGCAGTCCAGGCAGAGGATGTCGTCGCGAAGGCGGATCTGCCGGGCAACGTCCAACTGTTGAACGTTGCTAACCTACTCAGTGTCCCCGCAGAAGAAATTACAGAATACATGCTCAAACCTGTCGGCGAAACTATTGCCAAAGATGAGATTATCGCCACGACAAAAGGACTTTTTGGGCTTTTCAAATCGCAGGCACGTTCACCGATTGACGGCACAATCGAAGCCGTGTCCGATGTCACAGGACAGGTCATTCTCCGAGAACCACCGATTCCTGTGGAAGTCAAGGCTTACACAGATGGCACAGTAACGGAGATCTCCCCAAATGAGGGTGTCACTGTAGAGACTTACGGGACCTACATTCAAGGCATCTTCGGGGTTGGCGGTGAAACAATCGGGAATTTGACTGTGACTGTCTCTTCTCCGAGTGATGGATTGACTGCGGAACAGATCTTCCCTGAGCACCGGGACCACATTTTGGTCGGTGGTTCGCTGGTCACGACTGAGGCAATTCAGAAAGCAATCCAACAAGGTGTAAAGGGTATCATTGCCGGTGGGATTGATGATGCGGATCTACGTGAGCTTCTCGGTTACGAACTCGGTGTCGCGATTACAGGTTCCGAGGAGATCGGGATTACATTGGTTATCACGGAGGGGTTCGGAAGCGTCGCAATGGCGGAGCAAACGTTTGACCTCTTGAAAACGCGGGAAGGTATGAAGACCTCTATCAACGGTGCGACGCAGATTCGTGCCGGTGTCGTCCGTCCGGAGATCGTGATCCCAGTGGTATCGGGCGCTGCAGAAACGGTGACGGAGAAGGATGGAAGCGTGGAAGGCATTTTGGAGGTCGGCAGTTCCGTCCGTATCATTCGGGAACCGTATTTCGGTAAATTGGGACGTGTTACGGAATTACCTGTAGAACTTCAGAACTTAGAGACAGAGGCGCAGGTACGGGTGTTGCGTGTTGAACTCGAAGACGGTGAGCAAACCACTTTACCGCGTGCTAATGTTGAAGCGATTGAGGAATAATTGTTAGTTGTGAAAAAGAAAGCATCTCAGAAGATCTTTGCTGGTGGATTTCGTCTTTCCTATTGTAGAAGGATAAGACGGGGCTGAAGAGATGAACGTGTTTATCATTCATCTCTAAGGGATTTCTTGGTTATAGCGAAAATAGAGTTTACTTGTCCTTAGAATCTTCCCCGACGTTGAGCGATCCAAGTTTATCAAGTTCTGCCTTAATTTCATCCATAAGATCCGTATTACCAACCTTCTCTGCTAGTTGTAGAGCGGTTTGAAAATCCCGTTTTGCCTCACTAAGTTCTTCCATTTTGGACTTCTGTTCGCCTCGACTGTAGTAAGCAATAGCATTATTTGGATCCAGACGAATTGCCTCATCAAAATCAGAAATTGCTTCCTCATATTGCTCAAGTTTAGACTTCGTATTGCCTCGATTGTTGTAGATACGCGCATCGTCAGGGTCTAAGTCAATCGCCTCATCAAAATCAGAAATTGCTTCCTCATATTGCTCAAGTTCAGACTTCGTATTGCCTCGATTGCTGTAGATACGCGCATCGTTAGGGGCTAAGTCAATCGCCTTATCAAAATCAGAAATTGCTTCCTCATATTGCTCAAGTTTAGACTTCGCATTGCCTCGATTGTTGTATGGATGCGCCTCATTAAGGTCTAAGTCAATTGCCTTGTCAAAATCAGAAATTGCTTCCTCATATTGCTCAAGTTCAGACTTCGCATTGCCTCGATTGTTGTAGATACGCGCATCGTCAGGGTCTAAGTCAATCGCCTTATCATAATTAGAAATTGCTTCCTCATATTGCTCAAGTTCAGACTTCGCAAAACCGCGCAATTTGTAGGCATCTGAGTTATTTGGGTCTAAACGAATCACCTCATCAAAATCAGAAATTGCTTCCTCATATCTCTCTAATCTGGACTTCGCAAAACCGCGCAATTTGTAGGCACCTGAGTTATTTGGGTCTAAACGAATCACCTCATCAAAATCAGAAATTGCTTCCTCATATCTCTCTAATCTGGACTTCGCAGCACCCCTAAGGTTGTATGCTTCGGCAAAATCTGGGTTCAACTCTATTCCCTTGTTATAATCTTTTATGGCAGAATCGGACGCGCCTTTATTTCCATAAAGAATGCCACGAACGAAGTAGGCTTCTGCAAGATCTGGGTTTAGTTCTATCGCCATGCTACAATCTTTTACAGCAGAGTCGTGCTCACCTTTAGCCTCATAAACAGAGGCACGACTGAGATAGATCAAGGCAAGGAACTTCTTATCAGGTTTCAACGATATGCCTTGGGTGTAGTAGCCGATTGCCTCCTCCACCTTGTCCTCCCGATATGCGTCTAAACCACGGAGCAAATAATACCGAGCATCAGGTTCAATATACGCTTTATTTTGTGCGCGTTGACTCGCGAAGCCATCAAAGTCAGGGAAAAGATTCCCTTCAGTGATACCTGCTGATTTTTCTAAGGAGTTCCAGATATTTTGCTTACCGTTTTTCAAAATTACGCATTCTGCTGCCGGTTCAATCCTGCCACCACCAAACAGAAAAATGGATTGTTGCGCAAGCATACGGTTTTTCTGATAATTAGGCTGCCACTGATAGAGTTGATATCCCTTGTTCTCAACTGGTGTGAAAAAGTAATCAATGTCTTCGTCTTGTGATAATTGGGAAGTAACCGGTTCAAATGTGACGTGAGAACTGATGTCTACAGCAAAAACTTTTCCATTTGCTGCTCCACCGGAGCCTTCCCGGCATGCCATCCAGAGTGCAACAAGCGGATTTTGAGTAAAATCTATTAAGCAGGTAGCTGCCCCACGATGTTGAAGTTCTGCAAGCAGCTCCAAGTCCTTCATGTCTGTGCCGTGTCCTTGGCGACGTGCATCTTCAATCATTTCTTCATTGATTTTGAGCAGCTTCTCAAGGGTTCCATCCCCTTGTTTCTTGAAGTTACCATCTTTGTCCTTCAGGCGACGATAAGTAGACGCTTCTATTATATATTTCTCATTTGAAACACCTCTAAATACGTATTCTCCATCGTTGAATTGTTCTGCCCATTCCATAAAACTTTTCAGTGTTTTGACACGTTTCGATTCTTTTTTCGCCATTTAAGTTGATTTACCTTTCTATACAAAATATCTCAATTGTGACAGAATCCAGTCCATATTGTAGAACTGGAAATTGTATTGCTCCGTTTCATTGCAAACACGCGAAAATTGTAGTATTCAAGCAATTCACGTCAGTTGTAGCAAATTTCGTGCCATATTCCGAAGGAAACACGACATCTATTTGAAAATCCGTGAAATCCGAAGGTTATGTCACCGTGATGTCCACAAAACATGGAGATATACTGAGTTCATTGAGAGCGGCAGCAGTGTCCATACTTCACCCTAAAGACTCATAGTGGAATCTGTTGTGTTTTCGCCTTATAGGGACACATGCAAAAATTGCATAATATAATGCACAAATTGTGTTGTTCTCCGCAAAAAATAGTCTTATCGGTTCTCTTAAACATCAGTATCTTCTCCATGAAAGAAAAGTAGTTGGAAGTCATCCCGACCTTGCTTCGGAAAATATTTTAAGGCATAATTGCGAAAATTTCTCAACTGGGTTGGTTTTCATACCACTTGACGTTGCCTGTGCTGAGACCGCTGGCGACGATGTCCAGTCTACCGTTCCCGTTCATGTCCAGAACGTGCATCTGTCCGACCCCTAAACCGCCATCGTCGATTGTCTCTTTGCACCACCGGTTCTGTGCGATATCCTCTGGGCGGTAGAGATGCAAACTCGTCCCTTCGCCATTGTAGCCACAAATAATCTCAAGTGCTCCGTCATCGTCAACGTCAACTGCCGCAAGGGAGTGTCCTCTGTTGAGTGTGTCATCGATGAGGTAGCGGTCCCACGGATCGGTTCGCAGATCGCCAGTGGCTTTGTACCAAACGAGATTGTTCCCGTGCCACGGCTCAATTGCTAAAATTTCGTTGATCCCGTCGCCATCAATATCCGCGGCGAATGTGTCGCTACACTCTCGGTCGCTAATGATCCATTTCCCCCAGTCGTCTGTCATCGGTGATGTAGGGGGTTCATACCAAATCAAGCCTTCTGAGCAACTGATGAGGGCGTCATCACGTCCATCTTGGTCAACGTCATTGATACTCAAGCCGTGGTTGATGTGGAGGGAATCGTCGAGGAGATGGGATTGCCAAGAGGTTGCTTCTCGCGGGGTATCCGACAATTCATAGCACCAAAGGGAACCTGGACTATGCCATTCGCCGGGTTTACCGTCCTCGCCGCGAATGGATGCAACGATGAGAAAAGGAACCGATGTTGATGCGTTCTGAGAGAGATTCGCGAGTCCTATACGATGGATAAAGGGGACATCGGCGATGCGGTGGCGCTTCCAGTTCTGTCCGTCCTGTGCTGGAGCCTCAAGCCATTGGAGGTATCCACCCGCGGCGTTAACCCCGCGATTGAAACCACTCCCAACAATGAGATCAGGCGTGCCGTTGCCGGTGAGATCGTAAGGCGCGATGGTGATGTGCCCACTGCCTTGATCCGTTACGAGGTGTCTCTTCCAATGGGGTGCCTCGTACCAAGCAATAATGGGTTCGCCTGTAGAGCCGGCGATGATGTCGAGGTGTCCGTCGCCGTTTATATCAGCGACTGCGAGTCCATAAACGCTTTTGAAGGTGTTGTCGAGTTGATAGCCTCTGAATTTCACGGTAACCAACCTCCTCGTCCGATGGCACACGGCGTGTGCTTTGTTTAGGGATTGTGGAAAAATCTGAGTATCCCAGGCTCTATCTCATACCCGACACTCGACCAGAATGCAATCGCCCACGGATATTGCTCTTCTACGAGTGCTGTGATGCGTTTAACGCCCAGTTCTGCCAAGTATCTTTCGCCCTCTGTGACTAAGGCGCGTCCAATACCACGCCGTCGGTAGTCAGGATGAACTGCGAGTCTATACATGTTTCCGCGCCAGCCATCGAAAGTAGCAATTAAGGAGCCGACGATCCGTTGATCTGCTTCTGCAACTAACACAGTCGCCAGGCTTTCTATTGCTCTGTGGATATCTAAGATAGTATCTGTGATGCTCGGGGATGTTCCAGCAGCCTGCCACAATATGAGAAGTGCTTCTGCTTCTTCTCGAAGGCACTCTCGGATTAAAAAAATGTCCGTTTTGTCCGATGCATTCATATCTTCAGATCAGGAACGAAAGATGTTAGCCAGCAGATCGGCACACACGAAAGGTGAGGGTAGAAACCTCACCGACGAGAAAAACTTAAGGTCCACTTCCAAAAGCAGAAAATTTACTCGTCAAGCCAACTCATCATGCTGCGCAAGTTTTTGCCGACTTTTTCGATTTCCAATTCCTCTTCCTGTCGACGGAGCGCACCGAGTACGGGTTGATTCGCCTCATTTTCCAAGACCCATTCTCGTGCGAAGACACCTTCCTGCACGTCCTTCAAAATTTGGCGCATTTTGTCTCGAATGCTGTCGTCAATGATCCGCGGACCCCGCGTGAGGTCCCCGAATTCAGCAGTATTGCTAATGTCATTTCGCATTTTGCTCAATCCGCCGGCGTAAATTAAATCGACAATCAACTTGAGTTCGTGGAGACATTCAAAGTAAGCCATCTCAGGTTGGTAACCCGCTTCGACGAGCGTGTCAAAAGCCGCTTTGATGAGTGCCGCGGTCCCGCCACACAGGACGGCTTGTTCGCCAAAGAGATCCGTTTCGGTTTCCTCACGAAAGGTTGTTTCGATGACACCTGAGCGCGTGCCACCGATGCCTCTCGCATAAGCGAGCGCGACATCGCGCGCAAGTCCTGTGGTATCTTGATGGATAGCAACAAGACAAGGCACGCCACCACCGCCTTCAAATACCTCGCGGACAAGGGACCCTGGTCCCTTCGGCGCGATCATTGCGACATCAATGTCACTGGCAGGCACAATCTGTCCGAAATGGACGCTGAACCCGTGTGAGACGAGGAGCATATTTCCAGATTCCATATTCGGAGCGATCTGATCGTGATAAACGGCGGCATGCCGTTCGTCAGGGATGAGTATCTGGACGATGTCTGCGATTGCAGCGGCTTCTTCAACGGTTTTGACGGTCAAGCCTTCGGCTTCCGCACGCGCTTTTGAGCGACTGCCTTCGTATAATCCGACGACAACATTCGCACCACTGTCCTTGAGGTTGAGCGACTGGGCGCGTCCCTGTGCACCGTAACCCACAACAGCGACGGTCCGCTCTTTCAGTAAATCAAAGTTAGCATCACTATCGTAATAAATCGTTGCCATTTTTCTAATTTTCCTTGCGGTTCGTTTCGGAAGGTTTGCGTATGAATGCCCTTTCCGTATATCCGCCTGCGTGTTTTTGCGAATCAACGCTGAATGCGCGTGTGGCATTCAGCGGGGTATTTCTGCGTATTGTTGCAGGCTACAATTTAGGGGTAATGGGATGGAGCGCGGTCCAGAGGTCCATAAATTAAAAATCGGAGCCGCGGAGCATCGCTATTTTGCCGGTACGTGCTAACTCAAGGATACCGTAGGTATTGAAAATATCAATTGCCGCTTTCAATTTACCCTCATCCCCTGTAATTTCAAGAACAAGTGAGGCAGGCTTCATGTCAATGACCCGTCCACGGAAGACTTCCGCGACTTGTAGAACCTCGGTGCGCTTTTGCGGATCCTCGGTAGCAACCTTGATAAGAACAAGCTCCCGCTCAACATGCGTCCCAGCAGTGGAAAGATCTGTGACCTCAATAACGTCAATAAGTCTATTGAGATGGTGATAGATCTGCTCAATAATTTGGGCATCCCCATGTGTGACAAGGGTTATCTGCGAAATGCTACTGTCATGCGTTTCGGCGACGTTGAGGCTGTCGATATTAAAGCCGCGTCCACTGAAGAGTCCCGCAACACGGGCAAGGACGCCAAATCGGTTTTCGACCAAAACAGAGAAAATGTGTCGTTCTTCTGGGTTCATTTTTTATACTTTTCAGTGCGGGTTGCGACGCAACCCTTAAAATCGTTAAGATAAGCCGCGGATAACATCTCCGAGTCCAGCACCCGCGGGCACCATCGGGAACACATTCTCTTCTTCATCAACAATAAAGTCAATGACGACCGGACCGTCGGTAATCCCTTGTGCCTTCTGGAGTGCGGGTACAACATCTTCGGTGTGTTCAACCCGTAAGCCTGTCGCGCCGAATGCCTGTGCGAGTAAGGCGAAATCTGGATTATCGTGGTAATCAACAGCAGAATAACGTTTGCCGTGGAACAATTCCTGCCATTGGCGGACCATTCCCAGGTACATATTGTTGATGATGAAAATCTTAAGCGGCAGTTTCATGGTAACTGCCGGCACCAATTCTTGGATCGTCATGATGTAGGAGCCATCGCCGTTGATATTGACGACGGTTTTGTCCGGACATCCAAGTTGCGCCCCGATTGCGGCTGGGAGGCTGAAGCCCATCGTGCCGAGACCCCCGGAGTTGAGCCACTGCCGAGGTTCGGTGAATTTGAAGTATTGCGCCGCCCACATCTGGTGTTGTCCAACATCCGCGACGACAATCGCATCGCTGTAATGTTCATAAATCTGTTCAATGACATATTGCGGCATCACCTTATCGGCTTTTTGCTCGTATTCAAATGGGTACTTCTGTTTCCATTCCTGAATCTGGGCGCGCCACGGATCTATATCCGCTATGCCAACCTGTTTGTTGAGTTCAGTGAGGACCTTCTTCGCATCACCAACGATAGGAACATCTACCGGAACATTTTTCCCGATACAGGAGGCATCAATATCAATATGGATTTTTTTGGCGTTCGGTGCGAATTTATTGAGATCACCGGTAACGCGGTCATCGAATCTTGCCCCGATAGCAATAACAAGGTCTGCATCGGTAAAAGCGTAATTTGCGCAGCAAGAGCCGTGCATTCCGGGCATCTCCATCGCCAAAGGATGTGTTTCGGGAAATGCACCGAGTCCCATCAATGTAACGGTAATCGGGATCTGGGTTTTGAGCGTGAGTTGTCGTAGCTCTTCACTGGCGTTGGCGAGGACAACCCCACCACCGGCATACAGCATCGGACGTTTCGCTTCCTTAATCAATGCCGCGGCCTTCCCAATTTGCGCCGGATCGCCGTGTACTTGCGGTTTGTAGCTGCGAATGTCAACCGTTTCTGGATATTTAAACAGGGCTTCGTGTAGTTGTGCATCTTTGGCAATGTCAATAACAACAGGACCGGGTTTCCCTGTCTTCGCGAGGTGAAACGCTTCAGCGACGACATCTGCTATTTCGTCGCAATCTTTGATTAAATAACTATGTTTACAGATCGGACGCGTTACACCGATAACATCACACTCTTGGAAGGCATCGCTACCGATATAGTGTGTAAAAACCTGTCCAGTGATCGCGACCATCGGAATCGAATCCATATAAGCGGTTGCGATACCGGTGACGAGATTCGTTGCGCCGGGCCCGGAGGTTGCGAGTGCGACCCCGACATCTCCGGTGGCGCGTGCGTAGCCATCCGCGGCGTGGGATGCTCCTTGTTCGTGCCGCATCGGAATCAATTTGAGTTCAGTCTCACCGTAGAGGGCATCGAAAATCGGCATCGCCGCGCCACCGTTCACACCAAAGATATATTCGACACCTTCCCGCTTGAGACTGTCAACAAGGATTTGCGCTCCTGAAAGTTCCATGCCAATTTTCCTCATCAGCTGCAGGGTGAGGGATGTAGTTCCCTGTTCCCTACGCGGGGTCGTTGATTTTCGGTAAACTTGCGCTACAAAAGTCGGCGCAGCTTGCAAACCGAAAACTTGCGCTACAAAAGAAAAAGCCTCCTCGTTCCCAACATGGAGACGAGAAGGGCATTCACACTGACCTTACCGTGGTACCACTCCAATTCTCTTTCTCACTTTCATTCAAGGTATCAGGCTTACAAGGTTTCCCGCCTATACTGAGAAAGAGCACTCTTTGGGATGCATTAACGGGCATCACACCGACCAATCCTACTGGGATGTTATAAACTGTTCAGATTAGCAGCTCCGGGGCGACCTTCAATCGTAGGAACTTGTGGAGACCTTTCAGCCTATGAGTCTCCTTCTCTTGCAAGCCCGGACGACTTACTCCTCCCCTTCAACGCTTTTTTGGGTAATCTATTTATTTAATTGTTAATTACGCATGCCGCTTTACTAAGTTTCACGAGCATGCGGAAAAGAAATATCTTTACACTCCATTAAGTATAACATATTTGAACGGAAATGTCAAGAAATTTAATTCAACCGTGTCCTTTTGAGCAGACAGCACGGCGAAACGAGTCTGTTACTTTAAGAAGTAGAGGGTAGGTTTGAAAAGCACTTCGCTCCTACCCCTACCGACATGTAAAACGTGTTACGGAAAATTAGGCGTTTGCTATGTAGAGTTCATTGACCCGAGTCCAGTTGATGACATTTGTCCACGCCTCAACGTAATCTGGACGGCGATTCTGGTAATTCAAATAATAGGCGTGTTCCCAGACATCAATACCGAGAAGTGGGGTATGTCCCTGCATGATCGGACTGTCCTGATTCGCCGTGGAGTAGATTTCCAAGCCATCGTCGCCGAGGACAAGCCATGCCCAACCGGAACCGAAGCGTGTGGTTGCGGCAGTAGCAAATTGTTCTTTTGCTGCCTCGAGTGATCCGAAGGTGGAGGTGATCGCAGCTGCGATTTCTCCGCCGGGTTCACCACCGTTAGGACCCATGATGGACCAGAAGAGTGAATGATTGGCGTGTCCGCCGCCGTTGTTGATGACGGCTTGGCGCTTGTCTTCCGGCACCTGATCGAGGTTACCGAGCAGATCGTGAATATCCATATCGGCGACAGCACCGAGGCCCTCTAAAGCAGTATTGAGGTTGGTGATATAGGCTTGATGGTGTTTGCCGTGATGGATTTCCATCGTTTGTGCATCAATATAAGGTTCCAAAGCATCATGCGCGTAAGGCAATGCTGGTAATGTATGTGCCATTTTTAAAAATAGCCTCCTATTTTATTTTTTCACTTGCGCTTGCGAGTCTGCGCGCTAACGGACGTGCAAGCAATATGCTTTAAAAATCAAAAAGAGTATAACAGATTTGGTAGAAGTGTGCAAGTTTTTTCTCAAAGGTTTTTAATTATACCTTGCGGATCAGTGAGATCGGTTAGGACTTTTTACGTGCCTTTCCGTAGAAATATCCAAGCAAAAATCCCTTTACTCCGTTATGGGCTTACTGTTTCCGTCTGAAGGGTGAAAGATGGAAAGAGGAGTGTCAGTCATCCAATTGCGGTGTTTCAGAGATCGCACCGACACGGCAGACCCGCTTATAATGACAGAAATTGCAGGGTTCTGTCTTATTTTTCGGGGTAATTGGTGTGTCGCCTTCTTCTTCAGAATCTACAAAACTCTCCACACGCGTGATGAGCGGAAAAGTGCCTTTAGAGATACTATCAACGTAGTGTTGAACGTAGCCACTCACGCGCGCAAGCCGGGCATCGAAAATTTCATCCGCTAACAGCTGACCACTCCTTGGGCTAACCGATCTCCAGTCCTTACCATTGTAATTGCCGTAGGCAATTCCATTCTCTGATTCCGTTCCGATGCCGAGTTCAACGTTACATTGATCCAATCTGATTTTATGATAGAGGCCTGCTGCGGGCTCTAATCCGGCGCCGCCATACATTTCCAACAATTTCTGCGCCGTTTGTAGGTAGATAGGGAGTTGGAGACTCCGTCCGCTGAGGATCTCCGGCATTCTAACGGTGGAACTGCCAGTCTTGTAGTCAACAATATTGAATGTGCCATTACCTATATCAATGCGATCGATTTTGCCTTTCATGCGCACTTCGCCAATGTAGATGGCTTTAGTGCAGCCGAGTTCTGGATCTGTGGGTTCACGTTCCTGTCCAAAACTAACTTCAAAGTAGCGTGGCAGAGCAGCTAAACCGTAAGTGCGTTCGGCTTCCAACCACTTACGAAGGGCAACGCGAAGTTTCTCTATGTCGATCCTCCAAAAGAGATTGTTCTCATCAATAAGTTTTTCCTTCCGTCCGTTGCGCTGTTCTGTAGCTTTACGATTAAGCAGCTCATTTAATTGCGTTTCTGCGTCTTTAAAGGTTTCCTCGTCACAGTGTCCGATAGGCGGTCTTTTTTCGAGGCGGCGGTTGTTGTAGAATTCAAAGAGAACATCATGGAGTAAGGAGCCCTTTTCAAGACCAGATAATTCATCTTCCGTTTCGTCCTCTTCAATACGGAACTTCAAAACTGTATTGGCAAAATACTGAAATGGGCATTTAGCATAAGTTTCCAATTCTGTAACGGAATAGGTGCGTTCCCGCCGATTTTCCAAACGCTTTTGGCTGGCAAGGGAAAGCGTTTCTGCCGTTAATATCCCTTCGTAAGCCAGATGATCGTGTGTCTTTTCTCGACTTTTTTCAACCTTAACGACGTGGTTTATTAAAGGACGCATTTCTGCGATGTCAGCAGGGAATTCTTCATCGGACGGGGTAGAGGTCGTCCATACGTGATCGCCGTACTTGCTGAGAAAACCGGTGACACTCCCCTGCGAGGGATTCGGAACCTCCATCTCCTCAACAGTGGCGATCGCCTTTAATTGACCGAGAAAAGGGGAAGGGATGAGATTCGCTTCTCCTTCACGTTTTGGCGTAAGCAGATAGAGGCGTTCCCGAAAAGACTTGAGGACACCATAGAACATGAATCGATTGTCGTGTAACTGCTCATCTTCGTTTCGATAAGGATTTTCTGGAAACAGCGGATCTGGACGGTAATTTTCTGGGAACCTACTCTCTACAAAATCGCCCAAAAAGACAGTGTCAAACTCTAAACTTCTGAGTTCACTAAGTTGAACAATTCTGACGGTTTCTTCTTTTGTTTCTGAGCTGTTTTGATAGTTTGTATGCTTTGCGATGTGGTGGAGTTTCTTAATATAAGCATCAAGGGAATAGGATTCAACTCCATCCAATTTTAAAACGCTACAGAGTTCTTTAACAATCCTCTTGAATTGACGATACGCCTCAATCTCGCCTTTGACAACCTCTCGTTTTTTTCTCAGCATCGGGTTTAGAATACGGTGGAGGACCTCACCCTCTTTGAGTCGGTCATCAATGTATCTCTGAAACGCGTCAGGGTGGAATAGTTGTGTGTGTGACGTAGGCTTAAACTCAGAGAAATAGGCATCATCTAACGACACTTGACGTGATGAAAGACAAGAGAAGATCGCTTTGACAACTTC
>JAJEIP010000114.1 GCA_022827885.1 Candidatus Poribacteria bacterium
TTATGAATTAGTAATTATCACGAATGACGCTTATTTGGAAAACCATCCAGAAACTACGAAAAAACTGATGATAGCGATTCAGGAAGCGATTAAATTTACGAAGGAAAAACCGGATGATGCGCTGCAACTCTTTTTTCAGGCAAACCCTGATGCCACCAAAGAATTAGAGGAACTTGCTTTTCGGGATACGCTGGATTTATTCGCGACAACACAGGTGCAATCCGCAGAAAAATGGGCTGCCTTCGCGAAATTCGCCTACGAAAAAGGATTGATTTCCAAAACAGTTGAAGCAACAGACTGTTTCATCAACGTTTTAGAAGAATAGTAAGACGATGACCGGTTTTTGACAGGGGTCCCAAGGGAAAAAACCGCCATCGTTAGAAAAATGGCAAATAAAAAGATTCTCATCATCGGTGGCGGTGTGATTGGTCTCGGTATCGGATGGCAATTGGCGAAATCGGGTGCTTCCGTCACCATCTACGAACAGGCAAAAGCCGGGCGTGCTGCTTCTTGGGCAGCTGCTGGGATGCTCGCGCCACTCGCGGAAGCACATACCGAAGAACCGGAACTATTGAAACTCGGATGCCAAAGTTTAGCACTCTATCCGCAATGGGCTCAGGAATTAGAGGCAGATGCCGAGATGTCTATCGGATATCGGGTGGAAGGCACGCTGATCGTCGGGCTGGAACCTGATGATACACATCAACTTCGACACCTTTACGCCTCACAACAGGATTTAGGTCTGGATGTCGAATGGTCGACAGGACGAGCGGCGCGTGAGATCGAACCTGCCCTTTCACCCCGCGTGACGGCGGCGATCCGATGCGAGAGCGACCATCAGGTGGATAACCGATTGATGGTGGAAGCACTCGGACGCGCCTATCAGAGATATGGCGGTGTGTTGTGTGAAAGCAGTAACGTTGAAAGAATCGTCATAGAAAGCGAAGTCGTAACGGGTGTTCAAACGCAAGAAAGTTTTCAAGCAGCAGACGTGATCATTCTTGCGGCAGGATGCTGGTCAGCGCAAATTGAAGGGTTACCCGATGCTATTCTTCCGCCGGTGCGCCCTGTGAAAGGACAAATGCTGGCGTTGCAAATGGAAGATGGGATCACGATTAAAAACGTCATCCGCACTGTCAGGGCAAGGTATCCGACATCGGTATATTTGGTGCCGAGAACCGATGGCAGGCTTATCGTGGGGGCAACAAGCGAGGAGATGGGATTTGACACACGTTTGACAGCGGGTGGTATATTTGAACTCCTCCGGGGCGCATGGGAAGCCGTGCCGGGTATTTATGAACTGCCACTGCTGGAAACATGGACAGGCTTGCGTCCCGGTAGTAGAGACAACGCACCGATACTTGGCGAAACACCCATTGAGAATCTAATATACGCCACGGGACATTACCGCAACGGCATCTTACTCACACCCATCACGGCTTACGAGATCTCCAAACTGATTCTGACCGGTAAGACTTCAGAGACAATTGCCCCGTTTGCGTTAGACAGATTTTTGGCATAGCGGGAGTGAAAAATGAAGATACGCGTTAATGGTGAAGCAAAAACAGTTCATCCGAATTTAAACGTCCATGCGCTGCTCATCGCTTTAGAAATGGATCCACTGCAGTCGGGCATTGCTGTCGCCGTGGATCGGGAAGTTATCCCGAAAACGGAGTGGCAAGCGACGGCACTTCGCGAGAACAGCGAAGTTGAAATCATCCGCGCCGTCCAAGGTGGATAATAGACCGGCAAAGCATGTCCGTTCGGAAATGAAGACCTTCGTTTAACGCTTGATAAAGAGGTTTTGAAGGTGTTATACTAATTCAAACCATTCTTCAGATTTGATGGAACTTCGCTTTGAACAGCGGACAGAGTTCAGGGAAAACGCAATAGCAAAAAAATAAGAAATGCAAGAATTTAAAATTGCTGACAAAATATATACATCAAGACTCCTTATCGGAACGGCGGGGTATCCGAATTTCCATATAATGACGGCGTCTATTGCTGCGAGTGGTGCCGAAATTGCGACGGTGTCAATGCGTCGCGTGAAATTTACAGATACACCGGGAGAGAATTTGTTCGCCCTCCTACGCGAACGAGATATAACAATCCTCCCAAATACCGCTGGCTGTTTCACAGCAAAGGACGCCATCCTAACTGCCACCCTCGCGAGAGAGGCACTTGAGACATCACTCATCAAACTCGAAGTTATCGGGGACGAGGAAACCCTGTTTCCAGATGTGGAGCAGCTGCTGCGTGCAGCGGAGACCCTTGTCAAAGACGGCTTCACTGTGCTTCCCTATTGTAACGACGATCCGATCACGTGTAAGAAATTAGAAGACCTTGGTTGTGCAGCGGTGATGCCGTTAGGTGCCCCGATCGGCTCAGGGATGGGGATCCGGAATCCATATAATATCCAGATCATCCGAGATCTCGTGCAAGTGCCGCTTATTGTAGATGCCGGCGTTGGCACAGCATCGGATGCAGCGATAGCGATGGAGTTAGGGTGTGACGGTGTTCTGCTCAATACGGCAGTCGCGAAAGCACATCGTCCCGTGCTGATGGCGGAGGCGATGAAAAAAGCAGTCGAAGCGGGTAGAGCGGCGTTTTTGGCTGGACGCATCCCCAGGAAACTTTACGCCACCGCCTCAAGTCCCCAAGCTGGCATTATTGAATAGACAGAAACTTATATACATAGAATTGGAGTCGGTGTGTGAGAAAAATATCCCACTTTTTTTGGATATGCCTGATTATTTTTACGCAATTCGTAGGCAGCGTCCTTTTACTCGATACGCAAAATGCCTTTGCACAACTCCAGAGTGAATTCGGACAGAGTCTCCTCGAAAGGAAACCCGAAACCCCTGAAACGGATTCCGCAGAACTGACAATTGACTCCCACTTCTCTAACACATTCAACAACCATATTGAATTCGGTCTAAGCGTCGATCCATACACCAGCGGCCTCGCCGGTGAGGAAGATTCACAACTTGAAGGTATGATTAACCGTTTCGGGGTCAATCTGCTCGGGGATTTACCGATAACTGATAAACTCAGGCTCAAATTGCAATACGCGCCACAAGTTGAAAACTACACGGGTGCTGATGGAAAACTCAACGAATTCGACGCCTTCAGCGATGTATTTTCAACTGAAGTGAGTTTCCAACCCGTCGCGAATTTGCCGCCTCTCGTCACGTCCCATCAACTGCAACGCTTCGTGCGAAGTTCAAACGTCTATAATAACACCGACCGGCAATTCGGTCTCCGCTTTGGGCGCGTCTTGGAGTATAATCTGCGGTTACACCGCTTCGACGACGAAGATGCGCGAAGAGAGGATTTCCTACTTGTCGGCTCTACCAACCATAAAATGACTGCACGCTTGCAATTCGGGATTCTTAAACAGATCCTTGGTAAACTGGAATACGGGATAGAGCGGAGTAGCTACCAAACCAACCTGAACAATCTTATCTTGGGGATAACGGGACTTGACGACAATGAACGCCGAAACGATTGGCGACACATCGGTTCCACAAAACTGATACAGGTCGCAATGGATAGACTCGTGTTTCAGGAAGAGGTGAACCTATTTCTGAATCGTTCTAATGTCGATTTCTTTAACTTTCTCAGTACCGAAGTCGCCGCAAGTGCCTTTTATCGCTTTGAGACGGGACGCTGGCTTCGGCTTCGATTCTCCAGACTCTGGGTGCTTTTTGAAGGTAGACAGATTCCAGACGAAATCGGGAATATAGTGGAAGACGCACCAAACCGTCGGGATACACAGATAGGTGCGAATGTACAGTTGAATTGGGAATTGAATCCATATCTAACACTCAATGCCGATTATCAGGTTACTCAGAACCGCACGAATGAGGTAGATCCACTGCTCGATTTTCTTAATTATACGCAGACCATCGCAACCCTCACGCTCCGCGGTCAGTATTGACTTTTTAATTTACCTTGCGGGTAAAGCAACGCGTCGTTACCGCTTCCCCTTAAATAACTTCAATTTTCCCTCAGACGCCACCAAGGTATAACACGCCTCAATCGCTTCGGCGACAATAGGTTCGTCCGGCGTGTCCCACAACAACAGATAATCCACATTGTCAGCATAATCGCAGAGGTCAATCCTTTCGGGCTGCCAGTGCACGACCTGCACCCACTCCTTCTCTTCCAAAGGGGTCTCAAAATCGGCGTTGAATCGGATTGGAAAGTAGTCGAACTGTATCTCATAGTTGCCGAGGTTGATGCCGCCATTGTCAAGACAGTAGTAATTGGCAGCGTTGACAAAGATGCCGACGCGCTTAGAACTGCCCCTCGGATCAAAGTGAAGCGGAAGGATAACCTCGTTCTTTCCAACCTGTTCGACAAAAGCGTTAAACTGGCGTATCTCGGCGTTGAGATTCTTGAAGCGAATGCCAACATAGAGGATGTTAACGAGCGCAAGCAGGACAACTATCGCTGTAAATACGCGTCTCCATGGGAGAGGATCGAGAACACGGAACCATGCAAATATGGCAAGGACCGCCAAAATAGCGAGCCTGTCATTGACCCACCCCCCAGGTCCTATAGAATTTGGCAAGATGAAATAGAGTCCAAAAAGCACACCCGCAAGACAGAGAAATGCCCGCTGTCCAAAGGGACTTTTTTCGGGGTCTTTCCTATTTTGCCAGATTGTTCCAGCAGCAAGAAAGAGCAAGAGGACGGCAACTGCAGCGGAAATCCAATTCGGGGGTTCGGCGTAGGCAACAAGCACGTGCATCCCGATGAGGTTACTGAACAGTTCTCCGATCCTCCCAAACCCAAATTCGGGCGGTTCTCCTGCAAGGAGGTCGGAGGTGGGAAGATAGACGAGGATGAGTACAGCTGCGGGTAGTAGATAACAGCCTGTCATCAGAATTCGCCTGAAGTCCCGCTTGAAATGGAACAGTGCCAGCAAGGCTATAGAGAACAGAATGAAAGCGTAGGAGATGAGGTGCGCAAAGTAGGTAATCACGATAAGCAGGTTGAGCAGAACAATCCGCGTCCTGTTCATCGCATCTTTGTGTTTCCACCAGTAACCGAGGGCGAGGAAAAAGAGGGGCACGCTGACGGCGAAATTGTAGAACCCCATGAGAAAGAGATAATTGTAGATAAAGGTGAAACTGAGTATTACGAGAGCCTGTCGTCCGCGTTGGACAGCCTCAAGAAAATAGTGGATTGCAAGCGGGAACAGGATGACATAGAGACTCAGAAATATTTTCTCCGCGACAAGCGGCGGAAAGACGAACATTAACACCGCCAACGAAAAGTGGGAAAGCCAGTTAGGGAAAGGATACCAGTTAATCTCGTAATAGTCGCGAAACTGATATTCTGCGTTGTTATACTCGGTCAAAATTTGCGAGTTATAAACATGGCTCACACCATCTTGTGTCGGAAAATAGGGGAACAACCATATCGGCAGCAAATAGACAACAATGAATGCACCAACCAAAAGCGATCCGTTTTTGCGTAGAAGCATGTGGCATCGGGAAAAGAGTGTCATTGCTTTCCTTTTATCCATTTTGGCGTAACGGGTAGGTTTTTAAAACTTACTGTTAAAAGATGCGTCTTGAAATTTTCAGGACTTCAGTTATAATACTATCATGTTTCCGCACTTTATGAATAACATTTTTTCATAATAAAGTATATTAATTTTGCACCTTAATAAATCGGCTTTTCAGGAATCATTATTCTTTCAAGGTGCGAACGATTGGAGAACAATTTCATGAATCGAGATCAGGTCAAACGTTTCGTTGAAGAGAAGGGTATTGAGTTTTTCCTCTGCTCCTTCGTAGAGATGAGCGGTGCCCCGAAGGCAAAGGTTATCCCCTCCACACACCTTGAAGATATGGCAGAAGAGGGTGCGGGGTTCGGTGGGTTCGCTGCAGGTGAGATCGGGCAATATCCGCACGACCCAGAGATGGCAAGTATCCCTGACTTTAACTCGCTGACAATTGTGCCGTGGCGGAAAAACATAGCGTGGGTCGCAGGAGATATGTTTGTCGAAGGCGAAGCCTGGCACTACTGCCCGAGAACCATCCTGCGGCGACAGTTGGAAAAAGCGCGTGAAAAAGGTTACGTCTTCAACGTCGGCATAGAGGCAGAATTCATGCTGTTGAAACAGGATGAGACGGGTTCCTATGCCCCATGGGACAAACTGGATACCTTGGATAAGCCGTGCTATGATCTCAGGGCACTCCATCGCAACCTCGATACGATGACCACCTTGATCAAATATATGCAAGAATTGGGATGGGACCCCTACGCCAACGACCATGAAGATGGAACGTGTCAATTCGAGGCAAATTGGACCTATTCGGACGCACTGACGACAGCGGATCGACATACCTTCTTTAAATGGATGGTCAAAACGCTCGCAGAGGAACGTGGGCTGCTGGCTACGTTTATGCCGAAACCCTTCACCAATTTGACGGGGAACGGGGCACATTTCCACATGAGCCTTTGGGATGACGGAAATCAAACGAATCTGTTCCTGGATGAGGCGGATAGAAACGGTTTGTCCCAACTCGCTTACTGGTTCACGGGGGGCATTCTCAAACATGCGCAAGCAGTGACAGCGGTCACGAATCCGCTTGTGAACAGTTACAAACGTTTAGTCCGCAGACCTCCGCGTTCCGGCTCGTCATGGGCACCGGTCTACGTCACTTATGGGGCAAACAATCGGACACAAATGATTCGGATTCCTGCACCGGGACGGATTGAGAACCGATTAGGCGATGGCGCGGCAAATCCTTACCTCGCAGCGACAGTTCTGCTTGCCGCTGGCTTGGACGGCATCGAAAATAAGATTGATCCGGGGGTACAGAACGAAGACAACCTCTATGAAGTGCCGGAGGCGGAATTGCAACAGCGGGGTATCGGTTCGCTACCTGCGACACTCGGCGACGCGGCAGCTGCGCTCGACGCAGATGAAATCATCAAGAAGGCACTCGGGATGGAGTACGCTGACTATTACATCCAAGTTAAACGCAAGGAATGGCGGAACTACCATCTGAGCGTTAGCCAATGGGAGCTTGATAACTACTTGGAAGTCTATTAAAGGTGTGTGAAGATTGGCACAGATAGAAATTGGAAAACAAAAGGAAAGAATCGGTGAAAAAATTATTTAAACTTATCCTTATATGTCTGTCGACTATTTATATCGTGAGTTGCGGAACGCGTGAAGACGAGGTCGAAATTACCGCAGTAGGACTGGTAAGCGCAGAACCGGTAGATGGGAGTACCATCGATGCAAACGGAATTATTACTGTTACTTTTAACGATATTCCCGAAAACGTGTCAGTAAATATAGGTGTTGTTAAAAAAGTAGGCACAACGGTTACAATCGCAGGACCTTTCAATCCAGGTTCACTTACCCTCACAATTACTTGGGACGATGGCGAGCAAACACTCACCTACACCGTCGCAACCCCTAAATCGGTGCCGTCTGAGCCGATCCTTGAAACTGAACTGGAACCCATCCTCGAACCCGAACCGATTATTCCAGACGGAATGGTCCTGATTCCAGAAGGCGAGTTTAAGATGGGCAGCAATGATGGCGGTGCCGATGCTGATGAACAACCGGTGCACACCGTTCACCTTGATGCGTTTTATATAGACGCAAACGAGGTAACGAATGGAGAATTTAAGGATTTCGTTCTCGCGAACCCAGCGTGGCAAAAAGACCGTATTGCGGACAAATTCGCTGACGATAATTACTTAAACGACTGGAACGGTAATAACCATCCTCTCGGTGAACGAGAGCATCCAGTCCGCTATGTGAGTTGGTATGCAGCGATGGCTTACGCCGTGTGGGTCGACAAACGTTTACCGACAGAAGCGGAATGGGAGAAAGCGGCACGCGGTGGATTAGACAAAAAACAGTATCCGTGGGGCAATGGCATCAATCTCAATAGAGCCAATTACGGTAAGCGTCTTGGCGAGACAACCCCTGTCGGCGATTACCCGCCGAACGACTATGGTGTATATGACATCGCGGGAAACGTGTGGGAATGGTGTCTCGATGGATACGAGGTTGATTTCTATGCTAACTCTCCACGTCGGAATCCCACGGCAGGCGCGGATACTGCCGAAGAGATCGTCAACAATTTCAAGAACACTGTAGATTTTCGCGTGTTGCGGGGCGGCGGGTGGAACAGTGAACCCGAGTGGCTACGTGCAGCGAACCGCCACGGAACAAGTCCCGCCTACGCTGGCATCGGTGCCCTCGGATTCCGTTGTGCGAAATCCGTATCACCTTAACACGTGCCGAACCTGAGGCACACCACTCAATTTTGTGTGTTGAGACAAAAACGAAAATCTGTTAGAATGTAGTTCAAGTAGAAAATAACATCGCTTGCTTTCTGCTTTTGTATTTCAGGACAATGTTAGAGTCTACGTACTTTTCAATTAAGGAGATTCAATGAAAATCTTTTCAATAATCACGCTCTGTTTACTCTTATGTGCAGCACTTTCGTACGCCGACTTAACGGAGGGACTTGTTCTATACATGCCGCTCGATGAAGGCTCTGGAACCGCAACGCAGGACTTCTCTGCAAACGGTTTTGAAGGCGAATTAAAGGGCAACGCGAAATGGATTGAAGGGCAACACGGCAACGCCCTGCAATTTGCGGCTGCTGCAGATCATGTTCTCATTGAAGACGATGCCGCTTTTCATCTTGAAGGTGCAATCACGCAAGCCGCATGGGTACAACTTGACAGGTTGCCGGGCGCACACGCCATCATCTTCGGCACTCGGCAGGATGGGCAACTCGGCATATCGGTTTCGGGTTCGGTATGAATCCAACGAATGGTATCAAAGTCTGGACCAACGGTGCAGCCGGTGGATTCAAAGACATCAATGATAACGAAACAGAACTGGAAACAGGTAAATGGTATCACCTTGCCTATACCCACACAGACGATAGCAACGGCTTAGTGGAGATTTATGTAAATGGCGAGGTAACATACTCGGAGGAATCCGGAAATCCTGTTGCTCCTGCCGAAAATACGAGTGCGGTGACCATCGGCACTTGGGGCGGTGAAGCGTGGACTGGGAGCGTTGACGAGGTTATACTTTGGAACCGTGCCCTCTCGGCAGACGAGATTCAAGCGATCATGAATCAAGGTCCGACCCCAGTAGAACCACAAGGTAAACTCGCCACGACCTGGGCGACTCTTAAGAAGTGAAACAAATAATCTGTAAATGAATCACCCAATTTTGTGCTAAGTTTCCGAAGGGTTGATGCTTAAGCACCAACCCTTCTGCTGATATAAGAACAAGGAGGTCATCATGAAAACGTTGTTATTTTGCTTGGTTTCCTTTGGCGCGATTCTCGCGCTTTCTATGAACGTTGAGGCAATTCGGAATGACGCAGACCTGGTAATCTACTACTCCTTCGATGAAGATGATGATAAAGAGGTTGCGGACGACAGCGGTAACGGGTTTGATGCTGAAGTCGACGGAGCGGAATGGAGCAAAGATGGCAAACTCGGCGGTGCAATGGAATTTGACGGCGGGAGTGCTATCAAAAGCCCACCAGAGGTTCCAGGGCTCACCGATACCGAGTTAACAGCGATGACCGTGGAGCATTGGGTCATGATTACCGCGGCCACCGGCGACACACAGCAAGTTTGGGAAGCATTGAATGCTGCAGGGGCATGGCCCGCCGAGACTTTCATTGAAGGGACCGCGGACATGGTGTTTTATATCTATGACACTAAAAACACGGAACATCGCACACCTATCCCAGTCCTGCCGACGAAAAAGTGGGTGCATATTGCTGGCACGTATGACGGCAAAGTCCAGAAATCTTATTTTAATGGCAAAGTGGTCGGTGAAGAAGCGTGGAGCGGAAAAATCTCGATCTTCGCAGCACCGACGGGTGCCATCGTCCTCGGTAAGGACAACGAAGCAGATATTCAATACCTGAATGGGTTTATCGATGAGTTCGCTTTCTATACGCGTGCTTTGAGTGAAGATGAGATTAACGCCGACATGAATGACGGTGTTTTATTTGCCGTTGATCCGAGAGAGAAACTCAGCACTACCTGGGCAAATATCAAGGCTGAGTATTAATCAGAGTCGTCAGCCATCAGTTTTCAGTTAACAGTGACCCTCCATGAAGTGTTACCGTTAACTGAAAACTATCTTATCGCTAAGTTTTCAACCGCTCAGATCTACAGGATCCCTCCCTTGATTAAAACAGAAATCCAGTTAGAATCATATCTGTCGGAACCGACAGACGAAGTGATAGCGTCCATGGCTGCGCTGGAGGGGGATCTTCTTATCCTCGGTGTTGGTGGAAAAATGGGACCGACGCTCGCCAAACAGGCGAAACGCGCCATTGATCTGGCGGGGATAACCAAGAAGGTCATCGGTGTATCCCGTTTTTCGACACCCGGTGTGCGAGAAGGTTTGCAGGCAGCCGGCATTGAAACGATTGCCGCGGATCTGTTGTCGGAAGACTGTCTGAAACATCTCCCTAAGGTTCAAAATGTGGTCCTGATGGCGGGTAGGAAGTTCGGTTCCACAGATAATGAGAGTTTAACCTGGGCGATGAATAGTTACATGCCCGGACGCGTGGCAGATACGTACAAAGATTCACGATTCGTTATTTTCTCAACAGGGAACGTCTACCCACTGACGCCAGTTTCCCATGGGGGTGCGACAGAATGTTTGCCGCCTGTTCCAGTCGGTGAATACGCCCAATCGTGTCTGAGCCGTGAGCGGATCTGTACCTATTTTTCATCGCAATTCGGGACGCAGATGACGATTTTGCGATTAAATTACGCGATCGATCTCCGCTACGGGATACTCCTGGATATCGCCGAAAAAGTTTACACAGAACAACCAATTTCACTTGAGATGGGCAATGTGAATGTAATATGGCAAAGAGATGCAAACGCTGTGGCACTGCAGGCTTTCGCATACTGCCAAAGCCCACCGTTGATCCTCAATCTCACGGGACCGGAGACGGTGGCTGTCCGATACCTTGCTTCACGGTTCGGCGCGCTTTTCAATAAATCACCACATCTCGAGGGCAGTGAAGCAGAAACGGCACTCTTAAGTAATGCATCTCGGTGTCATCGATTGTTCGGATACCCACGTGTTTCTTTGGAACAGATGATCGAGTGGGTGGCAGAATGGGTTCGGATAGGCGGTCCAACACTCCGAAAACCGACGCATTTCGAGGTGCGTGACGGAAAATTCTGATATTTTCTACTGGGGCGTAAAAACAACATAGACAAAAAATGAGAATTCTGTTAGCATATCAGAGCAGTATTTTTCTGACGTTTGCACTTTTAATCAGTAGTGCTTTGTGCCAACCGCTCCCACCGATGACTATTGCTTTTGCTTCGGACGTGAGCGGTGATTGGGAAATCTATCTGACGGATACGACCGGAAACCAACGTCCGGTGAACCTTACACAGAATCCCGCCGCGGATTACTATCCGACGTGGGCACCTGATGGCGTTCATATCGCTTTCTTCTCCCGGCGCGATGGGAATCATGAAATTTATAGGATGCGGGCTGATGGAACACATCAGCAACGTTTAACACACCACCCAGCAACAGATAAGGCTCCTGCGTGGGCACCCGATGGTAAGCGACTCGCTTTCACGTCAAATCGAGATGGGCATTTCAACATTTACCTGCTCCACCTCGATAGCGGCGAGGTAACCCCCCTCACCGATAACCCATTTGAAGATGAAGCTCCTGCGTGGGCACCCGATGGAAATACCTTAGTTTTCCACTCAAAACGGGAACTTAACTGGGATATCTACGTGATTGATGCAGGCAGCCGGGTGGAACGGCGATTGACAGATCAACCGCTCATGGACACCTATCCCGCCTGGTCTCCCGATGGCACACGGATTGTATACGCGTCTATGCACCAAGAGGCAGAACTCGCCGATTTCGATTTGTACCTGATGGACGCAATTGATGGTGGGAATAAGCAAGCACTCACCGACACACCAACGGATGAAGCCGTTCCTGCTTGGGCACCGAACGGCAAAACGCTCGCTTTCCAATTTGAAAAAGACGGCAGATGGGTTATACACCTGATGCATGCCGATGGAACTGAACGTCGTGAATTGATTAACAATGGGGCATGGGCGGCACAACCGAAATGGTTCAGCGGAACCTCAGATGTCTTGCCTATAGAACCGTCAACATTACAGATTCAGCAATGGGGCAAAATTCGGGCTCATAAGAAAATGTAAGGTAAATAGGTAGAACAGACTATACAACAGTTTTCAGTATCAGGATACAAATCAGACCCCTCTTTAACTGACAACTGACAACTTATAAAAGGAGACATTTTATGCGTTTCAAAACGTTAGTATTAGGTACGCTTTTCATATTTGGCTTACTGCTAACAAGCGGTACGAGTTACGGCTATGAACGAGCGATCGAAGCAGAGATGGCGGATGTGATCGAAGCACCAATGGTAGTTGCCGACGATGCAGATGCTTCCGGCGGACAGTTCATCTGGATGGAGGGTGAACCCGTTGCTGGTGGTGGCGGCGAAGGGTGGGCGGAATACACGCTACATATCCCGGCACCCGGCACTTACGCACTCTGGGGCAAAGTCATCGCATGGGATGGCAATAGCGACTCCTTCTGGGTGACATGGCAACCCGCCGACCCAGACGAAGATGCACAAGCAACTCAGAATACTGAGTTCCGCTGGGGCGTTGCTCAAGGCAACGATTGGCACTGGGATCGCATCAACCACTGGTTAGACGGTGGAACCTTTGAACGGGAATGGGAAATAGACGCAGCTGGGGACACCACACTGCGTATCGGCGTTCGGGAAGATGCTACGATGCTGGACGTGATCTATATCACTGACAATCTCTCAGAAGACGAAGCAGAAGTGAATCCACGGGATCCGATTCCTGAAGATTCCCTAACACCTGTCGAGCCACAAGACAAATTGACTACAACCTGGGGCAAACTCAAAGCGGGTTTTTAATTTTACCTTGCGGATAAGGACGCAGCAACGGGCGGGGGGATTTCGTCTGGAGAGAGACGAAATCCATTCCTTGTATTACACACCCCGCCCCTACGAAAAGGAGGTCATACATTAAAAAATGAGATACGGAATAATTTTTTCACTGATTATACTGACAGCGTTTTTGTGCGGTATTGTGGGACTTAGTGCTGAGGTAGAAATTGCGCTCGAAGCAGAACTCGCAAACGAAATTGTAGAACCGATGATTATTGATGAAGATAAAGACGCCTCTGACGGACAGTTCATCTGGATGGAAGGTGAACCCGTTGCTGGTGGTGGTGGCGTAGGTCACGCAGATTTTATTGTCAATATCCCGGAACCGGGGAAATATGCCCTCTGGGGTCATGTCATTGCGTGGGATGGCAACAGTGATTCGTTCTGGGTAACATGGCAACCCGCCGACCCAGACGAAAATGCACAGCAGACGCAGAACACCGAGTTCCGTTGGGGGGTTGGTCAAGGCGCTGCGTGGCATTGGGATCGCATCAACCACTGGTTAGATGGCGGAACATTTGATCGTGAATGGAAGTTTGACAAAGCCGGCGAAACGCTCTTACGTATCGGAGTGCGGGAAGACGCGACGATGTTGGATGCAATTTTCGTGACGACTAACGTGAAAGCAACGGCTGCCGACCAAGCGAATGTCCGTCTTCCAACCGATAAAGATAGGAAGATACAGGTTGAGGGGCTCGCTGTGGACGCGAAAGGCAAAGCCGCAACCACGTGGGGCGGTCTGAAACAGGTGTATCAATAAGAAATGGCGTTTGATTGGAAGGTCGGAAGGTTGGGGGTTCCATTCTTCCATTCCTCCTTTCTTCCATCCGAGGGTCCTCCAAGGAAGTCTCTCTATGGAACAAGAACAGGAAACCTTCAGAGCTGCCTTGCCTACCAATCGGTTGTTGCGAAACAGATAGCACTGCTCCCCGTAATCGTTGATACACCATCGATCAAATCCACGTTCAAACTGGATAACACGGTCAGGCGGGCCGAGGTGAAGCTGCAACTTCTCCACTGCCCGCTTGTCGCGTGTTACAAGCGCATACGTCACATACGCCAAACCCGAAAGAATCCCACCTAACGCTATTTTTCCTCTCAATTTGACCGAAACACTCTCCGCTCTTGGTGTCAATCCGTAAATTAGGCAGACAATAAGGACGAATGCATAGATTTTTTTTCGTTTTAGCGGGAAAATATGGCATAAATTTAACATTTGCGTGTCCTTTTGAATATATTAGGGCTTGACAAAAAAAATTTTTGGCGGTATCCTAATTGGAACGAATAAAAATGGTTTTCGGTTCGGATTTTCTAACGGAAATCCTTTCGGTTCTCAGTTTTCGGTGAAGAGGTATGCGTTTAACAAAAACCTCCTGTAACCGACGACCGACAACCAATAACCGACAACTACTTGGAGCGTGTAAAAACAATGACTGTCATGCATTCTAAGGGAGAGATTCCCGACACAGCAGATGCACCGAATTGTACGACAGAACTGAGTCTTGAGGACGTCAAACAGGAACTCTATAACCGTCACCATCCGAGTTTAACGTTTCTCGACATAGAAGCCCATGCGAAGACGATTCACAAGATACGAACACTGAAAGAGAAACACAACGTTGTGATGCTCGGTCACAACTACATGGAACCATTGGTCTTTGGACTTTCTGAGAGAGAGGAACAGGGCGATTCGCTCGGTCTGAGCATGTACGCCGCAAACACAGAAGCTCCCTATCTAATATTTAACGGCGTACCCTTCATGGCAGAGACGGCGAAAATTTTAAATCCGAGTAAAACGGTGCTGGTCGCAGACAAAACAGCAGGATGCTCGCTCGCCGATAATTTCGGTGCCGAAGATGTCAAGGAGTTGAAAGCACTTTATCCGGATGCCCCCGTAATGATTTACGTCAATAGCTACGCCGACGCGAAAGCAGAATCGGATATCTGCTGTACGTCAGCGAATGCAGCACACATCGCGAAAACGATGCCAGGGGATACCGTGATTTTTGTGCCTGACATCTTCTTTGCACAGAATTTGGAGGAAGAACTGAAAGGCGAGAAAAATGTCGTCTATCCCGGCAAAGACAACACAGCGCGCGGCGCAGTCTGTGAAGTTCATGAAAGATTCACACTTGATGACCTTCTGGGAATCCGAGAATCGTTTGAAATCCCGAAAGGGCATCCTCGTCGTAAACTCTACGCACACTGGGAATGCCGCCCAAACGTTTTACAGGAAGCAGATTTTTACGGGAGCACCAGTCAGATTATGAAGGATATCGCGGAACGTGTCGCAGCAAACCAACTCGAGCGGGCGTTTGTTGCCTCGGAGTGTGAACTCACCTCAAATCTGGCACAAGAGTTTCCAGAAGTCCAGTTCTGGACGGCTTGCTCGGTCCGATGCACACACATGGCACAGGTGAGCTTGGGTAAAATAGCGAATATTCTGGAAGCGATAGATCAGAACGCGGACCTCGGTGAATACGAAATTACACTGAGTCCGGAGATTATCAATAAAGCCCGAACACCGATTGAGCGAATGCTTGAAGCAAGTGTGTAATTAGCGGTCAGCCGTCAGCCGTCAGCAATCAGTTAAGAGGTGAATCAAAACCTCCTGTGACTGACGGCTGATAGCCGAAAGCCGAAAGCCATTAAAACCGCGTGATGAAAGAGACGCGATGCGCATTGCCGACATACGCGTCCGGTACGAAAGCGTAGTCAAACTGGAAGTCCATGTTCGCCAATGAATCTTCACCGCTGCGCCGGACACCGATACCGAGTGCCAACCCATCGCTGGGATTCTCATTCATCCCGATTCGGTACCCGATCCGCGCAGCAACGCTCTCGTAAAACCACCGCTCTGCCCCGATGTGAAAACTTGGATTTGCATCAATGAGCGGAAGGTTTGCGTCTGCGACGAATGCCCACAGTTCACTTGGTGGCATTGTTTCCTCTGCTTCGGTTTCCGCGGATTGTTTCCAAGTTCTATAAGCTAGCCCTGCCCGGAGTGCCATCGGCAGATTTTCCCCGCCATCTAAGACGCCAGCATTTTGGACAGCAACCCCGATTCCGAGGTGATTGTCAAGCAACCGCAAGATTACACCGACATCCGCTGCAACACCATAGGCATTCTGAATGTCGAGTTGTTGCGAAATCATCTTTGCCGTGCCACCAACCGACAGTGCAGTGCCAAGTGGGTAGGCAAGCGACAATCCCGTCGCGAAACCTCCGACCGTCACAGTACTATCCGGGTCTTCCGTTGGTCCTTGTCGGCGTTCAATTTCAGTGAAACTTCCGAGAAAACTTGCTCCCCAGACGAGCCGGTCTATTCGCTGTGCGTATCCGATGGTTTGATTGTTAATGTCCGCAAATGAGAAGTGTTGCATTGCGGTGAGTTCCTGATCGTGGACAGCGGTTAATCCTGCCGGATTCCAAAAAATAGTGCTAACGTCATTCGCAAGTCCAGCGAAGGCACCCCCCATTCCAACAGGCCGGCTTCCACCTTCAATTTTTAAGAAAGCGGCACCGGCTGTTCCCGCGCCATCATGGATATTAACTGCGTGTGCACTTGGAACAGTCGCGGTTACGATAAGAAGCAGTATTGCGATTTTTTGAAAAGGTGAGCAGTTTATTTTCATTTTTTAACTATGGTCTCCCAGTAGAGTGTCCATTCTTTTGTGGGTGTCAGTTATCAGTTATTAAACAACTATTCCACGACCAACACTTTTCCGACAACGTTGGCGCGATTTCCAGCTGAATTGATAGCTTCCAACCTGAAGATATAGAGTCCCCGTGCGACAGGGGTGCCCGCTTGATTCTCCAAATTCCATTTCACCAACTGATCATTGCGCTGCCCCGATACAACATCCGGATACGTTTGTGAGAGTATCATGTCTCCACCCCAATCGTAGATACTCAGTGTGAGTTCAATCGTGTCTCCCCGTGGCACATTGACATCAAAGGAGAAGAAAGCAACATCCCGTTTTGAAAGTCGGAGTGGGTTTGGCCATCCAAAAGTCGACCCTCGGAAAGTGAGAGACACAGACATCGTATACTCGCCAATGTCGTAAACCTCGTAGTTCCCCGCATTGTCGGTGACCCGGACATCCAAGTCGTATTCACCGGAACGTGTTGGCAAAAAGTCAATGGACCAGACGCTCCACGGCTCCTGTTCCGCATCGCTATCATCAACAACCGGAACAGGTTCTATAGGTTGTTTGTCAGGTCCAATGCCGACGATCTCAACGAGCCACACGCCAGACGCTGGGACTGTCATTTCGTCTTGACCGATCCGCTGCGTGCCACTTGGGTCGGTGGCTGTGCCTTCCAATGGCAATGCTTTATCGGTGAGTTCGGTTTCACCCCCATCGCTCGTTAGCGTGGCAGTCGGCACGGTAGTTTCATACAGAAATTCGGTGGTCAGTGAATCAGTCGGTGCGAATCCGAGGAGTTCGGAGTCATTTCCGATACTTATAACTGTGACTTTATAAACGCCTTGGACGGTAAGTCCGTCGGATTTGAAAACGAGGGTGTCCACGCCGTTCTGCTGCGTACTACCAGAAATCTCCGAGCCATCCGGACTTCGCACCACAATCTTCGATTGTGCCAAGTTGACCCCTAATCCAGTGTCAAAGATATTCGCCTGGATGACAACACCGCCAGTTGTGGAGACCGCAGTCGGGTAATATTCCGCATTGATGTCAACAAGGAGGGGTGCCTCATTGATAAGCAATGTGCCCGAGTCAATCATCGGTGGACTGGTATCGTAGATGAAGACCTTTTCATAAGGTTTATCGTCGTTCCCTGCTCGGTCTTTCGGGTTAAGGGTGATCCGATATTCACCATCTGCGGACCCGTTGTCTGCGAGTGGCACCGTCAGCCGGAACGTGAGGTTGTCTTCTCCATCGTCAGAGATGCGTCCCGAAATCTTGGCTGGATTCGGTGAGAGACGTTCAAAGGTTAACCATTCCTCATCAAGGTTGTCCCAATCAATGCCAGACGTTTCATCCGTAAGATTGACGTGAATCTCTGTCAGAGAGTTATTAACTTCGGGTTGTGCGACAACAAGGTTAATCACTTCATCAGATTCAATTTCAGGTGCCTGTGTGTCGTAGGTAAAGGTTAATCGCTGCAGTTCACCTGCGCGTCCAGACGCACTAATAGGGGTGAACTCAATCGTATAAACCCCATCTTCGGAACCGTCGGTAGCGAGTGGACGCACCAGGTTATAGATTAACTGATCATTTGTGCGCTCCAGCTGCCCTGCGACGACCTGAGTGGTGGGATTTAGTAAACGAAGTGTTGACAGATGATTTTCGTCATCGGTTTCGAGCGTTACTTCTATCTGCTCCACTTCCTCATTCATAAACGCTTCATCCGCTGGTGCTGTCACGGGTTCCGTTGAAAGGATAGTCGGTAAGCGTCTTGACAGGATAAAACTCTGTCTAAAATCGGTAGCGCCTCCATTGCCTGCGCGATCAACGGCTTGCACACGGATAACATATCGACCATCTTCAATAAGCTGACGGGTCGTGAGCGTTAACGCCGTTTCGCCATCACTGACGAGTTCACCTGATATTTCAGTGCCATTTGGATTAATCAACGTCACCGTAGTCCCCGTCCAGTCAATACCACTACCGCCGTCATCATTGAGCTTCACTTGTATCTCCGTAACATCCTCCGTAAGTAGGGCACCATCGGAGGGCACTGTACTCACTAATGTTGGGGCTTGGGTATCATAGACAATCAAGTGCTCAATCGTGTAAAGATTCCCCGCCTTGTCTGCCAACTCAACAAGGATAGTGTATTCCCCATCCATACTGCCATCGAGCGGTAACGGTTGGTCTAACGTGAGGAAGAGTTGGTTTTCAGTATCGTTCGTGAGTTGTGCCGGGACCAAACTCCCCTCCGCATCGTGGAGGGTGACCGTCTGATCGGACAGTTCGAGATCTGCGGGACCGATATCTGCGACAGTGAAGTTGAATTGTGTTAAACTCTGGCTGATATAGGTAACGGGTTGACTCAAATTGATTGGACTTGGACCAGCGGCTATAATCTCGGGTTCCTGCGTATCATAGATAAACTCACGATATACCGTGCTTCCCTGTCTTCCCGCTTTATCAATGGGTGTAACGTATACACTATACCTTCCATCCGTAGTTCCATCCGATGTAAGGGTTACCGGTTGCCAAACGATCAAGTCTTCTCCATTGGAACCTATCGCACCGGGAACGACTGCTTCAGCAGCATCCACCACAGTAATAGTCGACCCTTCACTCCCAAGGGATAATCCTGTCTCTGTCGGGTCAAGGAGAAACGCTCCGATGCGCATATTGCTTGCGTTGACATAAACGACATCGCTGCTCGTCTCTGTCTGCGTCTGCCCAATAACAACAGCACTGACCTGCGGTAAGGGTATATCCAATATGAACCTATACGCAACGGCACCTGCCGCGGCATTGCCCGCTACATCTTGTGGTGTGACAGATAAAGTATACGTGCCAATTTGTTCCAAGTCTAAGAAACTCAGGGTAATCTGAGATACACCATCATCTTCTAACGTGAGCGGAATTGAGGGTGTAGTAGACTCACCGGATGCATCGGTCGATTCGGGTCCCATCAACGTGATCTGCGTATTGGCAAAATTAATTCGCGTCGCCTCTTCAAACTGAAGGGTGATACTGTTTATAGATTCCACGATCTCAGCAATCCGATTGGGGATAAGTTCCATCGGTGGCTCTGTATTCACCATGACCGAACCTAACTGAGGTGCCTTAGAATCATAGACGACGGTATATTCCGAATCCGAACGATTCCCCGCCTTATCAACGAGCGATATTTTTACGGTATACTCACCATCCACACTCCCGTCTCGGGGGAACGACGCAGGAAGTGCCAAAAAGATCTGATTCGTCAGTTCGTCATACGTCACAGCGACCGGAATATTCACCCCAGCTGCATTCATTACTTCAAGGGTCTGTTCCTCTAAATACAGATCCGCTGGACCTACGTCTTCAACAGTAAACGAGAACTGAAACTGTCTTAAAGCATTCCCGATATACGTAATAGGTTGTTGGTTAAATATCAAAGGTGTGGGCAGAGTGATGCGAGGGGCTTCCGTGTCGATCAGAAACGCGTAACGGATGGCACCGCGCGCCGTATTCCCGAGGATATCCTGCGGTATTATCGACAACGTATAGGAACCGTCTTCTATTAACTCAACAAAACGGATAGCAAGTTGCGTGGCACTATAAACAGAGACATTGGTCGGAATCGTCCCTGCCGGTCCTGTTAACTCGACCACAGTATCAGCAAAGTCAATATCGGTTAAGAGACTTTCCGGTGGAATGTCCCCTTCTTGCTGATTGCTGACCACTAAGGGTTTCCGATCATCCGCATTAAAAGTTACGATGATTTGCGAAAAATTCTCGGTAAGTGTTGCGATGGTATCCGCGGAGAGTTCGGGACGAGTGTCGATCGCCACATGGACGCTTTCCACTTCTGGAACTTGCGTGTCCACAACGAAAGAGAACTGCTCTGTAAAGCTTTGCCCAGCAAAATCGATAAACGTCGCAGTGATGGTGTATTCACCATCATCCGTTCCATCAGGACGGAGAGCGGCTTCAGTCGTCCAGGTTAATGTACCGACTTCATTGTGTTCAAGGGGTCTTTGTGGAACCAGAACACCCTGGGGATTTCTAACAGTCACGGTTGACGCATCAAAATCGACACCCGCACCGATATAATCTATCAGCTCAACAACAATCGTCGGTAAACCGTTGAGGGTTGACGTTTCAGGCATCACTAACCGGACTTCAGGTTCATGCTTCTGGCTGACGAGATAAAACTCCCGGACAACAGCAACCCCCGTGTTGCCTGCGCGGTCAGTCGGAGATACTCTAATTGCATAGGTCCCATCGTCTGAACCGTCTAACGCAATCGATGCCGCGAGTGTCAGTATAACTGTATCTGCACCGTTGCTTGTGATATTCACAGGCACTTCTGCCTCACCGTGAGTGAGTTGGAAGGTACTCTGAAGGAAATCAATGCCACTCGTTAGCTCGCTGAGTTTCACCTCAACCTGTGATAACTCCGAGACGATTTCATTCGCTGCTGGTACTGTAGAAACGAGTGCGGGAATTTGGGTGTCTAAAACGATCGGAAATTCCCGTGTGAAGCGGCGTCCGGTAAAATCTACAAATGTTGCCGTTATGGTGTATTGACCATCTGCACTCCCATCACGGGCGATGCGTGCGGCCGGAGTCCAGGTCAAGGTCCATATCGAGGAATCGGGGTTGTAAACATCTTCTACGGTGCGTTCGGAGTCTACTTGTGGCACGAGAGTCCCTTGAGGGTTTTTGAGGGTCACCGTTGACGCATCGACATTGATACCCGCACCGATATAATCAACCAGTTCCACGGGAATCGTCGGTAAACGGTTGACTCTTGTGGTTTCAGGCATTGCCAATCGGATTTCGGGTTCATGCCCCTGGCTGACGAAGTAGAACCCCCGTACAACAGGGAGCGTATTGAAGTCTACAAGGTCGTCGTTAGGCTTGTTGGCCGCACGGTCGCGAGGCTTGTTGCCTGCTTGGTCGACGGGAATAACTTCAATTGTGTAGGGCCCATCATCCGAACCATCTAATGCAAACGGTTTCATGAGTGTCAGTGTGAACGTATCTGTGCCGTTACTTGTAACATTCACAGGCACCTGCACTGACAGCGTTGCGTGTTCCTCAAGTGCATCCTTAAGAACATCTTCCACTGTCCCTTTCCACAGTCGAAATTCGCTTTCAATAAAATTAATACCGCTGGTTTTTTCATTGAGTTTCACCTGAACCTGTGATAACTCTGAAACGGTCTCATTGGAGGCAGGTGTTGTAGAAACGAGTGTGGGAACTTGTGTATCATAGATAAGTTGGTAATCGTAAGTTTTGGTATTGCCAGCAATATCTGTTGCCCGAACATTGAGTGTATAGGGGCCATCCTGGCTTCCATCCCGGCGGACAATGGGTTCATCGAGGACGTAAGTTAATGTGTTCTCCTCGCTATCAGTGACGACTCGTCCTTTAAGGGCATTAATACCCTCCCCAGATTTTTTCGGTGTCCCAAACACAAGCTGCGTCGATTGCCGCTCGCCGGTAAGATGCACCCCTACTCCAGAATCATCGTTAAAGGTAGCGACAAATCCATTGATTGGGAGATTATAATAAACCGTATCGCCAACCGTATAGTTAGTGAAGTCAACCGGCTCATCACCACTTGGTATGGGGCTTAACGAAACAAGGCTCGGCGCGCGGTTATCGTAAACAAATGACACACTTTGGGAAGTTGGGTTGCCCGCTTTATCAACCGCTGTAACTGTAACGGTATATCTACCCTCTTGGGATTCGTCCGTGCCTAACAAGGGTGACAGCAGATCCCACCGGATTCTACCACTATTAGAATCCACCGTCTGGTTTCCGGGTATAACATCATCAGGACCACCAGGTCCAGTGAGTTTTATTTCGGATGCTAAAGGATCTATACCGTCCGGAAGGTTATCCGTGAGCGTGGCTTCAACGAAACTAATCCGTTGGTTAACACTCCCACCGGGCACAATTGCCCTTCTGTTCGTGGAGACTCTTGCTATACGGGGCGCTACGTTATCAAAGGTGAATTCCCTTATGTTTTGGACCACATTCCCGGCTTTGTCCAGTAAGATGAGAATCAGGGTGTACTTTCCATTCTCATCAGGTTCGTCTAAGGGATCTGCCAAAGTAAAAGTGAGGGCGTCATTGGCGTAATTGAGGGTTCCGCGAACGACAGACTGTCGAGCATTTCTCAGGAAAATAGTGTTTCGTCTGTTACTGAGATCAATATTCTCGTCGACTCCTTCATCTATCCCTTCTACGTCAATGAATTGGAGTGGTCCCTTGATAAAACTGCCATCGGTAATCGGTTCTGGCTCTAGACCGCCCCTCGCAACGACATCGGAAACACGCGGCGCGCTCGAATCCAACTCTACGGGATTAGATGTGAGAATATTCCCAGCAGCAGCAGCATCATCAACAATAACACGAATTCTGTACTCCCCATCTGGCAGTTGCCTGCCGTTAAGGGTGCCATCCCAAAAAAGCTCCACCGTCTCATTTGCCGACACGACTCCTTCATCAATGGTCCCCAGAAGAATATCGCCTGCCTCGCCTTCCAGCACCCGAACGACATACGGAGCCTCGTCGTCCTCGTCATCAACAGTGAAAATAATACGCACCCTATCTGTGCCGCCTCTAAAACGGTCATCCCCACCTGCATCGACTATCAGACCGGTCAGTTCTGCCCAACCGGCAGTGGGTATCGTTAGGAGTGCGAAACAGACAAAACTGAAAAAAAAGAGAAAATTCGCTTTTTTAGTGGATTGTTTCTGGGCTGCCTTCTTTGCGGGCTGGATTCCGCAGCCCCTACGCTTCGTTTCAGGCAGGTTTTTGGTTAATTCGGTACTGGGATTGGAGACCGGTTGGTTCTTACAAACTGCGGCATATATATATTTATTTTTTGACACTCGTTTCTCCCTGCTTGTCGCGAGTCCGAAGGTAACTAAAGGAGAATAGAAGTCAGCAATCAGCAGTCAGCATACCCCACAGTGAGCGTTACAAGCGGTTTCCCGCATGCGGATATCCTCTTTTAGACTGATAACTGATAACTATTAAGGATTGATTGCTTTCGATTTTTTTGATTTCATGTTCTTGGGGAATAGACCTGCAATAAGCATCCCCTTATTTTGATTAGACGCAGAAACTTCAATTAGGTTGATAAAATTATAGAGACGCCAGCGGAACGAAACGCCGTTACAATGCGCGGTTAACTGTCAATCGCGCATTGTAATTTGTAGGCAAAGTGTCTAACCGACATCACCAGTGGCGACCATCGTCAGCAACGCAGAATCGTCCACTGTCAGAGGTAAATCAATCCTTGCGCGCTGTCGGCTCGACTGATACGTCGCGAAAATGAGTTCAGTTGCCTGAAGTGCTTTCCGACCACTGAGTTCCGGCTCACGTCCCGTCTTTACACCGTGAACAAGGTCGAGGACAGAGAGTGTTGTTGCGTCGCGCTCAGCGGCTAAACCACTTAAATCAGGCGCTTCCCATCCGTCTCCATCCTCGCGGAGCATCCGTATCGGTGTCCCACGCCCGCCGACATCAATGATGCCTTTCGTGCCGATGAGACGATTGGAGAAGCCACTTAAAGACGCATCTCCCGTCGCGAGCAGCCCTTCAACGCCGTTCTTCCAGCGAATCCATGAGACCCCACTCGTCTCAACCTGAACACCGAAGACCGTCTTTTCTTCCGCTACATCTATTTGACCGATAACCCAATCAACAGGTTCGTCATTATTGTAGAAAAAGAACATATCGAACCAGTGCGTCCCCCAGTCCAGTAAATTTGGGCAGGCGGCTTCGAGTCGACGCAATTCACCGATCGCGCCTTCGTTCGCCAAGCGTTTCGCTTTGACGAACTGCGCACCGAAACGGCGTTGATGACAGAACGTTATCACTACGTTGTTATCAACACATGATTGATAAAGCGCCTTCGCATCCCCCCAAGTCGGTGCCATCGGTTTCTCACAATGGATGGCTCTAATCCCACTCTTGGCAGCGGCGATTACCATGTCCCTATGGAGTTCGATCCAAGTGCAGACGCTGACGAAATCCAAGGATTCCGTATCCAGCATCTCCTGATAACTTTCATAGGTGTTAGGGACCTTAAACTCTTCAGCGAAAGCGTTTCGGGCATCTTCTACCGGATCGGAACAGGCGACAATCTCCACATCGGGGGATGCCTGATACCCGCGTGCATGTGAGCGACCACGTCCGCCACAACCAATAACGCCTGCTTTAAAAGTTGCCATTTTTTAATTACTCCTTCTTTTAACTATTCCTTGCAGTCCGGTCAAATTATTAACAGGCGAGATAACCTCGCCGACACAATCTAACACGTTAATTGATTTACAAGTGCGTCCTCTAAATGGATACCCTTAGCGAGGTGTACTTCTCTTTGACGATAGGCACGTTCGCCTGGAATCAGGATTTCCGCAACCCCTGCTTCTCGTCGATTCTCTTTGACGCGCGCAATGAGGGTATCGACTTCCGTCTTGAACTGGGGCAATGGAACAAAACTTGTTGGGTCTATCGCAACAATGAGTAAGCCGTAGTTTTTACCGGGAGGCGGGATTGTAGCAGCGTTGACCAAAGCACCCGCAAGGATTTGTGTAATGAGCGCAAGCCCAAACCCTTTATGCCCACCGAACGGACGAACACTCCCCTTCAACGCCGCATCAGCATCCGTGGTTGGTTCGCCCTCCGGACTAAAGGCGATCCCTTCAGCAATTAAGGTGCCCTCCTGCATGGCGACGAGCAGATCGCCATTGGTAATCGCAGCAGTAGACATATCGAAGAGAAGTGGGACTGTGTTGGATGGGATTCCAACAGCGATTGGATTGGTGCCTAAAATGGCTTCGGTTCCGCCCTCAGGCGTAATTCGGGGGAGACAGTCAACAAAGAGCAGTCCGATGACATCCGCCTTTCGTGCCATATCGACGTAGTATCCTGCCATACCACAATGCGATGTATTGTGAACACCGACGATGCTTGCCCCGCTCTGTTTTGCGCGTTCAATGGCGAGCGCCATTGCACGATAAGCGACGAGGTAACCCGGTTGATTTCCACCATCAATCCGCAGGCAGGGTCCTGTTTCCGCGTCAATCTGGATGTCGGTTCGTTCACCCTGTTCATAGCGACTTTTAATTCCGGTTAATCGGATAAAGCCGTGTGTTTTTCGCCCGCGGAGTTCTGCTTCCAACAGGATATCTGCAATAATGGCGGCATCCGTTGATGGCACGCCGCTTTCTGCCAAAAAAGTTTCCGCAAGCTGCCGCGCATCAGTGATCGAAATATGCACGTTGTCGCTCCATTTCTTCAAATAGCAATTTGATTCAGATTCTTCCCACCTTATGGGACAAGCAGCACAACCGTGACGATCTACGAAGGTGGCAACGGCCAATGGACGCCACGCTGTCCCGAGAACCTCTGACCGGCAGACGAATTATATGTTCGGTTGGGCAATCCAACGATCGCGTCCCCCTGAACCCAGTTTACATCTGTCCCGTAAAATTCATTGATAAGAAGATGTGTTAACCGCGCTCGGATCTCAGCGTGTTCTTGTGAATCTACGAGATTATTTAATTCCTTCGGATCTGCTTGCAAATCAAACAACTGGAAGCGGTTCCCTACGGCATAGTAGATGAGTTTGAAGCGGCCGTCATGAATCATCCGAGTTGCTTCTATATCCTCACCATACTGTCCATATAACCACTCCCGTTTTTCTTCACCTACCATCGGAATACCTTCAACTGTGTCGGGGATGTCGATTCCCGCGAGGTAAAGCAACGTAGGCATCACATCCTGCCATCCGACAAGCCGTTCATCAATACGGTGGTGTCCCACACGTTCATCACCAGCAACCCCCACGAGGAGCATTGGCACATTGGCAGAATCTTCATAAAAGAGTCGTTTTCCCCAAAGACCATGATTGCCAAGCATATCACCATGATCAGACGTAAACAAGAGAATCGTATTGTCCAACATACCCTCTTCTCGCAACGTGCCAATAACCACGCGAAGCTGATGGTCGATGTGCGTGCAGAGCGCATAAAACGCTTGTCGAGCCGTCCAGACGAGATTTTCCGTAAAATGAGCATATTTTTTTTGTATTGATTTCAACGAAAACGGCAATCTTTCCGTATCTTCCGCCCACTCACCCCAATAAGGTATATCCACATCAATAGAGCGATACATGTCCATATAACACTGAAGTGGAGTCAAGGGTGGATGTGGATAGCAGTGGGAGAGATACCAGAACCCAGGACGGGTTGGGTCCCGGCGTTTAATCATTCGGACCATCTGTTGCGTGGTCCAGTTTGTCAGGTGACAATCTTCCGGGAGATGCCAGGGTCTGTTGAAATAGTCGTTATTGGACACCCCGTGAGCGAACTGCTGACCGACATAGCCTCTATCGCCAAGGAACAACTCATAGTCATCTATCGCCCCATCCTGAATACGACCTTCTTCTGCCAACATCACATCATCAAACCCGATGCGGCTGCGTTGGGGATGGACATGCAGCTTGCCAGCAGCATAGGCTTGATAGCCAGCATCCCGAAATGTTTGGGCAAGTGTTGGAAGTTCACCTAAACTTAAACTTTCATTGAAACGAGGAGCCCTACCAGTCATCAACGTCTTTCGCGCCGGGGCACACACTGGACACTCGCTATACCCACGCGTGAAGCGTGTACCGTTATGTGCAAGCGCGTCCAATGTTGGCGTTTGGATAACTGGATGCCCACTAACACCCAATAGAGAATTCGGCCAATGATCTGTTGTAATCAAAAGGACATGGGGTTTATCTCTCATTTTTAAGTCTTTTTTGTAGTTTAATTCCCTATATTACGTGAGTCCCATTGAATATACCGTGACAGAAAGCATCAACCGATGGTTTTTTAATTTAGATGTTGACTCTTGTATTTAACGATGCTATACTTTAGCGCAAATCTGTTTCAAATTCAAGTCACTTTTTTATCCTGGTCCTGTTAGACGCGACTATAATCGCGTAGAAACACCCAAGGAGGGTCTACAGATGGCGAATGAAAAACACGACCTGGTTGAATACCCCATCCAGGAGAACGTCCGGTTAGAATCATACTGGCGCGACGATGCTGGTGGACGCGGTCCCGCGGCTTCGTTATTTGTTTATGACGATGAGATCATGCGTTTCGATTGCTTCGGTGGTGATAATGGGCATTGCCATTTTAATCTGCGGCAGACCCGCGGTAGACGGTGGATGTACCCAGACGGCACCTTCCAAGACCACATTCAGCAGAGCCTGTTCGATCTCCGCACAAATTTGAATTTCTGTCTCCAAACCCACCAAGATGAAAGGGTTCAAGAAATACAGATAGCGCAGGAAACCTTAGAACAGGCAATCCCGCAAATGGAAGCACACCTGTTAGGGCTCGCGGACAAATTGCAGAGCAATGCTGCATGAAAGTCGTGACAGCGGCGGAAATGCGCCAGATTGATCAGGACACCATTGAAGGTATCGGCATTCCCGGCATCGTTCTGATGGAAACCGCTGGGAGTGCCATCGTCCGCGCAATCGAACAACACTACCCAACCTGCCAACGGATTGGCATTTTTGCGGGTAAGGGGAATAACGGCGGGGATGGTATCGTTATCGCACGCCAACTCGCCCACATAGGGCGCGATGTGCGTCTTTTCCTTGTCTCTGCACCAGAAAGTTTTACCGGCGAGGCACAGATCAATCTTGAAATTGCGACAAAGCTTGGGTTACAAATTGAGAAAATTCTGACCGGTGCAAGGTTTGACGGCACAGGGACTGTGCCTACTACCTTAGCGAGTTGCGAACTTCTTGTGGATGCGATCTTCGGGACAGGGCTGCGGGGTGCGGTGCGCGATCCAATCGCTACCATAATTACTGCGATTAATAGACTTCCGACCCCCATCCTTTCTGTCGATTTACCCTCCGGTCTGGATGCCGACACGGGACATCCGTTGGGTGTCTGTGTTCAAGCGGATCGAACGGTAACGATAGGTTTACCCAAAAGAGGACTGTTGATGCATCCGGGTGCCGAATTCGCCGGAAAACTGGAAGTCGTTGATATCGGTTTTCCAGAACAGGTTGTAAACGCACAAGACATCAAGGTAAACTGGACATCAGCAGCACAAGCATCACAATGGATGCCACCGCGTCCGCCCTTCTCTCATAAAGGGAGTTATGGGCGCGTTCTTGTCGTCGCTGGTTCGACAGGGATGACGGGAGCTGCCGCACTCGCCAGCGAAGCCGCTTTACGCGCCGGGGCGGGGTTGGTGACGCTCGCAATTCCGAAACGTCTCAACCCAATTTTAGAGGGTCTCCTCCCTGAGGTGATGACGCTCCCTTTACCAGAAACGGATGTCGGAAGCTTAGCAGCATCCGCGACCTCACCCATCCTCGAATTTGCAAAAAAAACGAAATCGATACTGGCAATCGGTCCCGGACTTTCCCAACATCCCGAAACAGTGTCCCTTGTCCATCAATTGATACGCGAAAACCGAGAACAGCGGGTTGATTTACGGATGGTTATCGATGCAGATGGCCTGAATGCCCTCGCGCAAGATAGAGAAACCCTCTCACGCCTCAATAGCGAGGCAGTGCTCACACCGCATCCTGGTGAGATGGCGCGGTTAACGAATACCGCGGTTCCTACATTAGAGGCAGACAGGATTGGTACCGCTCAACAGTTTGCAAGTGAACACGGTGTAACCCTCGTATTTAAAGGGGCACCTACTGTTACCAGCGATCCAAATGGAAATCTATGGATAAATTCAACGGGGAATCCCGGCATGGCAACAGGCGGTATGGGCGACGTATTGACCGGCGTAATTGCAGGGTTAATGGCACAAGGCATACCGAGTGAAAGTGCAGCTGCACTTGGGGTCTATCTACACGGGTTATCGGGAGACATCGCCGCTGAGACGTTAGGGATGCACGGACTTATCGCAAGCGATGTGCTAAAAACAGTCCCGCAAGTAATTTATTCTTTAACCCAAAAAATGCCAGAGCCAAAACGGTAGCCTGCAACAACGGCGCAGGCGGACCTCAGGAAGGCACGGCACACATTCAACTCATGTCGTTTAACCGCAAGGAAAATTAAAAATATGGAACTCGGATTAACTGGAAAAGTTGCTGTTATTACTGGCGGTAGTGAAGGGATCGGCAAAGGTATCGCGCGCCGTCTGTGTGAAGAGGGTGCGAAAGTCGCGATTTGCGGTAGACGTGAAGATATTTTAGCGAACGCCGCCGAGGAGATCCGCGCCCAAACCAGGGGTGAAGTCCTTGCCATCCCCGCAGATGTAACGATACCGGAGACGCTGGAAAATTTTATCGGACAGACTGCCAGCCATTTCGGAAAAATTGATATTTTGATCAATAACGCCGGACGTTCAGCGGGTGGTGATTTTGAAACCATGAGCGACCAAGCATGGTACGAGGACTTGGATCTCAAGTTAATGGGTGCTATCCGCTGCGCGCGCTTGGTGATTCCACACATGAAAAGCAACGGCAGTGGTCGGATTATCAACATCACGCATCCGGGTGGCAAACAGCCCAGCGCAGGTTCCTGTCCGACCTCCGTCAGTCGAGCCGCAGGGATCGCTATGACGAAGGCACTCTCTAAGGAACTGCTACCCCATAAAATCTTGGTTAACACGGTCTGTCTGACCTCGATTAAGACTGCCCAAGGGGAACGCGCATGGAAAGCCGCGGGTTCACCCGGAACGCTTGAGGAATATTGGGAAGAACAGGGCGCGGCGCATCCACTCGGACGTTTAGGGGAACCGGATGAGGTAGGGAATCTCGTCGCCTTCCTCGTTTCGGAGTGTGCATCGTTTATTACTGGAACGGCTATCAACATTGATGGTGGACTCTCGGCAGTCGTATAGTAGACCTTTTCTAAACGTAGAGAAATGGGCGGCTCCTATTCCTCGGGACCGCCCTTTTTAGCGCGACTTGCAAGTTTCATGAAGTTTCAGAAAATAATTCAGTAATCCTCTGTTCCCCCAGGCCCGGTAGGTGCGGTTTCTAACCAGGGTTCCCACCCGTTACTGGGAAGGGACACCGGACTCGTTAGGAAATTACCGAATTAAAAAGTTAATTTTCATCAAAACCTGCCATATACAAAACCAACAATGCATGGAGAACAACATGGAAATCTATAAAATTTATCCTGTCCCAGCGGCGGATGCATCGACTGCGTTTCAAGTGGAACTGGATCCGCGCGCAATTGCCGCAGCAGAAGAACTCGAAAACAGCGGCGCACAAGGCACTGAAAGAGAAGAAATTCTACAAAAACACCTCGGTGCCGATTACGAGAAAGGCTACCGAGGGACAGCATGGAGTCTGCATGGGATCTCTGAGGGGTTGACCCCTGCACGCTTGGCGGTTTTGCTGGAAACGCACGGTGAATACTTCGACCCTTGTGTCGAACGCGAAACGTTCGACCACAGCCTGATGGTTAACGTTGAAGAAGAGTTAGCGTCGCAGTTGGAGGATATCCCTGAATCCATTTTAGATACAATTGTTGAAGAATATAAGGCCGAACTGTTAGGCACGTAGGATTCGCGGTCTTTATAGGTATATTTTTTCAGAAACTTTTTTGGAAAGGGGGTGTGCAATCCGATAACAGAATATCGCGCCTTACAAAATTGTAAGCACTAAGGAGAATTTGAATATGCCAAACACAATCGGACGATTGAAGTCTCGCGTCCTCTTGTACACAGTCACATCCCTCCTGGTTACTACCCTATTAATCTTGACTTCTGCTACTTTTGCTGATGGAAATCAACTCCTATTTTCCCTCAAAGATCTCAAAGACCCCGGAAGTCTGGCAGTCAAACTTCAAGACACACGCGCCGCGGTATCCAAACCCATAGTTACGCAATTGTCAGTGGAAACCCAGCGGCGGCTGGGTGAATATGATGGTATAAGTATCCCTTCCTCGGCTTTTCAGAAAGCACTGCTCGACGACTTGAACCGGTTGCTCCGAGTTCCCGCCCTCTATGATGCACAGCATCTCGCTAATATCGACCTCAGTGAACAGACCCAAGAACTCCTCGCACAAAACCCGCAAAGCGGCGGAGACTTAATCCGTTTGAACCGCTTCCTTTTGGCAGACCTCTACCCTTATGAGTTAACTTCACCCTCAGAAAAACAAGCACTTGACGGTTCCAAAGAGACTCAGACATGTCGAGAGAATTTAAGACAAATACAGCGCGCTCTCGAAAACCACCGTGCCGATGCCGATAGAACCCCACAATGGCTCTCCGAACTTTCTCCACAATATCTGGAGAAAAAAGTATTGCTCTGCCCCGCAGATCCAACGACAGGAGACCCCGGGGTTCTTACCGAAGGTGCATCGGACCCGACACTGCCGTGTAGTTATCTCTATGAATTTCGTCCTGAGCAGAAAATCGGTCAGGAATTTCTATTGGAAATAGAAGGCGATATGATACCGATCGTGCGCTGCCAGCATCATCTGCTGAACCTAAGCGTCAGTGGAAAACTGTATCGAAATGGACCGCAAAGAAACATCTATGACAGAACAATCGTGAAAATGATTTCCACCCAAACGCAACTGCCGGAAGATTTACCCGCAGAAGTCAGAAAGCAAATGGAAGCGCAGCTGCTCAAGAACCCCAAAGTGATAAAAAGGACCACTTTCCGAATCAATCCGTCGGACAACTTAGAGGCGAAACTTAAAGAGCAATTGGGTGAAGCGTTTCTTGACTCCGTAGAGGGAAAGGAACTGCTCAAGGAATTAACACCGACATCCCCGGTGTCTATAGATCGGGAGGAATTGGCACTTCTATTGGGCAAACCCATGCCAGGTATCACGCTGACGGACCTTTCAGGCAAACCCGTCACGTTAGAAACACGCCGCGGCAAATTTGTTCTTGTGAACCTTTTTTCACCAGATTCTCCCACTTGTGGACCGAAGTTAAAACGATTAGAGAAGCTACTCGAAAACCACGATTTCAGCCAATTGCAAGCGATTGGCATTAGCACCGATGGTTCCGTAAAAACTATTGAGGCGTTCAAGGAGAAACACCAACTTTCGATGCCCATCTGGGTTGATAAAAACGACCAGATTCAGACGCTCCTCAATATACAGTCGCTTCTCAATAGAGATACCACCGAACCGCAAATGGAACTCATAACGCTCCTTTTAAATCGGGAACTGGTTGTCAAAGATGTGTTTATAGACTTCGACTCAGAGAATCTTTCAACGAAGATTAAAAGTTTAATTCGGTAATGCTGGTTTTAATTGTCTGAACCAAGATTTTCGGGATTAGAGGTAAAAGATGTTACGAACGCTTATCCAGAAAGAGATAATGCACCATGTTCTCAGTGTTCGGTTTGTCGCGCTCCTTTTGATGTGTGTTTTACTCATCCCACTCACGCTCTCTATTAATTATCAAAGTTATCGCCAAAACTTGGTGGACTATCAAGAAGCCGTTAAACTGGCGAACATTGAAGAGAAGACAATGAACCCGAAGATGCCACTGGAACCGGAGATTGAGGTCTCCAAACTTATTCTTAAACCGACCCCTTTGAGTATCTTCGCAAAAGGATTAGGAGACTCACTCCCCAGTTACCTTGGAATGACGCGCAACGGAATTACACAGGGACCCCCAGCAACGTTTTCAGCACCGCTCTCTCAGCTTTTAGGACATCTCGACTTTCTATTTGTGGTAGGGACCGTCTTCAGTCTGCTTGCTTTATTATTCACATTCGATGCTGTTGCCGGGGAACGAGAGACAGGAACGTTACGGATTACGTTAGCAAATTCCGTGCCGCGCGATCTCTTTTTGTGGAGTAAGTTGATAGGTGGCTACCTTGTGTTCGTGGTTCCGTTTTTGGTGTCGTTTTTATTCGGCTTACTTCTGCTTGTCTGGCAAGGCTTTCCGCTCGGCGAATCAGATATTTTTCCGCGAGTCCTCAGTTTGACAGCTGTTTCACTACTTTACATTGGGGTGTTTTTTGGGATAGGAACGGTGATTTCTACCTACTTGGACAATGCCAAGACGGCACTCATCGTCGCTTTCACCGTTTGGGTGTTCGCCGTGCTGATTACGCCACGCATCGGGTTTCTTGCGGCGAAGGTTATCGCCCCAACACGGACTTCCCAGAGCGTCTATATGGAAAAGACAGCCATGCGAGACAATTTTGATGCAGAGCTGTCAGAAATAAAAAAGAAGATTGTCATGGAGACACCCGCAGATGAACGGGGCATGCGTGTAATAGCTGGGGAGGTTCTGAACGAAGTTGATGAACGTATGAAACCCTTTGAAGAGTCGTATCGACAGAGATTTCAAGATCACGCTAACAAACTTAATCGGGATTACAAACGTGAAATAGAACGACAAGAACAGGTAGGGGAGACATTTTCCCGAATCACGCCTACATCATCTCTCATCTATCTGGCTACGAACTTGACGCAGACAGGGAAGCGAAAAAGGAGCAATTACTTTCAAGCGGGTGAGCGTTATTATAATGCTCTCCATACGGATCTCTTCAGTAAAATTATAGATCATGCTTCCGCAAGAATGTGGAACCCGGCGACCGATATTGTCAAAATCACACAGCCGCCACCTTTGGAAATAACAACCTTAGGGGAGGCATTCCGCCAATCAATCGTGGATGTGCTCCTGCTTTGTTTCTTTGCAGTCGCGTTGACGACCATGGCATTTCTGAAATTCTTCCGTTCTGACATTTAATGCAACCGACTTACTGCATGGATCACAGATAGAAAAATTCTCCTATCTCCCCATCCCGCGTAGTTTTACTATCCTTTTCATCTCAAGTGTCTCTAATAGACAAACCCCTAAAACCTGCATCGAAATTCAGATTTTTCATAAGCTTTGTCAAATTATGCAACCTTTCTGCCCTTAAAACGCGACATTATAATATAAGCCAAAATGTCGTTTGATGGCTCGACCCGAAAAAATAGAATGAACGGATATAATGTCTCTAAACTTTTAAGGAGATACCATGTTCCGAAACCTTATCCGCCAAGAACTTCTATCGCATCTGATGAGTGCTCGCTTTTTTGCTGCTGTCGTGATTACCCTTCTCCTCGTCGTCGCCAATGCCGTCGTCCTCCTTGAAGATTACGAGCGTCGATTGGCGAGATATAGCCAGCAAGAAAATACGCATCGCCAGAAAGCACAGGAAGCGAAAACCTACTCCACTTTAAAACTCTCTGTTGAACGTCCGCCGAACCCTCTAAGCCTCTTTAGTGCGGGATTGGATAAGCGACTGGGAAGTACCTTTGAAATTTACCACGGTTCTGTCCCACTGATTTCGGACGGCTCGGCGCGCAGTCTCGATAACGCGTTCCTGAACCTCTTTTCAAAGATCGATCTCGTCCTCATTTTTCAAGTCGTCTTGAGCCTGATGGCACTGCTCTTCGCTTACGACGCAATTGCAGGAGATTGGGAAAACGGTACCTTGCGCCTGGTTATCTCCCACCCAGTGAGACGCGGGACTATTCTGCTTGCCAAATATATTGGGGCAATGGTTTGTCTGCTGCTTCCAGTGCTGATGAGTCTCCTGATGGTCCTGATTCTATTATCCACTGTCGGTTCGATCCAATTGGATGGAGAAGATTTTCTTCGGATCGGTGGAATAGTTTTGACGACAACCATCTACTTGTCTGCTTTTTATCTGATTGGCTTATTGATCTCCACAGCAACACGCCGCACTGCCACATCTCTGATGCTCTGTATGTTTTTGTGGGTAGCTTTGGTACTCGTCTATCCGAATTGGAGCCGGTTTGCCATCACCCCCGTTGGCGATACGCGCGCCGTCCGGTCATCAAGCGATCAACAGATTGCGCAGATTTGGGAAGAGGTTGATAGAGAAGAAGCTCAATTTTTAGCAAACAGTCCCCTTGAAGGCAAACCTCAACGTTTTAATCTGGATGTCATACAGTCAAGTGGTTTCTCGGGAGGCAGACGGTATGGGATAGATATGAAATTAAGCAATCAATCAGATCCCCTCGTGCCGCATGTTCAAAAGTATCATGCGACCATGGGTGCTTTGTACATCCGCTCGGCAGAACAGATCGCTTTAGTCCGAAAACAGACTTTGGACCGCACCTCTCTTCGGAGAGCGATATGGCATGAACGCCTGATGAAACTCAGTCCTGCGAGCCTGTACACGTTTGCAACTGCGGCGTGGGCAGGGACCGACCTGGAGGGTATGTCTGATTTCGTCCAAGCCGTCCAAAGTTACCGGCGCACCCTCATTGACTATTTCCACGATAAAGATGCGTTCGGCAGTCGGCAATGGTTCGCCTCTGACAAAGGCGCAGTGGACTGGTGGGATTTACCGCAGTTCCGTTTCGCACGGGCGGATGTCTCCGAAAACGCAACACGGGCACTGCCAGAACTGTTTTTGCTGCTACTCATCAACCTATTCCTGTTCACAGCGACATTTCTGATTTTCACCAAACTTGAAGTTTAAATGTTGCTTGCGCGCGAGCAAGATTACCAAACAAACCCCATCGAACCGTGAGAAAAATTTATACGTGTTAGTTAGAGACCGGAAGCCCAAGCAACGCGCCGGGCTGGCACAACGGAAACGGACTCTAATCACCAAACGAACCGCATCGAACCGCAAGGAACATTAAAAACATGATTTGGCATATTATTAAACGAGAACTCTTTGACCACATCAACAGCCTGCGTTTCATTCTAACCGTTGTGATACTCTTCATCTTAATGGTTACCAACGCCGTAGTACATCTTCGGACCCACCCAGAAAGGGTTCGTGATTATTCTGAGAACGTTACCGGTTCCCTCAACACGTTGAAATCCCGGGCGGATTTGTACACCTTAGCGCAAAAGGGACCGGGTAACCTTTATAAAAGTCCATCTTCACTTGCCTTCATCGCAGACGGTGGCGATGCATATTTGCCGAAAAATATATCAAACGAAGGGTCTTGGTCCAAAAGTGGTCCCGGATGGAAGGCACAAAGCAACTGGTGGCTGAGTTACGGATCCGCGAATCCAGATGCCAAAGACCTACGTCCGCAGGCAACAAAGATAGATTGGGTATTCATCATCACCTACCTGCTCTCCTTTATCCCGCTTTTATTCACCTTCGACGCGCTTTCTGGCGAACGACAGCAGGGAACCTTGCGATTGTGTTTGGCGAATCCGATTTCGCGACCTGTTCTGTTAATTGGTAAATTCTTAGGGACCTTAATAACTGTGCTTATTCCTTTCGTTTTCGCGGTGTTGCTGAATTTGACAGTGATCTCTGCCGACACCTGGACGCAACTGAGCACAGCCGACTGGGGACGTTTAGGGTTGATTCTGTTAATTGCTTCCAGTTACGCGGGTATCTTTGTTGGATTGGGATTGATGATCTCGGCTGGGACGCGAGAGCCTCGGGTGAGTCTGGTCATTCTGCTACTGATTTGGGTAGCCACCGTGGTTTTTATGCCATCGACGCTCGGCACCCTCTCCACAAAATGGATGCCACCCCTCCAAACGATCGATCAATTTCATGCCTCAAGAGAGGCTGCCCTCAAGCAGATTGACACAGACTATAACGACCGATTGAACGCAGTCAAAGAGAAAAAGACCCCTAACCTTCTCAGTCTCAGCGATCTTCAGAAACTTTTTGAAACGGACCCTGAAACTGCCAGAGCGGAAGCAGAAAAACTCATGGCAGCGTGGGAGGTAGAGGGTGACGAGGAGCTGGTCCTCAAAGCGGAACTCATCACCAGAGATGTAGAAACCCGAGAACGTTTTAACCGCGAGTATTTAGAGGCACAAATCGCGCAGGTCCAACGCGCCAGAATCGTGACCCGGTTTTCGCCAGCAGCGATTGTCCAATACGCACTCGAATCAATGGCGGGTACTGGTTTTAATCGCCACCTGCAATATTTAGAACACGTCCATGATTACACAAGACAATTTCGACAATTCATCGTAGAAACCGATAGCGCAGACACCCAAAGTCGCCATCTCATCGGCATCCCTGAGGGTATGTCTGAGGAGCCAATTGCGAGTGAGGCGATCCCGAAATTTGAGGATAAAATCGCCTTCAGCGATACGCTCAACACCGCGACTTTGGATTTACTGTTACTTGTCTCGCTGCTCGGCGTATTTTTTTTGGGAGCATTTCTTATCTTTATACGCGCAGAGGTATAAAAGCCCATGGCACACACTGAGAGTCGAGACTAAAGAGTCTCCGTTTTGGAAGATGTATGGTTTCTGGCTCAGATGCGGTGCGGATAGGAAACCGCACCTACCGAACCTGGGGACAGAATACCAAGGTTACAAAATTGAGGTTCGTCATCACAAATTATTCTTACGAACAGAGAGGCATCTATCATGTTGAACAAATTTCGCGTCGTTTTGCGTCTGTTGCTCATTTTTGGCTTCAGTACTACGCTATTGGCGAAGGAAAGTAAAGATGTGTATTTCCCACACGTGCCAGGGAGCTACTGGGTTTACGAGGATCAGGATGGAAATGAATTAACGCGGTCGACTGTAGAGAAAAAGGAAATTGAGGGTGAGATGTATAGCAGCTTCAGCTATAAACCCGCCTTGGAGGATTGGATAGTTTATGACTATCACATCCACCCAAATTTCTACAAGGTTGGTGAAGAGAGGGTTACGTTCTTGATCGCGGATGAGACACAGAAAGCAGTCACGGCACGCCTTACCAAAGAGATGGAGACCCTCCGGACAATTCTCCTGGTGAATATGATGGAATTTGATATCCTCTCTGACATTGAAGTGGAGGTGAACGACTCATTCTATGTGTTTCCAACGCCTGTCACTTTCAACGAAGCGTGGGAAGCACTAGAGATAAAAGCTAAAATTACGATGCGATCTGATCCACCACAAGATCCTGAAGAAATTATACTTGAATTCACTATTGTTGAAACAGGCAAGGTGTTAGACACAGAAACTGTTGAGACACCCGCTGGCACTTTTGAAAACTGTTTGAAGATTGAATACCAGACAAAAACAGAGGTGGAAACGTTCCCGATGGACCAGGCCGACCAGGTACCAGATCCACCCGGCGAATCCGTTACGAGGCTGTGGGTAGCCCCTAATGTCGGAATTGTCAAGTTTCACCAAAAAAGGGAGGATACCGTTCTGAAAACTCTTCCTCCTCTTCCTGGACTTAAGGCTTCAACCACGGTCAAAACCCTTGAATTAAAGAGGTATGAAATCAAATCTGCTGATGTTGAGGGCGAATAAGCAACTTCTGGCAAAAGGATCCCTAAATGACCAAGTCTAAATCGTGGGCGAGAATATTGGTAAGAAAGGGTGCAGGCGTCACATTCTGCACCCTTTTTGCCCCTGAAATGTCTCTTTAAATTATAAGAGAGGGTAGCGATGGTCTTATACACCCTCGGAACAATGCGCAGGACCGGATTGAACTGCCAGCTGTAATTCCGAAAAGGTATCCATCTTCACACAATACAATCCCGATCCGAGTGAATCGATTTGAGAAACTTCTCTATATAAATGGTGTGTACAGAGGCACGCGGGAATAAAAATAAAATAATGCAACCTTTTCACCTTCAAAACGCGTCACTATAATACAAGTTCAAATATTGTTTGTTGGCTAAACTTGAAAAATAGAATGAATCAATGTAACACTTCTTACAGTTACATCAATAAAGGCATAGAATAGACGTGAGTCTTAGTTGAAAGCGTTCTACATTTCCGGTATCATATACAGAGCAGAAAATCAACCGTAGGAGGAACCTCATGTTAGAAACCCGTGATCTTACGAAAGTTTATAACGAAAGCGTTTTAGCCGTTAACAAGTTGAACCTGAAAGTGGACGATGGCGAAATCTATGTCGTCCTTGGCGCGAATGGTGCTGGGAAAAGCACGACCATCTCCATGCTCCTGAACTTCATCGAACCGACAAGCGGCACTGCATTGGTAGGCGACATTGAGATTCCAAAGTTCCCACTGGAGGCGAAGAAGCATCTCGCCTACGTCTCTGAGAACGTCGAACTCTATCGCAATTTTACGGCGCGTCAAAACCTATCCTTCTTCGCAAAACTCGGTGGACGTAAGAAGGTATCCAACGAGGAACTCGATGCCACGCTTGGACGTGTCGGCTTACCAGAAGAAGCCTTTACGCGACGCGTCAAGACCTTTTCCAAAGGGATGCGCCAACGCCTGGGCATTGCCATTGCGATTATGAAGAATGCACAAGCCGTCCTCCTCGATGAGCCGACTTCGGGTTTGGACCCTAAAGGGGGTGCCGATTTCCTGAATCTTCTGCGTGAGTTGAGAGAGGAAGGCAAAGCCATCTTCATGTCCACACACGACATCTTCCGTGCGAAGGAAATCGCCGACAGGATCGGCATTCTCGTGGAAGGCAACCTTGAACGCGAGTTGACACGCGAAGAGATTCTCAAAGAAAACCTTGAGACGTTGTATCTGCACTATGTTGCCGGATACGAACAGGAAGAAGGCGCGACCGAGTGAAAGAGAGAAGGATAAAACTATGGATGGATGCCAGAAAAAAAGGAAGAGAAGATTGGAAGATTGGAAGATTGGAAGATTAGGACCCTATCCTTCCACCCATCCTTCCTTCCACTCCTGCTTTCAGTCTTTGACGTTTGTACTGATATTTATGAGCGCGATAGCGGTATCACTCACTGTTCCATTGGCAGCAGTGCCAGAAGAGATCCCGCCTGTTAATGATAACAGCCCGAAAACCAAAGAGGAACAGAGCCGCCAAATCCTGATAGAAATCGATCGCCTGAAGATGGAGTTGGCAGAAAATCTGATGAAAAAGAAGCAGGTGGAACTCGAAAATCTCAAGGCGATGCTGATGGAGGAAAACAACATCGTCACTGTCTCGGAGGTGAATACTGCAGAAGAGGCTTACGAACGCGCCGTCGATGAATATGAACAGGCAAAATTGACGCTGCAACAGACAGAACTTGAGTCGCTGCAAGATGAGTGGCATATCACCGTTGAAAAGACAAGACTCTATGAATCCGCTGATGGGCGGGAGTTGTTCTCAATTACCTTGCGGAACAGTTCAGTGCCCGTCAAACTCGTTGAAAGCTCGAAAGTGCTGGGCCGAGAGATTATCATCAGTGCACAGATTGATGACATCTTCGTCGAGATTAAAGAGCAGGAAGGGTATGGCGCAAGCGGAGCGACGATCACCGAACCCTACGAACAACGGATTGAGACGCTCAAAGAGGGGGAGTCTGTTACCCTGGAGTTTGAGCTCATCAAAGAGAACGTGCGGGATGTCGTCGTCGAGTTGAAGTACTCGGGTCGTGAGGAGCAGAAGAACATCCACCTTAAACAGGATGATCCGTATATCTCGGTCGTGTCAGCGAGACGTTATAAAGAGGGAGATCGGAGGCGTCTGGAAGTTGTCCTGACCTACGGTGCCTTGGAAGGCGAAACAGAAGAAACAGGTGCCAACACCGCACAAGAAATCAATAACGTCTATGTCTCCATTAAAGACGACACGGAATCCATCATCGGCTATCCTTATGAACCCCGCATTCCAACACTGAAAGACGGACAGGAGAAAACCCTCGACTTTGAACTGCGGCGGAATGTGGATAACCTCACCGTTAATCTCAAATACCTCGATAAGGATATCTCCTACAAAATTCATCTTGAGGAGGACACGCGCTACATCTCTATCCTCAGTGCGAAGAAGTTTCGCGTTGACAACCAGATGATGGTGACGATTCAACTGAAAAACACATCTACGACCGAGGCAATGCCCGTCAACGCGACCCCTGAAGAGATTGCAGCCGCAAATGAGATTCGCGGCATCTATGTCTCTTTACTCGACGTTACCGATGACACGAACATCGTTAAACCGTATGAAGAGAAGATCCCGGTTCTCGGCTACAATGAAATCGCGGAATTGACGTTCCAACTTCAGAAAGATGTAGAAAGTCTGAAGGTATCGTTAGATTATCCTGAACTTGACGAACCCGATACACGCTTGATTTATCTGCAAAAAGAATCTGCACTGGATGTGGTCAATGTCAGTTCGCTCCGCTTTTCGCAGGAAGGGAACTTAGGCAGCAGTGTCACCTACGATTTGACGCTCGATCGGTTGGCGGAAACGGAGAACACCTTCCAACTCCGCGTCATTAACCTCCTTAACCGTCTCTCTTTTGAATTCCAAGACCCAGAGACGCAATCTCGACAGTCTCAGGTAAAGTTCACGCAAGAACAATCAAAGCGGGATCTTTCGCTGATTGTCTATCTCCCGGAGGAGCTGGATGCGTCCTATCTCGATAGCACGCTTGAGTTCTATGTAGCTGTGATTGATGAGGCGGAAGCGAATGAACTCGGCGGTGTCAACAATCGCTTGGATTTACCTGCCGATAGGATTGCGAGTATACAAGGCGGTGTCGAGCGGTTTGAGTTGATTCCAAAGGGGGTGCCGGAGATTGAGGTGTTTGTGCCGAACGCCTTCCAGACGATCAAGATAGGCGAAGAAGTCAACATGACAGCGACGCTAAAGAACATAGGCACCCGCGATCTCGTGGACATTCGTATGCTTGTCGATGTCAACACGGATTGGAAATACACCGTTATCCCTGAAGTTGTCGGCGCATTGGAACGAAACGAGGAGACAGACATTCAATTGACGCTGAGTCCACCTGTGGACATCGGCGTGGGTGAATACCAAGCGAAGTTGAACGCAGAAGTCACTGTCGATAATCGTAAGTTTGAGGCACGCGACCGTTCGATCACGGTGCAAGTTGAGTCTCAGACGCAAATGTCGGTGACGACGCTCCTGTTCGGTGCCTTGATACTCTTGATGATTGGAATTGTTATCGTCACAGTCCGTATTAGTCGGCGTTGAAGAATGGTTCCTGATAACCGATAACTATTGAAATGGAGATAGTAGTGAACAAGAGGTTAACAAAAGTATTAGCGATCTGCCTATTCTTTACCATTGGGAGCGTCGTCTCAGCGCAGCGGCGGGTCATACTTCAGCCAGCACGCGCCATCGAACTCGCGCTACAGAACAATGAAGCCGTGAAAAAGGCAGAAAAAGTGGTGGAACGCGCCAAAGCGAACCTCCGAGTGTCCAAAGCCATCTACCTACCACAGGTGGGGGTCACGGGTGAATATCAACGCCAAAAAGATGGCGATATTGATGAAAGGGACTATCTCACCCGCGCACAAGCAAGTATGCTTCTCGTCCAATTTGGCGAAATCCCCGAAGGGCTTGATGCCGCACAGGAAGATGTCCGTAAGGCAGAGATTGAATATGAACGCTCGAAAAAGCAGAGCGTTCACGATGTCCGCAATCTTTGGAACAACATCGTCCTGACACAGGAAGAAATTCAGGAACGTCGTGCGATTGAGGTCGAACTGAATAAAAAACTGAAAGGCACACAAATCAAGCACGCAGAAAAACGGATCCCTTTCCTCAGTCGCCTCAATACGGAACTTGAACTCTCCGAGCAGCAGCTTGCCCTCAATGAGCTGCAGCGTAGATTGGATGTAGACACCGCGGAACTCATCCGCCTTACCGGACTCGATCCAATGGCGCAAGTTACGCTCTCAGACCCGCTCCCTGAGGACGACCTGACATTAGAGAATGCAGTTGAACTCGCACTCGCAAACAATCTCGATTTACGCGACTTACAAGGCAATATCATGCGTCAAGAACGTCTCGCCGCAGAGACAATCTGGAACCGATTTCCCGAACTCTCTGCCGAAGCACGTTACAAGGACCTTCACGTGCTGCTGGAACAACACCAACCCGGTGTAGGTACCAGGGGGCAAACCTGGGACGCAAAGGCGCTCTACGATCCAGTGATACTCGATCGGGAGCGAGATACGTCAAGCATTTTTCAAACCAACCCGCGGACCCAAGATGGGTGGGAAGTGCGTTTCAACTTCAACATCCCGTTATACGATGGGAACAAAACGAAGCATCTTCGCGCTGTAGAAATCGCAGAACTTGAACGACTTCAGTTGGAATACGTCGAAACAACAAAGTCAATCCGCGTAGAGGTGCGACGGGCTTACCGTGCCGTGGCGAATGCCAAAGAACGGGCGGAGATCGAAGAGACACGCGTGCGGATTTTTGAGCAAAGGCTACGCACCATAGAACGCGTGCTGGATGAAGTCACGGTTGAAATACCCGGGTATCAAAATATGACCTATAACGATGCGTTTCAAACACAAGCACAATTTACAGAGGCGCAACGTGTTTTTTATCAGGCACGCCGAGATTACGCGAAAGCAAAGGAACAACTCCGAGAAACAATGCAATGGATCGAATAGGGTACGCACTAAAGATATTTGCAAGGAGAAAAATATGAGAAACGCTTTAGCAACACACACTGCCCTCAACCATTTCGATGAGCAGGAACTTGTCGCACGCGCCCAAAATGGTGATACAGAGGCGTTTAACCCGCTCGTGTACAAATATCAACAAAAAATCTATAATCTGATTTATCGCAAGGTTTGTGACCGTGAGACAGCGAAAGACCTCTGCCAAGAGGTGTTCCTGAAAGCGTGGCAGGCATTGCCAAATTTCAAGGGGCAATCCGTATTTTACAGTTGGCTTTACCAAATTGCTGTCAACCGTAGCATCGACTTCCTCCGTAAACGCAATAGACACCCTGTTATGGGCTTCGAGGAATTACCGCAGAACGCAGACGATACACTTCAAATGGCCGAGGTGCAACCGTCACCCTGTGCGCTTCTCGAAAGGAAAGAACTCGAAGAGGTTATCCGTAAAGCCGCCTACCAGCTGCCTCTTACCCAACGCAGTGTTTTTTATCTACGTCACCGGGAAGGACTTCCAATAAAAGAGATTGCCTCACGCTTGGGCAAGTCGGAGAGCACCGTTAAAACGTACTTACATCACGCCCGTCGGAAACTTCGGAGGATGTTGCTTCCCTACCTACAAAACGAACCTATTGCCTGGTACACGGAAACTTGAAGTTAATCGTTTAAAACATCTCTTGGAGACAACGTCTGATATAAGGCACATCGTCTACCCATAAGCCGTCAACACCCCCAGCTTTCCGCGGCGAGACCGCCCAATCGACATCTTTCGCCGTCTGAATGAACCCGGCATCTACAACAATCCCGTTTGCCTGGAGCTGCTTAACCTGGCGCGTGACAGTCCGCGTGAAAGCGTTATAAAGCCCAAAGTGATTAATCCCACTCCAGCCTAAGATGATGCGGTCTGCCTCAATAGCAGCCGCTGCTTTGAGGAAGTTCGCCGCCGGATTAATGAGAATCGCACTCGTCTGCAACTTCGGTTCTAAACGCTTAGCCTCCACAAGCAAATGCTTTCGAAAGTAAAACGTGAGGATATTGACAAGATGCACAACTTCAAAATGGCGGATCTGTTCTACGATGATGGGGAGTAATTCTGGCGTGTCCGTCTTCGGTTCAATGAAGCACGGCATTTGGTTTTCTCGTGCGAAATGGAGGGCATCCTCAAGGTGGGCAACAGGTTCATTAGATGCCTCCATCGTGAGTTGTTGGACCTCTTTCCATGTAAGTTCACTGAGGGATTCTGAGCATCCCGTAGCCTTCTGAATACTGTATCGGTTAAAGCCAACGTGAATTAGGACGGGTTGCTTATCTTGGGTGAGACAGACATCACACTCATAGCCATCGGCACCGTCCACCAATGCCTGTCTGAAGGAAGCAAGGGTATTTTCGGGGGCGCGCCCCATGCCGCCTCGATGTGCCAAGAGCTTAATCTCCATTTTTTATTTTTTCCTTGCGGCTTTTTAACTTTTCCTTGCGGTATTGATGTTCTACTCCGTTTTATGCCACATCCGCTCAAAGTTATCCTGAGGCGCGAAACCTAAAATCCGTTTCGCTTTGAGGTTCGAGAACTGCTGATGCGGTAAATCTGCGAAAATATTGAAAATCTCACAGCGTGATGGGAGGTCCTCCAAATCGATTTCCAAACCCAGTCGGAAGGCTTCGCCTGCGTCCCGCCAACTGACAGAAAAGGGATTGAGATCGGTGCCTTCTGCAGGATCGTCGTGCTCCCGGAAACTCAGGAACAGATAGCAGAGAACATAGAGGTCGTAATGTTCAGTGAAAACTTTACAGATTTCTTGCCCTAACCCCTTGGTTAACGGATAGAGTCCTGTGCTGGTGTGCGGCGGAACATCCGGGTTAATCTCGTAATCGTAGGTGGTATAGTCATCCCCTTGGATGGTGAAATGGGGTCCCGTGTTGATAACGCGACGGATACCGTGTTCGACAGCGGCGCGCATTGTGTTGTAACACCCACGCGTGCTCACATCAAAAGCGAGTTGCCGATCGTGTCGTAGGACGGAGCAATTGAGAATCGCGTCCATTCCCTCAGCGGCGCGCATCACCTGATCCAGCGAACCGACATCAATGTGCATCGATTCATGTTTCGTTTCAATCTCGTTGATGTCTGTGACGCGCAACGTATAGTAAGGTTCCAACGCCTTGACGACATGCGGTCCGAGATACCCGTTACCCCCTAAAATAAGAACTTTCATGTTTTAATTATTCCTTGCGGTTCGGTCAGATAGGACTTGGTATTGATGTTCCTTTGCGTAGATATAGAGGAAATCCGCAGAAATACACAAGCAAAAACCCCTCCATTACATTACGGACTACAATTTTGGTTCAGGAACGGCAGGCGAGGTTTGTAAACTCGCCCCTACAACACACGCTGTGCTCCATTACATTTCAGATAGGACAGACGAGGATACCTGTCCGCTACGGCACGAATTGCGGTTCGAACTTTAGATGCCCCTTGGCTTTCCCGATCGAAAAACGAGAACCGGGGAACTCTGACTGGATGTGAAAGATTCGCCACGGCGAGGATGATTCAAGGGCACTCTGGAAGGCAGCGACCGCATCGTTCATCTCAAGCCACATTGAATCCGGTTCGGCGGTTGCCGCGGCATCAGCAGTAACGAGGTTACCGAGACGAAGGCACGTCACGTTGAGTTTGCCTTCACGCCCGAATTCTCTACATGTGAACTCACCAAGATGCTTTGAAAGCACGAAACTATCCACAGAAGGACGAGGGCGCCAACTCTCTGTAACCGTCCAGTCTTCACCGTGTTGCTCAAAGAGCCGGAGCGTGCTTGCATAAATGGCATGTTTCACGCCTTCTTCCGCTGCTGCCATCAGGAGGTTATAAGTGCAGCGCGTCTGATAATCGATAGCGTAATTGTCGGGCTGCTCAGCGTCGGAAACCAAGAGCTCAGAAGGTGTTTCAGCGATGTGGATAAGGGTATCTATGCCGCGCACCAGTTCGTTGGTTGATTCATCGTGCCCAAGTTCGCTTTGCACGAACGTCCCTTCAACAGGGTCAACAGGATACAGCTCTGTCAAGCGGAGTGTGTGTTCCTCCGCTAATGCTCCCGCTACGTTGCGCGCCAGTTCAGAACCAGCGGAGGTTATCAAGATGTTCATATTTTTAATTATTCCTTGTGAAAAGCCCTATGCGCTCGATCGGTTCTACAAAGCTTCTCGAATTTTTGCTGCAATGTTGCTGATTTCCGCCGGATCCCCTTCGCGCGGTCGCCACGGTGACGGGAGTGGGTCGCCTTCCCATCGTGGGATTAGGTGGAGATGGAAATGGAAAACGGTCTGAAATGCTGCGGCTTCATTGGATTGAAAGAGATTAAGCCCATCAGCCTTCAATGCCGTTCGGATCGCCTTGGCGAGTGGAACCGCGGCTTGCATAATTTTACCGCCTACTTCTGCAGGCATATCGTAGATATTTCGATAGTGTCGCTTCGGTATAATAAGGGTATGCCCCGGGTTCGCGGGGGCAATATCCATAAAAGCGAAAACGTGTTCATCTTCATATACTGTGGTCGCCGGAATGTCACCAGCAACAATCGCACAAAAGATACAATCCATTCTTTCAATTATTCCTTGCGGTTAAACACTGTGGGTGTTTTTGCTTGGGTGTTTCCCAAGAAATTTGACGTGCCTTTCTTATATCCGCTCTCCAAATGTAAAGCAAAAACAAATTATGCCATTTAAGGAACCTAATTTCATTACGAGCTACACATCTTGAATTTTTGCTTAACGATACGTCTTAAATCCAGCTTCCACACGCGTTCTACGGTAGAGGTTTAGCACATCACCCTCAACGCGGGCAGTCGCCTGCCTACCATCGCTGAAGGTCACCTGAAACTGTGTATCCGAGTCCTTTGAGATCACCTCCGGCTCCGGCAACGGAATGTCTTTTTGTTTCGCCCACGCTTGAATCAATTTCGTGAGGGAATCGGCATCACTCGGTGCGGATTTTGCGTCCTTCAATTCAATACTGAAAGCCGGCATGCTCTTCTTGACGTAGTTAAACCAACGTGCGGTCCGTAGGAACGGCACGAGTGCCCGCAATGCTTCGGCAGTGCCAATCCGACCCAACGCCTCCGAAGAAAATCCACGCACATACGCCGACTCGCTCGTCAATGCGTCTCGTAACGCAGGAATAGCCTCCGTTGCATCCGGTCCAATACGGGTTAACGCCTGCGCCGCAAAAAACGCTAAATCCGTGTCTTCGCGATCTGCCAGAACCTCTACCAACGCCGGGACCGTCTTTGATACTGGTACTTTAATCATGCCCACTGCGGAGGTGGCATGGCGCCGCACTTCCTCCGATTCGTCCCTTAACAAGGCAATAAGGGCATCAACCGCCTCTGCTGCGACGGGACCCATCTCGCCTAACGCATACGCTGCTGCGGCACGCACGTTCTCGCGTTCGTCCTGTAGAGCCGTTATGAGTTCGGACACAGCGGGTGCCCCTGTTGCCGCGAGCCCGTGTGCGGCATCACAGATATGGAGAATCGGTTCCATATCAAACGCCTCCTTTTCTGAATCCAGTGCGTCAGCGAGGGGTTTAACAGCAGGTTCACCGATCGCACCGAGGGCATAGATAGCGTTCCGACGGACGGGTTCATAACTATCTTCAAGCGCATCTACGAGTGCGGGGACAGCCTCGGCACTACCCTTGCGCATAAAACCTAACCCGTTCGCCGCTTTCATACGCTCGTTTCGATCGTCTGCTTTCAATGCTGCAATCGCTGATGCTGTATCTATCGTGGTATCTGGACGCGCGGTTTCATACAAATCCGTCTTGCCGGACATCCAATTCCAGATATACGTCCAGAGGATCTCCGCATCGTAAGGAACGTGGTTGACTTCAGGCGGTTGCCACAGAGAGGTTTCACTGTTCCACGAAGGTGCTGTCGGCTGCTCGGTCCGCATAAAGACGAATTTCATGCCGTAGCGATTCAGCGGAACATAGTTCTGCAGGAACGAATGCACCATATCAAAGTGCATAATCCACACCGTGCCGAGTTCACCGGACATCGGGACAAGATTGCGATTCAGGAAATCTTCGGAAAGGCGTCGTGTCCCGTTTCCACCCGCCGCGTGTATCTCGTGCCGTTGACGCTCGCCACCCAGCATAAACTCTCGGAGGTATTGCGTCCCAGGAATGATACAGGTCGGTCCCTGCTCGGCAAGACACGGTTGCGGATAATAGAAGAGAATCGCCCAACGAGGGGTTCGGTGTCGCGGTCGTTTCCCACCGGCGTGCCCATCTTTATGAAGTGGCATCATCAATCGCTCTTCATCTGCCTTTCCGCTCGGTGTGCTTCCGGCAAAATTGGGATGGCAATGCCGATGCGGATGCATGACGTACCCGTTCCCCAAAATGCTGGTGAGCGCGCCGCGCACCTCTGGCGATTCTAAAACTACCTGTAGTTCCGGCACTAACGGTAAAATGTTATTGAGTGGGTTGTGTTGCCTATCGGCTCGGAAATCCGTCGCGCCATCAAAGAGTTCGTCGGTTTTGTCGTAGATGGTTTCGTGGATGTGCGTCGGTACGTCGGCGGTGACGTTGACATACCCATTCACAATAAAATGGCGAATCTGTTCATCCCCAAGCAAATATTGAGATGTGAAGGTGCTGTTTGTCAATTTCATACCCCTTTTTCTCACGGCACAACGGCGTGTGCCTACGACCTTCTGAAATGCTTTAATACCATGCCGCCTTATTGACGATGTTCTGTAACGGTGCTCCTTCAACAAACCGACGTGCATTTTCCAAGAGAATCTCAAACCGCCGTCCGAGAAGGTTCTCCGCATCTTTTACAGCGATATGTGGTGTTATTAACACATTGGGCAGATGCCACAATGGACTTTCAGCAGGTAAAGGCTCAACCTCAAACACATCTAAGCCGCAGCCCGCAATACTTCTCTGCTCAAGTGCGTCAATAAGGTCGGCGAGTTTTGTCGTCTTACCGCGCCCGATATTAATGAAGTAAGCCGTCCGTTTCATCAGGGTGAAACGGTCTTTACCCCACATTCCCTCGGTTTCTGGTGTGTGTGGTGTCGTCGTTATCACAAAATCGGCGAGCGGGAGGAGTGCGTCAAGTTCCGCGGGTTCGTGCTTCTCTACAAAAGGCACTTCATACTCCCACCTCGGATCGACACCGATCACTTTCATCCCGAATTGATCGCAGAGTCGTGCGGTTTCATGCCCAATACCGCCAACACCGACAATTAACGCTGTCGCTTGTGCGAGGTCGACGTATCCACTTTTACGGGCATCTTTCTCCCAAACACCTTCACGTTGTGCATCCATATAGTAAGGCAGCCCACGCGAAAGGGCAAGCACGAACATCATGATATGTTGTGAAATATGGTCGTTGTAAATACCACGCGGGTTACAGGCGACGACGGGATGTTCGATCAACGCTGGATAATAGTAGCCGGGGAAGGGACCCGCAGCGGGGTTCTGTAGCCACTTCAGATTTTTCGCTAACGGCAGTTGTTCAGGGGACACCCAACCGTAGACAGCATCTGCATCCGGGAGGTGCTCGTTCACTGCTTCGTCTGTCTCTGGTAAAACGACGGTGTATGCGGGCAATTCGTTCTGGAGACGTTCAGCCCATTCGTGTGATTCCGCGTCCTGTGGCGGCATGATTATGAGTTTCGGCACGGGTTCTGTTCCTCTCTGTAGATTTTAACGTCCATTTTAGCAGGGAAAGTGGCTTCATTTTCAAATCACCGGTAGTTTATTGGAGAGAAATGGAATAGGATGAGATACATCCATTTTTGACAGGGAACTAATCTGTTTCTTACTTCACCCAACTAATAATGAGTCCGATGAGGCTTCCAATACCAACAACAATACTAATACCGATAGCAAGGTTCGCTCGGTGCGTTGATGATGACTCAGAACGACCTTCCATTTTTCCCTTTATCCAACTTACATCCTGTTCAAGTGAACCAAGGCGAGCATCCACGCGTTCTAGGCGAGCATCCACGCGTTCTATCCAATTTAAGACGTGTCTTTGGAATTCTTGATTGTCCATGCTTAACACCTCTCTATTAAAAGGCTAAAACGAATCTTCTCAGAATTCTAACACTTTTCCGCAGAAATGTCAAATTCCTCCTTGACAAATTCTGCGAAAAGGTAAAAAATAAAAAACAGTATTTCAAGAACCGCACGCCCTACTCTCTAAACGCTTAGATACGCCGATTATCTCACGTACCGCCCTCCTGAAGTGAAGGTGTGATTTATGGAAACACCGTTAAAAATCGACTTCGACAAAGGCACTCTCATCTTACAGAACGTTCCAGAGACACTCGAAACCCGATTGCCAGATCTCCGCTGGGATGAACGCACCCTCACCTTTCGCGCACCCGCCTATCGCTATCGGCATATCGTTTCGCAGCTGCGCGCACACGATATCGTGTATCAGGACACGGCGCGGCAGTTCACAGTCGAAGCCTTCACACACCAACACCCGATGTCCCCGTACCCTTATCAGACCGAGGCAATAGACGCGTGGCACGCCAACGGCAAACGGGGTGTAGTGAGCCTCCCTACCGGTGCCGGTAAAACCTTTATCGCGATTCTGCTCATCGCCGACACGCAACGTCCCACACTCGTGCACGTGCCGACAATCGACCTAATGCAGCAATGGTACACCGTGCTGAAAGAACACTTCGGACAAGAAGTGGGACTGTATGGCGGTGGTTATCACGAACTGAAAGATCTCACTGTCACCACGTATCAATCCGCTGTCATGCATGCACCCTATTACGGAAATCGGTTCGGCTTTGTTATCTTCGATGAATGCCATCACCTACCGAGCGATCAGTATCAATATGCCGCAATCAGTAGCATTGCTCCTTTTCGCCTCGGGTTGACAGCGACACCGGAACGGACCGATGGAAAAGAAAGTCGGCTCTATACACTTATCGGTGAACCGTGTTATGAAGCGAAGGTGCAAGAACTCTCTGGGAAAACGCTCTCCGAGTACCGAGTTGTCACGATTGCGGTTGAGATGGAAGATACAGAGCGGGTTCGGTACGAAGAAGCCCGACGCACCTATTTGAACTTCCTTAAACAGGAGCGCATTAACATGGGGACCCCGCGCGGCTGGCACTATTTTCTCTGGAAAGCCTCTCAAACAGAGGAAGGGCGCGCTGTCTTTAAAGCGTATCTCGCGCAGAAGCAGCTCAGTTTTGCCTCAACAACAAAGCAGGAATGGGTGTGGAAACTCATTCAGCGGCACCGCGGGGATCGGATCCTCATCTTTACACAGGACAACGATACGGCGTATCAACTCGGCATGCGTTTCTTTCTGCCAGTGCTAACGCATCAGACGAAACTTAAGGAGCGGAATGATTTTTTGAACAGGTTTCGCGATGGCACCTATTCCATCCTCGTCACTTCTAAAGTCCTCAACGAAGGCGTAGATGTCCCGGAAGCGAATGTCGGCATCATTGTCTCTGGAAGTGGCAGTGTCCGAGAACACGTCCAACGGTTAGGACGCATCCTCCGCAAGCGAGAAGGCAAACAAGCAGTGCTCTACGAACTCATCTCCAAACAGACCGGTGAACACTATGTCAACAAGCGGCGCAGACAACATCACGCCTACCAGTCTTCTAACAGGACACCGAACCGCAAGGTATAATTAAAAAATGCTTACCAAAGATCTGCTCCGTTACAAAACCCAGAACGGGCAGATTTTACCACAGTTTGTGAATCCAGCAGATAATCGGTTATTGGGAATCGCCGAGCAATTAATCGCTGTTTTTGAAGAATCACCAGCCAAGCCGCGCGCGACGCTTTTGGAAAGCAGCAAACACATTATTGATAGCACACCGGGAACCCCTATTGTCAAGCGCGGTCTCGAAAAACTTCTGTTAGATCGGACAGAGTTCGATACGACACCCAACGAAGAACTGATCGCATTTCGACAAAAACTCTTCACGGAGACAAGCCGCCTACTTTCACAAGAAACGTTCGAGAATTACGCCGATTACCAGGGCAAAGTGTTGGCAGAATCGCAACCAGAAGTTGATCCGACAGACGGAGCGGACCTAACTGCTAAGCTTTACGCAGATCTGCCGAGCAATCAACAGGTCTTGACATTCAAGACGCTCTCTGCTGAACACTTGCTCCACCGCTATAACACCGCACAGGTCCAAGGGTTACTTCTCCATAGCAATAGTCTCACGCTAAAACTCGTCGACGCCATGACAGCCGAACTCCGTCAACTGTTCAAGTATCTCAGATTCAACCAACTCCTCTCCACGATTCGGAAAGCAGAAGAACGCTATCAGATTACGGTGGACGGACCGCTCAATCTCTTTTACAAAACAAAACGATACGGCATGAATTTGGCGAATTTCTTCGTCGCCGTGCTGCATCAACCGAAATGGGAACTCACTGCGGAAATCCAGTTCCGAAATACTCGCTGGCGGTTATCTCTCGATGAATCGTGCGGGATTAAGCCGATTTCGCAACAGTTCCTCGCCTATATCCCTGAAGACATTCAACTCTTTCAGACAATGCTGGGGAACAAAACCGATGACTGGCAGATCCGTCCCGGCAGTCAGTTCCTTCCTTTACCGGGCGATCTCTACTGCTTCCCAGACTATCAACTCGTTCACAAAAGCGGTGTAGAGACCGCCATTGAGTTATTTCATCCGTGGCATCAAGGACATCTCATCGCGCGACTCAACACGCTCGCTGAACAGAAGCATGTGTCCCTTATCCTCGGTGTCTCAAAGGCGTTAGAAAAAAAGCCCCTTATCGCTGACGCACTCGCGGCCTCTGCGTATTTCTCACAGTTTGGCTTCACATTTCGAGAGGTCCCAACCATACGCACCCTACTCCCAATCCTGAATGCCCTTGTGTAGCCTAAGAAGGCATATTGCGCAAAAAATGTGACATTCTATCGCTGATGTGGTATCCTTAACAGGAGAAACCCGTGAATCCTTAGCACTCGAAACTCTCCTGAAAAAATAGAACGCCATTATGGAAACCGTAGGACTAACTTCCAATCTAACCGCGGCACCACACGAGGTAGGACTCTCAGCAAAACGACTTGCGTGTATCTCCACGACGTCGCAAAAGTTTATTGACGAAGAACGACTCGCGGGTGCGGTCACAGTTGTGGCACGGCGTGGTAAAGTGGCATACTTTAAGGCATCCGGTATGATGGACATTGCAGCGAATAAGTCGATGCAAAAAGATACGATTTTCCGTATCTATTCAATGACCAAACCGATCGCCGCAGTGGCAGTGATGATGCTCTGTGAGGAAGGAAAACTACAACTGGATGTCCCGGCTTCGACCTACCTACCCGAATTGGGTAAGTTGAAAGTGGCAGTGGATGCAGATGGAGAATCGCTCCGGTTGGTTGAAGCAGATCGAGAGATGACCGTCCGAGACTTGATGCGTCATACCGCTGGATTGCCGGGTGCCGCACGATATATGGCAGGCCAAACCGCAGTCGATAAACGTTATCGCGAGGCAGGTCTGCACCGTCTGCATGCGTGCGACCTACAGGAGATGGTTGAGAGGCTCGGCAGGATTCCGTTGTTGTACCCACCCGGAACGAAATGGCACTATAGCATCGCCGCAGATGTCTTGGGTAGATTAATTGAGGTAGTTTCCGGTCAGCCCTTTGATGTGTTTTTAGCCGATCGGATCTTCGAACCGTTGGGTATGCCCGATACCGGATTTTACGTGCCAAAGGAGAAAATAGATCGGTTCGCGAATATGTACGGTCCAAAACCGGGCGGAGGTCTACAAACGATTGATGCTCCGGAGGGCGGAACAGGTCATGTATCCAAAAATAGTTTTATACAGAAACCGAAATTCCTATCTGCCGGTGGCGGCTTGGTCTCTACCGCTGCTGATTTTACCCGATTGTGTCTGATGCTCTCAGGCAGAGGCACACTTGCCGGAAAACAGCTCCTGAAGCCTGAATCCGTCGAATTGATGACGCGCAATCATTTACCAGCGCATTTGATACCGTTGGATAAAAAACCGGATGAACGTTACGCCGGACTCGGTTTCGGCCTCGGTGTCTCGGTTCGCGTCCAGCAGACGGACTGGATACCCGCTTCCCAAGTGGATGAATACGGCTGGATTGGCGGGACAAGCACCGAATTTTGGATTTCACCGCGAGACGAATTGGTGGCAATCACCCTCGCACAACATATCCCATTTTCCGAATTGAGCCAGACCCTTAAACCGCGCATCTACGCCGCAATTTTAAAAGAAACGCCTGATGTACGCCAGAAACCGCTTTAACTGACACCTGAAGACGGATAACCGATAACTACAACATGATTATCAAAAACAATCCCGAACACGTTAGTACAGATCAGATAGTGCTTTTTCCTTTCGATGACTACAGCATCCCGTTTCAACACTGCGTCCGTCTACAACTCGTGCCTTACAGAGCCGGGGTCGATCGGACGCAAATTGTGGTGCGTCCTGGTTCGCCCGGCGCGCCAGACAGTGCCTGCGTCATCTATTACGGGTCCGTCCATCGCGTCGGCGACGAACTCTGGATGTGGTATCTCGGACACGGAGACGACGAGCGTTGGCACCAACGGGTGTGTTTCGCAAAAAGTCGTGACGGATACACCTGGGAGAAACCGGAACTCGGACTGGTCGCATATAACGGATCCACCCGAAACAATCTCGTCGATATACAAGGCGGACAATATCACATCCAAGCCTGCGTGGTCTACTATGAGCCGGACGATCCCGATCCCGCACGTCGGTTCAAAGCCATTATTGAGACTTCAAAATATTCCCCAAAATTCGCAGTCATGTTCAGTGAAGACGGACTCCGATGGCGAGAAGCTGAACGGCACCCGAATCCACCCTCCTGTGAGATGTCCGGCGTTACGAAATTCAAGGGATGCTACTATCTGAGTGGCCACGGTGGAAGCCACATCGGTCCTACACGGCAGATGGTGATGTATGCGTCCTACGATTTTGAACAGTGGAGCGAGGCATCGTGCTTGGGGTTCAGACGCGGCAATATCCCGCCAAGACCTGTCGTCTACGGCGCACACCAAGGGGAACAGGTCCATCTCGGTGCGGCACTCTGGAACCGTGGGAATGTGATCCTCGGTTTCTATGGACAGTGGCACGGACCGGAGAACAACGATCGTCGGCACGTGACGATGGATCTCGGTTTGGTTGTCAGCAATGACGCACTGCATTATCGCGAACCGATTCCAGATTTTCAGATGGTAGAGGCGGCGGAAGACGATTTTGAACACTTGCCAACACCGATGAATTTCAAACATGCCTCACTTATGCAGGGACAAGGTTTTGAGAACGTTGGTGATGAGACACTTTTCTGGTATGCCCCGTGGCCGGAGCAACTGAGTAACGGGGTTCGGATCGCAACGTGGCAACGGGATCGACTCGGCTATTTTCAGGCGGCGGATATGCGTCGAAAAACAGAACAACCGCACCACGTAATTTCGACACTCATTGACCTTGAAGGAGAATCTTGTACGGTGGCACTGAATGTTGACGGTTTGTCGGAATACGGTCAGGTTACACTTGACATCTTAGACGAGCGTTTTCAACCCATCGAAGGGTACATCAGAGACGACTGTCTTCCTCTCACATCGGGGTTTCATCAGACGGTGGCATGGAAAAAAGGGAAACGGATTGACGGGAGAAATGGAACAATCCGAATCAGGCTGAATTACGCCGGAATCCGTCCAGAAGACCCGAAAGTCTACGCCATTTACGTGGAAAAATCGGAGACACCTTGATTCCAATCCCATCTTTTGCTAATATTTAAGGAAGTGATGGAGGGAAAATTATGACTTTTCTATACGGACTGAACAAATTACGCTGTAGTGGGTTAATGTTAATTGTAGGTTTGATGCTTTGTTTCATTGCATGCGGTCCGAAAGCGATCCCTTACTCACAAAGCACGGACGTCCCTGAACCGAATCCCGTTGCCGTCGCACACTATAATTGGGGCATGGCGTATGCCAACGATGGCAACTTTGGACAAGCCATCATGGAACTCAGCTTGGCAATCGAGAATGAACCCGGGTGGGTTATGCCGTTTTTCACATTAGGCGTTGTCTATGGAAATTTGGGCGAACTCGACAAAGCGATTCAAGCATGGGAACGCGCCACGCAGTTAGATGTTGACTTCGCGAAGGCACACTATAACCTCGCGGTCGCCTATTCACACAAGGCAGAAAAAGGACTCTCAATCGCTTCGTTGCGTGAGGCAATTCGCGTGGACAAGGCAGCACTTTCCGCAGCGAAAACGGAACCTGCCTTTGATAATATTCGTAACTCTCCAGAATTTCGAGAATTAGAGAAAAACACTGAATCGAATTAGTAAGACCACAGCCGGAAGATATGGCACGCTACACAACCCTTTCACCTACAGAACTCGCGCGTATTGTCTCACAATATCCGATTGGCACATCGCTGAAACTTGATGAGATCCCCGGTGGATTCGGGAACAGCAACTTTAAACTAACAACCACAGCGGGGGAGTTTCTGCTCAAAATTTGCGATGAAAAAGATCCAGCAGAACTTAACATGCAAATTGAACTGTTGCAACATCTCCAGCAGCATGCTTACCCCACGGTATATCCGATCCCAACGAAAGACCGGAAATACCTCACCCACGAGACATTCGGCAGTGTGATGCTCTATCCCTTCCTGCAAGGGGAACAACCCCAATCTTCACCGGATACGCTGGCACAACTCGGTGAAGCGTTGGCGCAGCTGCATTATATTCCACCCATCGCCGGACTGCCCCGATTTGCAATGGGTATCTCACAAATGACTCCTTTTTTCGAGGAGGTCCAAGGCACACCCTTCGCCACGCATCCCTTCGTTGAATCGTTGAAATCGCAATTGGCGTCGATGGAATCCCAACTCAATGCACGACTTCCGATGGGACTGCTACACGGAGACCTTTTTTTGGATAATACCCTTTTCGACGGCAATCAGATGGTCGCGATCCTCGACTTCGAGGAGGGATGTTATGATACACTGTTAATCGATGTTGGAATGACGCTTATCGGTTGTTGTTATACACCGGAGGATCGGCTAAATCTTGGAGCTGCACAGCGGTTCTTAGACGCTTACAACGCAGTGCGGCCTTTGACAGAAAGTGAGTGGCAGTCCTTAGACTGCTTTGTTCAGTACGCCGCCCTCTCCATAGCGTTCTGGCGATTCAGGCAATTTAACATCCGGCGTCCAGACGCACATCGCGCCAACACATATCAGGAAATGATTACCCGCAGTACTCAATTTAAACTTCATAAGAACGATCTGTTGACAGAAACCCGTCACAGAAATAGCAATCAGCGGTCAGTTAGAAAAAAATGTCTTTAATACGATTAGAACACGTCACCAAATTGTACGATCCAGACCTGATTCTCGACGATATTTCGGTTTCAATTGAGCATGGAGACCGAATCGGATTAATTGGTCGTAACGGCACAGGAAAAACAACGTTACTTAAAATTATAAACGGTCTGCTTGCTAATTTTAAAGGGAAAGTTGTCTCAGCGAAGGGCTTACGCATCGGTTACCTCAGTCAAGAACCGGATCTCGCACATGACTGCACCCTAAGGCAAGAGATGCTCAAGGTTTTTGAAAAACGGCGTGCGCTTGAAGACAAGATGCTCTTGCTCGCAGAGGAGATGGAAACAGAAGAGGCACCAGACCTCTTAGCAGCATACGCTCGGATTCAAGAACAGCACGAACGACTCGGGGGTTACGATTATGAACACCAGATCAATCGTATCCTCGGTGGTTTAGGTTTCAGCGAACTGGACTTCAATCTCCCGATTCGTGTTCTCAGCGGTGGACAGAAAAGCCGAGCGACACTCGCAAAGCTGCTCCTTGAAAAGCCAGATCTCCTGCTTTTTGACGAACCCACGAATCACCTCGACATCAACGCAATTGAGTGGCTCGAAAACTATCTCAACGTTGAATACAACGGCGCAGTCCTCGTCGTTTCTCACGATCGGTACTTCTTAGATAAGGTCGTTCGCAAGGTTTGGGAACTCGAAGAACACCAGATAAAAATTTATCGTGGAAACTACTCCAAGTACGTCGAAACGAAAAGGGTTGAACAATTAGTCGCAGAACGAGCATTCAAAAAACAGCAGGCGTTCATTGAACACGAAGAGGACTTTATCCGCCGTAACATGGCGGGGCAACGCACACGAGAGGCACAAGGTAGACAGAAAAAACTGAATCGCTTGGAAAGAGTCGAAAAACCGAAATCCGATGCACCGACCCTCAGTCTCAGTTTTACGCCTGAAACCCGCGGTGGAAACGACATCCTCCGATGCCAAAAGGTTGGTAAATCATTCGGCGATAAGGTCATTTTTACGGATCTGAATTTTGAGGTATACCGACGCGATGTTATCGGAATTATTGGGGCGAACGGCACAGGAAAAACAACGTTCTTCCGAATGATCTTAGGCGACGAAGCGCCAACCGAGGGGGAAATGTGGGTAGGTCCCACACTTAAGCTTGGGTACTATGCGCAGGAATTGGAGGGACTCAATCCAGACAACGAAATTATTGACGAAATCTGGGCACTTCGACCGAAACATACACAAGGCGAAATACGTAACTTCTTGGGTAAGTTTCTATTTTCCGGTGATGATGTGTTCAAAAGGATCGGAAACTTAAGCGGTGGAGAACAGAGCCGGGTGCTACTCGCGAAGTTACTATTAGCGAATGCGAATGTCCTACTCCTCGATGAACCAACGAACCATCTTGACATCCCGGCACGCGAGGCATTGGAAGCAGCACTGGCGGAATATCCGGCAACGCTCTTTATTATTTCTCACGATCGGTACCTGCTGAACAATCTCGCAACAAAATTGCTAATTTTTGATGGTAACCCCGGAGGGACTGCGGAACTTTTCGAAGGCAACTATGCTGAGTATGTGGCACAGCAGCAACAAGTACTTCAAGTGAATCAACCAAGCAAAAATAATCAAGAAGCGCAGCACATCCAAAAGAACGCACTGAAACCTAAGTCGAAAGCGAAGCGCAAGCGAAAGATGAAGGCACAACGCCTCGTCGGCAGCAATTAAAAACCGCCAATTTCGGAAAAAATGCAGATAATTTTTAGTCAAACACCAAGTTTGGACGAAAAACTCCCGAAAATTACCATTTTTTTGCAGTTTAATTTGACATCTGGATAAAGTCGGTGTATAATTATTCTATCGTATACGACGGAAAATATGTCCAATATAGGACATAATAACTTTTTGTGATTTGAAAGTATTACCCAACACCGCCGACTTTCACTCAACAGTAAGTTTGGCTTGAAAGTATCGCCAAAATATGTCTAAAGACCAGGAATTCCATACTGAAATTGATGTCGTGATGCGAGTGATGCGTCATGCGCAGGCGGCTGTCAAATCGAGGTTTATTCAGGAAGTCGTCCCGAATCGCCTGACGATTGTCCAATTCAACGCTCTCCAACATCTTCATTGGTATGGGCGCGAGGCGGGTATGTCAGTGAGTGAACTCGGCGAGCATTTGGGTCTTGCCCATAATACAACATCCGCCTTAGTGAGTCGTCTTGAACGGCACGGTTGGGTCGTTCGTCGTAAATGTGATAAGGATCGGAGACGTGCACGGATTCAACTCACCCCACAGTCTGAAAAACTTTTCCGAGAACGCGTCGTCCACGAGACAAACTTTTGGGAAAGTACTTTTGGACAATTATCCCCACAAGAGCAGGAAACCCTGATTGACAGCCTAAAACGGTTGAAACAGGTGATGGCGAAGCCGGTGTGGCCAAGTTATGCGCAGTTACATCCACGTGACGCGGACCATCTACAAAAACGGTTTGAAGCGGATCTGGACGAACTGGCACAAGCAAAACTCAAACTTGTCGGGATGCGATTGATTCTCGCACAAATCGCCGAAAAACGCAACGAACATGAACTTGCAGCATACCTGAACCAAGCTGCTTCTGAGGAGATACGCCACACGAACCAACTGTTGGGAATGCTCGGACATGGTGAGAATTTCGAGAGACTCCTCTCATCACTCATCCAGGAAGATGCCCTGGTCTATGAGGAATTATTATCGTTGCTCGAGACAAATCCACATGCCGAAGAAGACGAAGAATTAATTGTCCTACAACAGATGGTTCAAGACAGCCAGAGATATAAACGTTGGTTTCGCAGTGTCTACAAACAAACGAATCAGTGACTTCCATTTTGTCAATGACCACTTGCGTTTCTGACTTCCAATAATGGGGTTTAGCGACGCTCGTATAGCCAACTTCGCTGCCAGAACCTAACAAAGTTAGAAACCCCTTTCCCGGTCAATGACGCTTAAGAGGAGAACATGAAATCCCAAAGCCCAGAAAGCATCCCTCCAGAATGTAACGAGGATGTTAAACTAATCGAGCGATTTCAACAAGGCGACACCGCCGCATTTGATCTGCTCTTTACCCGTTACCAAAAACGCACCTATCGTTTGGTGCAACGCTTCGTCCCAAACCCAGAAGACGCATCGGACTTGACACAAGACGCTTTCATACGCGCATATCAAGGATTAGGCGACTTCAAGAGTCAGTGTCAGTTTTACAGTTGGCTTTACCGAATTACGGTGAATCTCTGTATCGATTTCCTACGGAAAAAAGCAAGATCGGAAGTCCTCCTCTACGACGCCGAGGATTCCGAGGAACTGCCGATGTCCAATATCCCGGATCCCCGCTCAGAATCACCCGCAAAAGCAATGGAAAATAAGGAGTTGAGGGCTCATATCCGGAAAGCTGTCCGTCGGCTTCCGCCAAAACAACGGCAAATCTTCATTTTACGACACTGGGACGGGTTATCACTTAAAGATATTGCAGCGACCGTTGGGCGATCCGATGGAACAGTCAAAGCCCATCTGCTCCACGCGCATCGTAACCTTCGCAAACATCTCCGCCCCTACCTACGAGAAACAGATTAAGAGCGTTAAAAAGTGTTCTAAAGTCCGTAAAGTTAGGAAGTTCTCAGCAACTTTACGGACTTCGTAATTTTATGGTGGATCCTAAAATAAAAATAGATAGACACAATTCCCCCCTGATAAGGGGGTTAGGTCCTGGTTACAGAAGTTACACTTGCAAACTTTCCGGTGTGCCTGCTGTCTCTTCTGCAAAGAGGGCTTCAACGAAATCTGCCCCCGCGAAATCTCGCAAATCGTCGAGCTTCTCACCAATGCCGATGAGTTTGACGGGTGCCCCGATTTCCGCATTCACCGCGATGACAATCCCCCCTTTGGCAGTGCCATCAAGTTTTGTAACGACTACCCCTGTAATCGGCACAGCCTCATTGAAAATCTTCGCCTGCATCAGTGCATTTTGACCAACCGTCCCATCAACGACCAAGAGTACCTCATGGGGTGCCCCGGTATGCGCGCGTCCCATCACACGTCCAATCTTCGACAATTCATCCATCAGCGGTTTTTTGGTATGGAGTCTACCAGCAGTGTCTACGATGAGTACATCTGCATCGCGATGTTTCGCGGCGTGGATTGCATCGAAGACGACAGAGGCGGGTTCAGCATTTTCGCCGCCCCGGATGAGTTCCGCGCCAGCACGTTCACACCAAATACTGAGTTGATCCTCGGCTGCTGCACGGAACGTATCTCCCGCGGCAACAAGCACGCGGTGTCCGTCCGCGATAAAGCGACTCGCGAGTTTGCCGATAGTTGTCGTTTTGCCTGCACCATTCACACCCAACACTAAAATCGTATACGGTTTCTCATCTTTAATTTGCAACGGCACATCCACTCCAAGCAAATTGAGTATTTCCGATTTTAGGACGGATGCCAACTCTGAAGAATCGCTTAAGCCTTCCGACTTCACCCGCTCCCTAACGTTATCCATTAGGGTCAGGGTTGTATCAACCCCCACATCTGACTGGATTAAAATCTCCTCGATTTCTTCCATCAGATCCTCGTCGATTCTTCTGCCAACCCGTAGGAGTCCTGATAATTGGGATAGGAACTGGTCCCGGGTTTTCGTCAAGCCGGACTTGAGCCGATCGAACCAACTCCTCCGTTCATCTACACCCTCGGATTCATCGTGGCTTTTACCACCACCTTTGAATAAATTTCTGAGCATTGTTTTTCGTTTCTCTCCTCATTCCATTTCTCTGGTATACTCCCAGGTCTAAACGTTTCTTACAATTTTAGCGAAGTCCCTTCTAAACCTGGACCGCAATCAATGCGGACAACGTACCCGGATCGATTTGAACGGGTGAATTTGACGACGATGGAACAACTTCGCCATCTGCCCGGATCCCTTCAATATGAAACGCAATAGCTTCTGCAATCAACGTCCACACTTCTTCCATTGTGTCTCCTGCCGCGATGCACCCGGGAAGATCGGGAACATAAGCACTGTAACTGTTTTCACCTTCTTCAAAAACAACGACGTATTCCATGAGTTACTTACCTCACCATTTGAGCCCAGCTTGCCTGAGAATACTATTCAGCGTGCCGGGGCGGACATCTGTGCTTGGTTTTCCGGCAATCGTTACGGTCCCAGATTTTGTCAGATGTTTAAACTGCCGATGACTGCCTCGCGTCCGGACAAGATACCACCCATCATCTTCAATCAGTTTTATGAGCAGTCGAACCTTCATTTTAAAATATTTCCGTAATTAACCCTCATATCCATTTCGACTGAAATTTGCTGAAACTTTGCCTTCATCATCCTCCGACTTTTCAGCATGAAATGAACATATCACGCGGCCTTCATGAATTATCAGTAATTTACCATTAACGTCATATTTTATATTCGCCTTGAAGGCATCCGTTTGGTACACTGTCGCGATAACATCATACCCGAATGAATTTATATCTTTGAGACAAATACTTTGCTCTGGCATTGATTAATTTCCTCTCTTTTGCGAAGGTAGGAGGGAACAAACATACCACTCGTTAAGTTTTGTAGTGTCCCTCAAACTATTTATGTAAAATTATATCATAGATCCTCTGTAAAATCAATAGGACCCTTTCTTGCTGATTTGACAATGAGAAAAGGCGAGGCCCAGCGCCCTCGCCTAATAAAGGATAGGTATGTTTAATACTTAAAGCACATAAATTATACGCAAAAGGGCACTACTTTCAATAACTTTTGGTGAAACATAGTCCCTTGAAACCTTCATTATTTTGTTGTATACTAAATTGCGTCATTACGGTATAATACCATTTCTGAAAATAAATATCGGACGCACGACTTTTCTGAAGGGATACACGGTAGCACAAACTAAAAATTTATGCTACATGTTTATGGAAAAGTATTCAATTAGAAAGAGAATTGCCTAAGTTCTGTCCATGAAAAAACGAGGTATTCATCATGAAAACACATATGGGAATTCAGGATTACAAACCTATTCCACGAAACCTGCTGGCTGTCCTGGCAATAGCGCTGCTTTTCACCGCCTGTGCCAGCGAACAATTGGAAGAAATCATTGAAAAATCCGAAGAAGAAACCATGACCATAGAGGAACCCGTTCAACCTACAGCACCGGCAGTAGCACTCCCCGGCTTACCGGATGATGTGGCAGGTTACACACAATGGCTCAAATTAAACGCAGAACCCATCCCGCCTGTACCCGGTGGTGACCCACACAACGGGACAAAAAACGTTTACGTCAATCAAACACGGGACACCATCGCACCGAACGGGACCCAGCAGTTCCCATATCCGGATGGAAGTATCGTCGTAAAAGATGCGATTCGGCCGGGTAAGGATTATATCGGGCTTATCGCGATTATGCGGAAAAAAGCAGGCACGGATCCCGATCATAACGATTGGGAGTTTATTGAATACGTCCGAAACGCCGCAGATGCTGAATTCAGCGTCATAGCGCAAGACCGGATCTGTTGGGGATGTCATGCCCGTGTTGAAGATATTGATTACGTGTTCACGGAACTTGATTAAAAGATAAGGAGCATCTTTTGAATTCATACGCTAACGACTGGACGAGATACCTGCGTAATATCACCCTACTGCCAAAATCGTCGGATATATCCAGAGGTATATCACTGTTTCCATGGCTCGCGTTCATAGCGAGTATCTCGCTCAGTCTTTTTTTTCCGATCCTTGTGGAGGCACGACCTGAGTTTGCAACCGAACTTGAGAAAGAGTGCAGCTTCTGTCATCTTGACCCGGCTGGCGGCGGACCCCGAAATCGGGTCGGCGAGATTTTTGAAGAGAACTATTTTGAATTTCCCGAGGACTTCGACATGGAAGCCGTGACCGAAGAGGTCAAGGAGGTCGTCAAACGACTCACAACCTCGTTTGATTTCCAGACGGCTTTTATCAAAACAACACATGTCAACGAAGCAGAGAATGCAATCGCTGGATGTAATTCATGCCACTCTTCAGTCGACAGATTTCTGCTCATGCAAGCGGAAGTAACGTTTAACGCAGAAGCCTCTGAACACGTCCGGCTTACCCTTTCCAATAACGCCGGGACAACGATGAATGCGTTTGCAACGGTAGATGCCATTCCAAAGCATCTCTATGTCAAAGTCGGACAATTTCGACTGCCCTTCGCTATCAAACAGAAGGACCACAATATCCTTGTTCGAGAAGGGTATGGACTCGGTTCTAATAAACGGGATGTCGGGGTTGAAATGGGGGGGAGTGCTGGGCAAATTTTCTACAATGCCGCTTTCTTTAATACCAATACCACCGCAGCGAAAGGCGGACTCGGGACTCTTGGTGCACAGCTCGGCCCAATTCGAGCAGGGGTATCCGCAATCCTTGAAAAATCAACCGAAGACTGGGAACGCCTCATCGGAGCATTTCTCACCGCTTCCTACGCAGGGGTGAGTATTGAGGGTGAATTCAATTTTGGAAATAGCGGAGAGGTCGCCGCTTTCACACCGGACGCTGTTGATTCAAAGGGGTATTACGTTGGAGCAAAATATCGCATTCTTCCCCAATTCACCGTCGCCGGTCGATACGGTTTGTTTGACCCAGATCGAGGGGTTAAGGGAGATGCAAGCCAACGGGTTACACTCAGTGCCCAGTACAATTTTATCGAAAACGGGGCAATTTCTCTCTTTTACTGGGCGAACCTCGCCAATGCTGACCGCAATGCCGATGACGCCACTAAAGACAAAGGGACATTGCGCCAACTTCAGGGGACAGACCAGATTATTTTGATGTCCCGATTCTGGTTCTAAAGACGTATGCAGATTGCTCTTTTGTAGCATAACCTGTTAGGTTGTGTCCCGAGAACGTCTCTGTTTTTTAGAGTTTACCCTTTAACGAAGCGTTATACCGTCAAAATTGCGTAAATCCTGATAGGGACGGATTTCCACATCCGTCCCTATGTGTTTATATTTACACATAACGTCACTTAAAGACACCCTTTTCACCTTTTTCAGTGACCGTCAAACTTGATGACTACACCTTAAACGTTTAAGATCATAACAATAGACAGTTGGCATAAAAATTGCTCTTATAAAATCCTTGGAACTTGCGTATCTTTTGCCCTATTACGCGTGTTAGTTAAATACAGAATCTTCAGAAGTACAGGAGGCGCGTCCGATGGCAGCCAAACTTTCCAGAAATCTTTCGGCGAAACCCGGAAGTCGAAATTTGCTTTTAAAAAGCTTAATCGGCGTGATCGGACTCATGTCCTTACTCCTTGCTGCCTGTATCGTCTATATTGTACAGGGGCCCATGCGTGCTCGGACACGATACAGTGTCAAGACCTTCAGCCCACAAGGTGAGGTTCCCCAATGGGTTGACCTGTCGATTACGTTCTCGGAAGCGGTTATCGATAAGTCGCGTGTCGGGACCGAAGTTCCAGCAGAGGCACTTCGGTTCACGCCAGCTGTCCAAGGCGCTGCCCGTTGGATCGCGCGGGACAGAGTCGGTTTCTTTTTAGACGCACCTTTAGCACCCTCTGCACAATATACTGTTCAACTCACACCAGAACTTAACCCATCTGAGACATTTCTACTCACTGGACAAAAAGAGTTTAAATTCGCTACGGATCCTTTTGCAGTGCAGCAGGCACGTATGGAATTTACCGCCAATGATGCCCGCGAACACGCAACAGGTTTCGGGACGATCGCATTTAATTATCCTGTAACCATTGTCGATTTAAAGGCGCACCTCTCTATTGAACTGGACGATGAAACAGAAATTCCATACCAGATTCAAACCAACACAGCAACAGCGCGGACGGTAACATTCGAGACACAACGTATAAAACGCGGCAACGCAGATCAAGAGATTAAGATTAAGATTGAAAAAGGATTCAAATGTACGGGTGGGAAAATTGGTTTAGAAAAAGCGAGTGTTACACCCGTAATACTCCGTGGGAGAGGCACACTCGGTGTAACATACGCTGACGTTTGGGAAAGTGATGGAACCCCCTATATCTCGGTGAGTTTCAGCGCGCCGGTACTCAGCGATGCCATTGAGCCGTACATAGAACTGACCCCCGCAGTCGCACATCAAGTGACATCCGACTATCGAAACGTGCAGATTCGCGGCAATTTCGAACGGCGCACTACCTACACGCTAAAAATCCGACGCGGTCTCACAGCCCGAAACGATGCCGTTTTAAAACAAGATTACAGAACGCGCCTCAGAATCCCAGATATCCGACCCCAACTTCGGTTTCTTGGCGACGGTTTCTTCCTCGCGAGAAAGGGGCATCTGAATTTAGGGCTCGCAACAATTAATGTTAAAAGCGTGAAACTCAATATCGAAAAAGTTTTCGCGAACAACCTTATCTACATATCAAAATTAGAACGATGGAGTCGCTGGAGCAGAAACTTAGGTAAACCGATTCATACAGAAGAACTTGATATCCCGTCCCAATTGAACGAAGAGGTAACAACACCCATCTCCTTGGAAGAATATCTCTCAGACGAACATGTCGGCATCTTCAAGGTTGTGGCGCGAAACGCAGCGCGGGAGTGGGACAGTGCGCATCAATGGGTGCTCATCACAGATTTGGGTATCACTGCCAAACGCTTAGGAGATAACCTATACGTTTGGGTAAAATCACTCGCGACGGGTGCGGCAGTCCCAACGGCGCGCGTTAAACTCATCAGCGATAATAACCAAACGCTCCTCGAGGGGACAACCAACTGGGCAGGATACATCCAGTTCACAGATGTTGCGGAAAAGATTGAAGACTTCACACCGTTTATGATTACCGCCGCAAAACGGGATGATCTCGCCTTCATCCAACTCAACCGACACGAAATCGCAACAGCAGATTTCAACATTGCCGGTTCTACCTATCTGCAAAAAGGTTATGAAGCGTTCCTCTACACAAGCAGAGGGGTCTATCGTCCGGGTGAAACCGTCCAACTTGCTGGAATTGTTCGAGGACCAAAACAGGTGACGCCACAACCGCTCCCTGCCAGGATTGAAGTGCTCGCCCCAAACGGCAGAATTATGCGGGAGTTAAGACTACAAACAAACAAAAGCGGTGCCTGCGATGTGGAGATTCCTATCCCTACCTATGCCTTGACCGGTAATTATATCACCAAGATGCGGATCGCTGATCGGGTCGTTGGAAGAGTCCAATTTCAGGTCGAAGAATTCATGCCGGATCGGATAAAAGTCGCTGTAACAGCGGACAAATCCACTTATAAACTCGGAGAGGAACTCGGCATTGAAGTGTCCGCTATTAACCTATTCGGTCCCCCTGCAGCAGGGCGCACGGTGGAAGCTTCCTGTGAATTGGAAGCAGTTTCGTTTGTAAATTCAGCAGTCAACGCAAGGGCAACACAGTGGAACTCGTTTGTCTTCGGGAATGCGCGTTCCAATTTTGAAAAACAAAGAATTGGATTGGGAGAAACTAAAACTGATGCAGCGGGTAAAGCGTCCTATCAGTTCACCATCCCTGAAACGCTGAAAGCACCTTCTCTGCTAAACGGCACGCTGACAGCGACCGTTAGCGAAGTCGGCGGCAGAGCCGTCACGGCTTCTCACAGCGTTGTGATCCACCCCTATTCGCATTACGTTGGACTCCGACGCACAAAGACCGGGGATGTAAAAATTAACCAACCGCTCCAATTCGACTACATTGCTGTTAACGATACAATGGCAGTTGCACCCGGAAGAGACCTAAAGCTCAGTCTCCACAAAGTCCATTGGAACACGATACTCCGTCAGAACGGTGCCGGGCACTATGCCTACGTCTCGGAACCTCAAACAACGGAAGTGGAAACGGTTACACTAACTTCAGCAGAGACAGTACAGACGGTGACCTTAACGCCCGCAGATTATGGGGAATACCGCGTCCGTCTTGAGGACCTCGCCTCGACAGCAACAGCAGAACTCGGATTTTATGTCAGCGGATGGGGAAATATTCCAGTTTCTATGGAACATCCGACTCGACTGGAACTGACGCTTAATAAGACTGCTTACCGTCCGGGACAAACAGCAAAACTATATGTTAAGGCACCCTTTCCAGGCACACTCCTGCTGACGATTGAACGGGAAAAGGTGTTGAGTTACCAGACAATAGTGATGAAAAATAACACCACAACTTTATCAATCCCAATCCGTTACGCCTATAGACCGAATGTGTACCTCTCTGCGACGTTGACGCGCGCCATCGGGGTGGAATCGGGGTTACAAACCCCTCCTACAACTGCTAAGAAGTCGCCGCTCCCGGCGCGCGCGTTCGGGGTCATTCCCCTAAAGATAGATGAAACGCGGAGACGACTTTCGATCGAAATGTCGCTCAATCAGAGAAACGATGCAGGGGATATGGAGAAGATTCCACTCGCCAGTCCAGAAAAGAATATAGAAAGCGCAGCGACAGTCCTACCGAATAGCGAAGTGACGATAGCGTTCCAAGTTCACGGTAGACGTTCTTGGCAAAAATATGATGTTTGTATCGCAGCCGTTGATGAAGGGATCCTCGCGTTAACCGATTTCAAAACACCCAACCCACACGCCTACTTCTATCGACAGCGGGGGCTTAAGACGCGCTCCTTTGACGTGTATAGTGGGATCCTCCCCGAAATCGCAAATGTTATCGACAACTCAAGTACGGGGGGAGATGCAGCCACGACACGACAGGCAGAACTGCGGAAGCGATTGAGCACAGGCAGCATCCGGCGCGTAAAACCGATTTCACTCTGGTCAGGATTCGTGAAAACCGATGGAAATGGTCGCGGTACTGTTCAATTCAAGATCCCGCAGTTCAATGGGACACTCAGGTTGATGGCAGTCGCATTCGCCGATGGCGATTACGGTGGCACAGAAGCGCATCTGACTGTCCGCGAACCTATTGTCTTAACGCCGACGTTTCCACGATTCCTTGCGGGTGGTGATAAGGTTCGTGTACCGGTCACCCTCTTTAACGGCACGGGCGCGGCAGAGGAATTTACGGTCGAATTAAAAGCATCCGGCGACGTGCAACTCCTTTCAGCAATGGCTGCCAATAATGAGCCATCAACGATCAGCGATCAACAAAAGCACCGCTCTGCTGAAAACCAACAGTCTCCGAGGGTTTCCGAGAGCCAGACAGTAGACAAACTCAGTATAGACCAGAAGGTCGACGCAGGCGCAGAAGCACAAGTTTTTTTCGATCTTCTCGTTCAGGACGCAATCGGGGAAGCCAACTTCAATCTTTCTGCACACGGTCAGACACAAACAACACAATTAGATGTTCAAATCCCACTGCGTTCCGTGGCGCCACCCGTCACACAAACTGGACACGGAGCGGTACGCGCGGGTGAACCTGTTGATTTTATTTTCCCGTCAAATTTAATACCCGATTCGTCAGAGTTTAGTCTCACGTTATCTCCGTTCCCAAATATTAAGTTTGCTGACAGTCTCCGTTACCTTATACGTTACCCGCACGGCTGCCTCGAACAAACAACGAGCAAGGTTTTTCCGCTGCTTTACTTCAGCGGTTTGGCGCGAAGTGTTGAACCGATGCTGGCAGCAGAAGATTCAGTGGACCACTACATCACAGCGGGGATCACGAAAATCGAAAGTATGTTGAAGGCAGACGATCGTTTCGCTTATTGGCCGGGTGGTACCTACGTGAACCCCTGGAGCAGTATCTATGCGTCTCACTTCCTCGTCGAGGCACGAAAGGCAGGCTACGAGGTTTCAGACCGGGTTTATGACGCAATGCTGGAAGGTCTAAGAACGGAAGCGAAATTCTCACCAAACACAGAAAACGAAGCACAAGAGATCAGAAAAAATATTTCATTAGCAACCTATGCCGCTTACGTCTTAGCTGCTGCTGGACACCCCGACCGAGGCACGATGCACTATCTGAAAAACAGAGGTTTGAGCGGACTTAGCGATTATAGCCATTTCCAACTCGCAGGCGCGTTCGCTCTCAGCGGCGAACTAGAAACCGCCCTGTCAATGCTACCGGTGTCAGTATCACCCAATTTTAATAAAGGCAACGGACATCGCGAGACAGGCGGAACGCTTGATTCCCCTATCCGAGCCCAAGCCATCATGTTAGACGTTCTTGCTGAAGTTAACAAAAACCACCCGTCAATCCCAATGCTCGTCCAAAACCTAAGTGCTGCAGCATCTGAGGGGAACCGATGGGCAACAACACAAGAAAACGCTTTTGCGTTTCTGGCACTCGGCAAGATTCTGAAGAAACAGATGGATAGAAATTACACGGGTACCCTGACGCTTAATGGCGAACATTTCGCCGACTTCGACGCAACGGAGACCCGTTACACCGATCAAATGTGGGATGGGATGCGTGTCCAACTTTCTGTCAAAGGTGAAGGCAGTTGCTACTACTATTGGAGCGCGTTTGGCATCCAACGCGATTCCTTCATCGAAGAATACGAGCACGAACTACAGGTCCGCAGACGCTATTTTAACAAAGATGGTGAAGAACGGACAGGCAGCTTCGCACACGGAGAACTCATCATCGCTGAGGTAAATGTTAAAGCACTCACCGCCAACCTTGAAAACGTTGTCGTTGTAGATATGTTGCCTACGGGATTCGAAATTGAGAATCCGCGATTAGAATCCCGAGCAGGTATTTCATGGTTGAAAACGCAAGATTTCAAACCGGATTATATCGATATTCGCGATGACAGGCTCATTTTCTTCGGCACGTTCCCACGCCAACGCGAACGTAAATTCTATTACGCGCTACGCGCCGTCACACAAGGCGAATTTACCTTACCGCCCATTGTCGCCGAGGCAATGTATGATACAACAAAATCTGCTGTAACGGGTAGCATGCGCATTGTAGTGGTCCCAGAGTCAGGAACACCCCGCTAAAGCAAGGGTGCTTGTGAAGATGGCAGCCACGCCTATCACTTCATAGGATTAAGTTCTTGACTACCGTAACATATCGCGATGTCTCGGTGTGGCAGCCGAAACAATGTGTATCAAACGCTATAGAGAAGTGGTAGTATCTATAGTTAAGGATGCTCCCCAAGTCCTACTCCTCTTGGACATCGCGATCGGGATGGGGAAACATATACCTACTCCGTAAGAGGTAGAGAGCCGAAAGGTCATTACCTGTTTTCTTGACAGCAACGGGTCAGGTCAAAGTAACCTCTGGTGACAGCAGGGACGAACCGAAGCAGCCCACTGGGAAGAAACGCGAAGCCGTGAGTCGCGAAAAAACCGCGTGCTTTTTCTTTAACCCTAAACCCTTAACCCCGAAAAGCAGTGTCTAATGCCCGAGAGCGGTGTTTCCTCTCCCTACTGAAGTATGGGAGTATCCACACCGTAATATTTGATGATGAATCGTTTTCAGTTTTCAGCTTTCGTAGGGGTTGGGTTACCCAACCCTTACAGAGGTTTTCGTCTAACAAGCCCCTCTTATAACCGACACCGCCTCTTTGGAAGACTGATGCCTGTAATGCTATCTTTCTTGTTGATCGCCACGCTCTTTATGGTCGCAAACTGGTGTTTCCCGCTACCGAAAGCACGTCTCCATCCCCCTGTATCTCAGATTGTGTTGGATAGAAACGGTGAGTGGCTTCGAGCATTTTTAGCCGACGATGGCATGTGGCGAATAGCAATCAGCAATCAGCAGTCAGCAGTCAGCAGTCAGCAAGCGGGTATTGTTAAACGAAAACCTCTCACCGATAGCCAACAGCCGATA
>JAJEIP010000129.1 GCA_022827885.1 Candidatus Poribacteria bacterium
GGTGAGTTTGATATATAAAGTGCTTCTCCGTAGAGCTGAAGAAACACCCAAGCAAAAACCCCTCCACTACGTTCCGGGCTATGTTCTTGGTGCTATGAAGTAAACACCCTTTTAATTTTCCTTGCGGTTCGTTCAAGTGAGTTTGATATATAAAGTGCTTCTCCGTAGAGCCGCCCTCCAAATGTAAAGCAAAGACAAATTATGCCATTTAAGGCATAATTTCATTTCAGGCTATGTTCTTGGTGCTATGAAGTAAACGCCTTTTTAATTTTCCTTGCGGTTCGGTTCGGTGGTGCTATGAAGAATATCAGCCTGTGATGTCGCGCGCCTTTTGAAAGAAAGCGCGTTTGCGGGGTGTGTTGATTTGCCATTGCACTGGCACGGATTGGTAACCGTTGCAATAGTCGTTTTCACCGGGATCGAAGTAGCCCCATGAGGCGTATTGACTCACAGCGGCAACGAAGTTGTTTAGGGGTTTATCGAAATCGAAATGGTCGTCTTCATTGAAAAGGATCGGCATCGGACGGTAGCCGGGGACCTCGCGGGTCTGTTGGACCATCTCAATGATGCGGTTCGGATCGCTCACGCCGTTTCCGTGGACGAGTAGGAAATCGGAGGAACGGACGACATTCTCAAACGGCACTCTGCCGCCCCCGTAACTCGTGCCGACGAGGTATCTGTTTCCATTGCGCGTCGTCGCTTTCACCTGTTCGATCAATTCATGCACCCGCTGCGGTTGCAGAATTTCGTGTGCGTATCTCACGTTACACTCGTTATTCACCTCAACGATAACATTCGTGTATCCCTTGTCGAAGAGCCACCCCGTTGCGTTGTCAACGGCGGTTTTGACGGCGTTTTCGTCAGTGACCCGTTGGTCCTGCCCAAAGTAGAAATAACCGAGGATTACGACCATCCCGAGTGCGTCAGCAAAGTCGATGATGCGTTCAAGCCTGGATAGGTACTCCGCATTGAGACTTCCATCGGCTTCTATACCGGAGTTGTGCCACGGCTGCGCTTTGGAGTAGCCTTCGGGACTACCCCCTTGGAGGTTGATGGTGAACGCCAATATGCCGTGTGCACGCCATGTGGGCATCGCGGATAGGAATTCACGCGTATTGCGCTCTGGATCCCATTCACCGGTATCTGGGTATTCCCAGAGATGTATCGTTTCGGGGTTCCGGTCATCAAAGATGCCTTGCACCATACGGGTGTTGAGCAGCAATCCCTCAATCTTATTCCCTTGGTAGGAGCGTCCCGGATAGGTAATTTCCCCATTGATGTAAAACGCATCGTCTACGATGCTCACTGCTGTCTCCATTTTTTCTCCTTCATATTATAACCTAAGTTGTCACCTATCTATGAACATAGCACTCCGGAATCAACGGTATGAATGCCTTATGGCATTCCCCGGGAGTGCAAGAGGTTGAACACACGATTTTCTATAGACATATCACCCCGCTGGGGTGAAGAGCTGTCTCCATTTTTTTCTCCTTCATGTTAGATTGAATGCGCATATAAGTGCTGTTATCCGTTTGGGCTCCGATTGTGAGATGAGGATCCTGGGAGAAACACAACTCCGATTGCACAACCTAACAGGTTATGCTACAAAAGAGCCGTCCGGAATGGACTCGGACTCATAGCGTTAACAAATGCACAACCTAACAGGTTATACTACAAAAGAGCCCCTTGCGTAAGTCCTACCTTATTTATCTTCACGGACCGCGGAATGAGATTACTGTCTCTTCTGGGAGAGTGCTTTAAAGTATTGCTTTAATTGTTCCCGATACTGGAACGGGATGTCCTCAAATTCCTTTGCATAGGGTGTGGTTTCTAATTTCCGAACGACTTCGAGGAGTTCAGGATGCAAAGGCGGTACGTCCTGCGCAGGCGTTTCGGGTCTTTCCGCGACCTCGGCTTTGCGCTGTTTACCGACATCCCGTTTCTGCAACGATTTTAGACTGTCAAGCATTCGCGTCAATATTTGTGCCTGTCTATCGAGCACATCCTCATTGAGTTCACCTTGACGGAGCGACTTCTCGACCTCAGTCATCTCCCCAGCGACATCCTCAAGACTGCCGAGCATCTGTGCCATCTGTTCTGCCCGTTCAGCGATCCGTTCGGTTGCTTCTCGGATCAGCTGCTGTTGGGCAGCGAGTTGACGCATCATCTGCTCAACTCCTGGGGTGCGTCCCTGCTCGCGCAGTTGCTGATTCAGATTCTGTGCCATCTCGTTCAGCTGCTCCTGACTCTCAGCGAGCTGCTGGAGCTGCTCCATCATGTTTTCAAATCCGCTGGCACCCATCTGTTGGTTCATCTGTCCCATCGCCTCCAAGAGTTCAAAGACCGCCTGATTGAGATCCGCAAGTGCGCCTTTTTGGATCGGGATTGCGAGGTTCGGCTGCCTATCTTCTAAGGCACGGGCGGCACGGGCGAGCGCATCGTTAGAGGCGTTAAGATGGAATATCGCTTCAGGTGGCACCTGTATCTGTCGGGTCCCTAAATTCCACAGTTTATCGGAAAGTTGCGTGATACTCTCTGCGGCACTGAGTTCATCGGCGGCGAGCTGCTGCAATCGCACAATCTCACTTGAAATGTAAGCCTCAGACTGTCCAGTGGTGAGGAGGTCGTTCGTTTGTGTGAGTACCTCCTCGTGGAGATGTGAGAGGTAAAGTCCGCTTTCAACGGCTTCTTGTAGCGCGGTCAAAGTTTCGTTGGCGTTTGCCCCTTCCATGAACGCCAAGGCGTTATCCAAGCCCTGTGCGAGTTCTGTGAGCGTCTGTTCTGCCCCGCGTCCCGATTCCAGTGCCGCATCCTTCTGCCCACCCCGGAGATTGTCACTGGTTGCTTCGAGCATTTCGGGCAGTTTATGCTCGTGGGCGAACTGGTTGAGTCGGACGATTTCATCCGCAAGGCGTTCTATCTGCGGTGGCGCGTTCTCTTGATTTTGGGCGAGTTCCCCCATTTTCGTGCCGAGTTCCTCTAACTTTTCGCTGAGCTGATTGAATTCATCCGCCACTCGGTCCTCTTTCTGTGCGAGATCCCCTGTAGGTGCGGACCGTTCCAACGACTCCAACGTATCCATCAACTGCTTCTGCTGTTCAGCGAGTGCCTTCGCCTGTTTCACGGCAGCTTCGAGTTCCTGTTCAAGGAGAATCTGTTCATAGAGCGATTTGGCGCGTTCGAGTTGTTGTAAGAACTGCTCTTGACTGAGATTCGCTTCCGCCATGGACCGCTCCTGATCGTCCATCTGCTGTTCCGCCAGTGCCTCTGATAACTTCTGCAGGAGTTCTTTATGTTCTTCGGAAAGTGCCTTCTCCATCAACTCCTGCAGTTCTTGATACTTCTCAATCGTCTCAGCGTCAAAGAGTTGGTTCTGTTCCATCTCCTCTGCCGTCTCTTTCATGTTTTCGATGAGTTGCCTCGCCGTCTCCTCAATCTGCTTCTGATTCTCAAGCACCTGTTGCATCAGGTTTTCGTCATTCAACGTAAGTTCCTGGCTCTTCCTGATTTTATCGAGAAGCGTGTCAACCAGACCGGTCGCATCTGCCTGCTCGTCAACGAGTTCTTCGAGTCCGCGTTGTTCAGTTTCCTGCTCTGTCGCAACAGCGTCGTATAACTCCGAGAGCGAAGGGAAGCGGAGTGTATAGGTATGAGACGTGCCGATATTCGGTCCTGAGACATCGTCAATATCCAAAGCCTGAACGTAATAGGCGAGCGTTTCGCCGGGGAACAGACTAATCCGATCGACATCCCATGTATATGCGACAAAAACCGATCTGTGTGAGAGAGCGTCTTCGACGTCCCAACGTTTTAAAGGCACCTTTACCGTTTCGGCACCTTCACTCTCAACGCGATATACCAATTGAAGTTCCTGTATGCCGTAGTCGTCCGTCGCCTCCACTTGTAGCTCAACCAACATCGCATCGTCTAAAACGGTATCGCGTGCGGGTGCGACAATATTGACATCAGGGGCGGTATCTTCCAAAACGGTTATCGTTCGGCTAACGGGATCCCGATTCGTGAACCCGTCACTGTCGGTAATGTGGATACGATAATTTTCACTCTCTCGCGCAATAAAAGCACCTTGTATTGTTTGCGATGTGGCAGTCGGGAGATTGGAGGGTTGGAAGGCTGGAAGATTGAGGGCATCCGCCCTTCCATTCTTCCGTTCTTCCATTTCTCCATCCTGTGTAAGCGTCTCTTGTAAATGTCGCTCCGTAATCTCCAGTTCCACATTATCTGACGTATCAAAAGCGATGTGTGCCTTCTGAAGTGGTTTGTTACTCTCCCCGGTGAACACGACCTCCGTTCCAAAAAGCACGTGGATATCCCCGACATTCGTTGGAAGGGTCTGGGACTGGAGCTGCGTGTAAGCAGGATAATTGAGCCGATACTGGAACTGCGTGACAATCGGTTCATTACTGATTGTTATTTGATAGTGTTCCGATGTCACCTCTTCGACCGAAATATAGTATTGGAGTGGACGTGCCACATTCTCAAGCCTCGCGCTGTAGGACGTTGACATCTCGGAAACCTGCAAGCCGCGGCTGGCATCCGTGGATGTGCGGTGCATCAACAACGATTGCCATTCTGCCGTTGACCGCACCTCGTATTCATCACCAACGCGATAGTAAAGCACAACAGGAGCTCCAAGATGTCCACCTATTTCAGCCGTTACGCTAACATCGGTCCCGCGCTCAATTTGGAGACTACCGGGCTGGATTTTTGTAATCTGAATCGACTTCTTTAGATATTCTTGATCGTCTTGCAGCGTTTTCGGTAAGGTCTGGAACGCCTGTGCGAAGCCTGTAAACGCGGCAGGTAAAAGAAAATGTATCGCGAGGAGTAGGACGATCCCGCCGACAGCAATCCCCGCATTTCGCTGAATTTTCCGAAATTCGGGCTGAAATACCTGTTTGTGTTGCACCTGCTCCATATCCCGGCTGGCTTGGACAATCAGATGCTCGACGAATTCTGGGGCATACCCGAGCCTGTTGTCCTCCAAGGTGTTCCAAAGCTGGACCGCACTGAGAATCCGGTTCTCAGCAGCGAAGGCGGCTTCAGGTTGCCGCGACTCAAGGCGCGCCGCGACAGTCGTGTCTGTCAACTTCTGGCAGAGCGGCAGAACGAACGTCCGGATGACGGTATAGACAGCACCCGCTATGGACAGTAGGATAATCGCGATGCGTATCCAGCGTAAGAAGGGGGACTGCCATACCTGGAAACTCAGGGTTAAAATGATAAGTGTCCCCGCCATCACAAGCGCGAGCATACCGATGCACTTCAGGAGTCCTTCAGAGAAAGTGAGCCATCGCCACCGTCGCTGCATCGCACGGAGCCGATCCATAAAGTTTCCGTAATCCTCTTTTAATTTTTCCTTGCGGTTCGATGAAGTAGGTTTGTGCATTGACGTGCCTTTCCGTATAATTAGGGGAAATGCCCAAGCAAAAACCCCTTCATTTCATTACGGGCTACGAGCCCGATCTTAAGAAGAAACTACATCATGATTACCAAGAACCTATCCGTAATATAATAACCTAAGTTGCCACTTATTTATACACATAGCACTCCGCTGGAGTGCCGGGGATTAAATACGCCATTTTCTATAGACATATCACCCCGCTGGGGTGAAGAACGCGTTGAAAAGAATTCTGCAAACACATAGCATTCGTTAGTAGCAAGTTGGGTTATAATAACGAACAGTCCAAGCAGTTCATAGTAAAAAAACCTTTTTAATGCGTCAGGGCATATACAGCGATATTCACCGCCATTTTCGCCGCGAGTTCTCGGACGTGAGGTGTATCGTCTGGATGCACATCGGCATCCTCAAGTCCATCCCCGATGTCGGCACTGTAGGCATAGTAAACGACCATCCGTCCATCATGAAAAAGTCCAAACCCTTGTGCGGGTTCAGCGTCGTGTTCATGAATCTTCGGGAGTCCTTTCAGTTCATAGAAACAGCGATAAATCAGATGCGTGTTTGGGATAGGTTGTAGTTCCTGCTCCGGAAATACTCTTCGCATTTCACGACGAAAACTCTGATCAAGTCCATAATCATCGTTCGCGAATAGAAAACCGCCGTTCTTGAGATACTCCCGTAATGCCTCGACTTCACTTTCCGTCAATCGGATATTCCCGTGCCCTACCAGATAGAGCATCGGATATTGATAGAGGGTATGATCGGTCAACTTAATAATGACCCTGTCCTTCGCGGTTTCTATATTTGTTCGGTTTCGCAGGAGTTGCAGCCAGTTTTTGATCGTTGTCGGATCGCCATACCAATCCCCGCCGCCGCCATAGTGAACTTGAGCGATAGTTATCGGGACCTCGGAAGCCTGTAAACTCACACCTATCACAGCGCAGAGAAGGACACAACACATCCAGAAATAGTTTTCAGTTATCCGTTTACGGTTATCCGTTAAAGAGGTTTTGATGTAACGATTTCGCATTTTTGGGTGCATTTTAAGTTTTAGCGTCTTTTGACTTACGCAAAATTGACGAGATACTTTCTAAGAACGCGCAATAATGCACGTCGCATTTGGGCGAGTACGCCGCAGAATTGCGCTACTACGAACCAAAAGGGAAACTGTGTACGTCCTAAACTATTTAAATGCAAGTTGCCATCTACCATAGACATAGCACTCCGCTGGAGTGCGAGGGTTTGAATACACCGCTTTCTATAGACATGTCACCCCTCTGGGGTGAAGAAAAATGCTGAAAAGAATTTTTTCAAACGTGCAAAGTGCGTTAGTAGCAACTTGGGTTATTTAAGTCAATCCGACCCGTTTACGTAAGAACCATTCAGTCCCCAACAATCCAACAACGGCGATGAGAACCAAGGGATGTGCCCAGAGTTCGCGTTCTGCATCAACGAATATTGGATTTTGGACATTCGCAATGTTTTCAGGGACGGATGCCGCGTCCGCCATCGTAAAGTAGGCACCCCCCGTTTGCGCTGCGAGTTGCTGCAGTAAGTCTTCATTGCGCTGCGGATTCTCCAATTCGGCAAGCTGAGGATGGGCATACACATCTATTTGATCCTCACCTAATTTCAGCGGTCCACTCCTGCCGGTTGCGCGAATGCGGTACTTCCCGTTTTGTAATAGTACAAATTGGGCAGTAAAGTGGCTGTCAGTTATCGGTGCTGGGTCGTTGGTTAAGGAAGGCTCTGGTGTGGCAGACGCGCCTCCTGACTGAGAACCAATAACCGACGATCGAGAACTCTTAACTTGGAAAGGCTCTCCATCAGGCGGCACGACTTCGATCTCGACCGTTGCGCCCGCTTGCGGTTGATAGGTTTCAGAATAGAGATACGCTGTAACCTTCACTGTATCGCCTATCGCATACGTAGAAGCGTCCGTCGTAAGATATACATTTTTGTCATCCGTATTTGTTGCCATCCATCGCAGGACTTGTGCCCAAAAACGGGGATAGATTGCGTGATACCGCTTGTCTTTAAAGGCTTTAGCACCGAACTGCCAATTATAGAAACCCTCCGCGGCGATAAGTAGGCTTTTGCCTAAACCTGCTCGCTGGAGCACCAGAATCGGCATGCCTTTCCCATTGTCCATCAGCGTCGTTGCGCCACCCCTGAGCCGAAATCCACTGAAGAATCGCGGCAACGCTGGCATATTGGATAGGAAGTTGTCAGTTGTCAGTTCTGACCCCGCTTGCGCCTGACTGCGGACTGCCATTTGCGTCTCATGAAGTTGCAGCATTGGGTGAAATGCCCCAGATTGGGTTAATTGCCCCGTAAATTCTGTATCCTCTACACGACATCCCCCGGGTGGGATGTCAATCGGCAAGAGAGACGCTAATTCTGTATTTCCGAACCCATTCACACCGAGCGTGTTCCGAGAGGGTAAAAAGATAACGGGTTTTCCGTGCGTCTCAACAAAATCGAGGATTGCGCGTTGCTGGGTTTCGGTAAGCTGCGCAGCGCCCAAATCCCCTAAAATTAGCACATCGTATTTAGACAGCTCAGCGAGCGTTTCAGGGAACTTTGGTATCTCGGATACCGCGGTCGCTTGCGGATAATATCCATCCAAACGATTGAGGACGCTATCTACAGGGAGCCGTTTTGATCCATTAGACGCTAAGATTGCACAAGTCGCCTCAATATCCGGGTCTCGTTCCAATGTGCGTTTCAAAAAAGTATAGTCCCATCTGGGTCTGCCTTCGAGATAAAAAACGTTCAACTTCGCCTTCACAACCTTCACCGAAAACGTCTTTTGATTGTTCGCCGCCGTGAGTTCACCGTCAAGTGTTGGAAGTGTAACCGAGTATTGAAAGTTACCCTCTGACTGCGGTGTTATCTTCAACTCAATCACCTGTTGGGTACTCGCATCGATAGCGTCTACTTCCTGATGGGCGTTGAAGGTGAACGTTACAGCATCCACGAGGGTGTTGCTTTCTACCTCCCGTAAAGACAACTGCGTCGTTTTGTCGGTGTAGCCGGTTTGTCTGACGCTCACACGAATAACACTCTCATGGTCTGTATAAGCGATTGGTGTGTAATTGACCCGTTGAATCTGAATGTCTTTTGGGGGTTCCACAGCACCGACACCTATTGGATAGATCGGCACCTCCAGTGCGGTAATCGTCTCCAAAGGGAACTGTCCAGAATTGTGTGCCCCGTCTGTAATGAGGACAATACCGGCGGTTTGTTGACCTTTCCATGCCGCTGCAGCTTCCCGTATCGCCCCTCCAATATCCGTCAGATTTCCCTCCGCCTCGAATGTGGGCGGTCGCGCATCATCCGCTTGTGTCAATAGGACGCTTTGTTGCAATCGCGTATTGAAAGGATAGAGATGCACCTCAAACCTATCTTGCAAGGTTGTCAGGAATTGCCCATTGAAAAGCAGCTGATTCACCTGACTGAGCCGCGAGATAGGGATCTCGCTCATGGGTGCATCGACGAGTTTCATACTTCGCGAGGTATCCACCAAAATGGAGAGGTGTGTCGGTGGCGTGATGTCCTTCTTTTCAATGATAACGGGGGCTAAGAGACAACCGAGCAGAATCGAGGCTGCAGTGATCCGCAGCAGCATGAGTAAGAATCTATACCTTGGGTGTAATGGTCGCGCGACTCGCAAATAGACAAATACCGTTATACCGATGACAACACCGATACCGAGCACAACTCCCCACCCTGGCAGAAAATAGGTGAATCGCATATCTGGTTAATTCCTTTCACCACCTATTATAATCCAATTAGGGAATCACTGTCAACCCGATTTCTGTTTTCTTTAGTGCCATTCAGTTTTTATTTTTCGATTGTGTGACGTTGGAGACATTTGGCAATTTGTGATAAACTTTTGAAAAAAAACAGGAAATATTGTAAAATGCTAATGTTATACTTTATTACATAATCCAAGTTGCCAATTATTTATAGACATAGCACTCCGGAATCAACGGTATGAATGCCGTATGGCATTCCCCGGGAGTGCAAGAATCCGAATACGCTGTTTTCTATAGACATATCACCCCGGAATCAACGGTATGAATGCCTTATGGCATTCCCCGGGGGTGAAGAAATATGCCGAAAAACTTCTCCAAACAGGTAGAATTCGTTAGTAGCAATTTGGGTTACATAAGTAAAAAAATGCGTCCGTCT
>JAJEIP010000083.1 GCA_022827885.1 Candidatus Poribacteria bacterium
AGCATTCGTGTCCATCGCCTGATCGCCACCTTCCTTGCCCTGAAGTTCACCGTCGACGTAAAGATCGTGATCTTGCACAGAGTCGGAACCTTTGGGAAAAACCACTGCCATATGATGCCATTCTTTATCACAGACATCATCTGCTCCGTAATTTTGACCTCCAGCGACCTCAACTCTCAAGTTGCACTCCGCACCCCGTAGGTGCGCACGGACGTAATATTTTTCTCCCGTCAGGTTTGGTCCCCATTTCACCCACGAATGCTCTCTTGTGTCCCCTGCTTTAAACCAGAAGACCGTCGTTCTCGGATCTGTGCCACCAATGCCAGCGTAGCCGGAAACGATCAAATTGTCATCTTTACCGTCGTAATCCAGACACTGCCCGAACACACCTTTGGTGTATTTCGCGCCAGATATCTCTCCGTCTCGACCGTTCCCAGAAATATCCTTGGCGACTGTCCCTTTCCCTTCATCAAAGAGGTATGCAACCTCAACCGTCTCGGGATCCAGTATAGCAGTATGGCTGATGCTCGTAACCAATACTCCGAAAGCGATAACAATTAACCAAACCAGGGCAAAACTGACTCGACTTCTAAGTTTCATAGTTTCCTCCTATGCAAATATATCACTAAATTTTCAATCCAAAACCTTATATTTCGATGGAAGGACCTAAGGGGGTTAGTACGCCAGACCATAGTTTTCTAAAAAATGGATTATAGCAAAATTGTTGAAAAATAAGCAAGAGAAAAACAGTAATAACAGTGTGACTTTCATTGATTTCACAAGTCCAAACAAGGTATAATATAATGTGGTTACGAGATACTGAGAAATGCATAAATCCTTTTCACGTTTAATTCTGTATGAATATACAAAAAGCATACGACACCTGGTCATCAGTTTATGATTCTGATGAGAACCGCACCCGAGATTTAGATCGGATTGTTACGAAAAAAACGCTGGAAAATTCCTGCTATAAATCAATCCTTGAGATCGGCTGTGGAACCGGAAAGAACACCCGTTTACTCTCACAGATCGGTGAGAACGTTCACGCGATTGACTTCTCAGAAGGTATGATTTCTCTCGCCGGAGAGAAGTTGAAATCCAGCAATGTGACGTTTTCTCTCGCCGACCTTACCCGTCCGTGGCACTGTGATAATGCGTCTATGGACCTTGTCGTCTGTAACCTCGTCCTTGAGCATATAGAAAATCTTGCATTCATATTCTCAGAAGCATTCCGGGTATTAACCGAGGGAGGTCATTTCTTTGTCTGTGAACTTCACCCATTTAGGCAATATCAAGGAACGCAGGCAAACTTTCAAACGGCTCGCGGAACTATGGAAATTCAAGCGTTTGTGCATCACATATCCGATTTCCTCGACGCTGCCAAAAGCAGTGAATTCCGCCTTGAGGAATTTAAGGAATGGTGGCACGAAACAGATCAAAACAAACCTCCAAGACTTGTGTCGTTTATGTTCAAAAAATGAAATATTAAGAAAGGAGCTTATCTTTCATGGAACCACGCGTTTCATATTTGATTTGTGCAACACCGCGCTGTGGCGGGTATCTGCTGTTTGAGGCTTTGGAGAATACAGGACTTGCTGGAAATCCAGGAGAATATTTTTGGGAGGATGAACGTTGGGCTAAAGAATGGGGCGCCACCGATTACACCGACTTCCTCAATAAAGTAAAGCAGAAAAGCACAACCCCAAATGGGGTCTTCGGAACAAAACTCATGTGGGGCTACTTTGAAAAGTTCATTAACAAAACACTTCAAATCCCGCAATTCAGAGACAGAAACCCGTCACCACATACAGTGCTAAACGAATTGTTTCCGAACCTGCGTTATATCTGGATCATGCGCCGAGATAAAGTCCGTCAAGCCGTCTCTTTATGGAGAGGACTTCAGACATTGATCTGGTGGAAACGAACCGGTGACCCCACTCCCGAGTTGGAAAAAGAACCCGAGTACAACTTTGAGGCAATTGACTATTTCGTTCAAGAGATTGTTTTTCACGAAGCAGCCTGGCAGTCTTACTTCACCGAATACAATATAACCCCATTTACAGTAATTTACGAGGATCTCGTGCCTTTCTACGAGGAAACGGCTCTCAGAATTATGGATTGGCTGGAAATTTCTTATCCTGAGAATCTCGTGTTTGGTCCCAGACGCCTCCAAAAACAAGCCGACGGTATTTCTGAGGCGTGGGTTCAACAATATCGTGCCGATAAACAGAAACAAGAAAATGATAACCAAACATACTCACCTTTCTCTATCACTTCCTGGGACTTTAAAACACCTAATATTTCTTGAATACCTATAAGAAAAAATGACCGATGCAAGAATTTTTGAAAAAAAAATTTGACATAAAGAAAAACATGTGATATAATATTAACACTGTAAAGTTAGATAACTCTGTCAATAAAGGTTAAAGCAATGGGCACCAAAGAACGCAGAGCAAGAGAAAAGGAACAACTGCGACAGCAAATTCTCGTTGCAGCACGTGAGTTGTTTGTCAATGAAGGCTATGAGAACATCTCCATGCGAAAGATTGCCAACAAGATTGAATACTCTCCAACAACGATCTATCTCTACTTCAGAGACAAGGCGGATCTTTTAGATTCCGTTTGCCAGGAAACTCTTTTGAACCTGTTGAACACGCTTGAGCAGCTAAAAAGAGATGAGAGCGATCCGGTTGAAGCATTGAGAAAAAGTGGACGAACCTATGTCGAGTTCGGTCTCAAATATCCGCAGGATTACAAACTCACCTTTGTCATCCGACCCCAGTTTCAGAAAGGGTTAGGTCTGGAGGAGGGATCTGTTGGTGAAAAGGTGTTCAATTACTTACGCGAAATGGTTTCTGAGTGCGTCCAGCAGAAGAGATTCCGTCAGATGGATGTCGAAACCACCGGTCAGGTGCTGTGGTCAGCAGTTCACGGCGTTACACTGCTTCTGATTGATTTCCCGGACTTCCCTTGGACCGAGAAAGACGAATTGATAGACACAGTAATTCACACGACAATCGAGGGTTTGAAGGCATAGGTTTAAAACTGTTTGGCAAAGGGTGCCTATATTTTTTTTATCTATAAGTTAACAGTGTAAACTTATTTACCTATGTTAATATATTCACAAACTTAAAAGGAACATAAAAATGAAAAAGCGAAGCCTATTCTCAATACTAACCCTTGGTATCCTTCTATCCGGATACCTCAACCTGTTTGGCGAAGAGGTTGAGCAAATACCGCCTGCCCCTGTGGAATTCACTTTCGATCAATATGAGATCGTTATTGGCTCCACGAAACGCCAGACCGTTCTGACGGGGTTTCTCCTCGGTGGTGCTATCGCGGAAATTGCCGTGGTGCACACAGACGAGAACAACAATCGGCACTTACGTATCTACGTATTCAGCGACGACACTTGGACCCTGAAATTCAACACAACCCTGCGTCCCGAAGTGTTGTTTGTCGATGTCGCAAACATCGGTGGTCGTGATCGATTAATCACATATGGAAACAGTCACCTGAACTGGTTCGATCCAGACTCACAGACGGAACGCTTGCTGGTGTCGGTTACTTCCAACTTCACGCCACCTCGTAAGGACGAAATTCCCCATGTAGACGTTACTCGAGACGTGAATGCTGACGGCCGCGATGACTTGGTAGTGCCTGATGCCGATGGCTTCTATGTGTGCATCCAGATGAGCGACGGCACGTTCGCTGATCCGGTGAAACTCGGTCCGTCCACTGAGATGGAGAGGATCCTCGGTGCTGACGGATATCGATACGATCCGTGGTCTCAGAGCCGTATCTATAAGATCGACTATGACAGAGATGGACGCGTCGACTTGGCGTTCTGGAACGAAGACCATTTCGAGGTGCATCTCCAGGACGAACGTGGGCTGTTTGCACCGAAAGCCAGGACCTTCATGACCGATGTCGCATTTGACTCCGACCGGATCGCCGCACTCACCACCGGGGACATGACCGGAAAGGTGTTGCACTCATTAGCAGACCTGAACGGCGACGGTATCGCGGATCTGATCGTTTTCAGACTTTCGGGCAGAAACATCTCCAGCAAGCGCTCCGGGTACGAGGTGCATTTCGGCGCGTCAACACCCGATGGTGGCATTACTTTCGCGCCGGATGCTGACATCACATTCCGGGCGGACGAGAGAATCCAGCTTGCAATGAACCGGCACGACTTCAATTGTGATGGTCGGATTGACCTAATGATTACGACCATCCATGCCGAGCACCTCAAGGGGAGTCTCTGGAAGCGTCTCAAGGGGTTCATGGGGGATGACATCGGGCTGGGACTCGAGTTCTATCAAATGAAAAAGGGCCGCTATCCCGACACGCCTAACACTACTCGTGGCATCGCGTTAGACGGAGTCCCCAGCCATCGCGAACCGGGGTGGGTACCGCTGGATATCGTCCTTCGAGGCGCGACACACAAGAACCGGAATACTCAAAAAAGTTACCCGCGTGCCTTCAACACAACCTTGCGCATCGGGGATGTTACCGGTGATGGCCGCTCAGATCTGCTCATCGCGGATCATCCGCGGATCATGCTCGTCTTCGTCGGTGTACCGGGACCAGAAATATTCGCTCGGCAGCCTCAGAAGGTGGCAGTTGCGCTTCCCAACGACGAAGAATACACCCGACTGGTGGACCTCAACAAGGACGGGGTCCAGGATATCCTCATGCATCATCCATTCACGCTACGGGATGCTCACGGAGCCCCGAAACTACCTCCGGGTACTGAACAGCATCGTGTGACGATGCTGATGGCGCGATAGACCCACAGACGAAAAATAATGACACGCTCAATTTTTCGTCTATAAGTTAACACTGTAAACTTATTTATCTATGTTAATGAGAAAGTCGAGAGGAGGATCAAATGAAAAAGCGAAACCCATCCCATAAACGCTTTTTTACCGCAAAACCGAGATCGGCAGCTAAACGCACAAGGTATCCGCGACAGAACCTATGCTTCGTGTTGGTTTTTGGCATATTGCTATCGGGATGCTCAGGTCTACTGGGTAAAAAGGACATCACGATGGTGCCTGCTCCTGTGGAAATTACTTTCGATCAGTATGAGGTCGTCACTGGTGTTGCAAAACATCAAACCGTTCTGACAGGATTTTTTTTCGGAGGCTCTCTCGCGGAGTTTGCTGTGGTCAATGTTGATGAGAACAGCAAGCGGCACTTGTGTATTTATGCGTTTGACGATGATACCTGGGTACTGAGACTTGACATGCCGCTGCGTTCTCAAGTGCTGTTCATTGATGTCGCGAATATCGGTGGACGCGATCGCTTAATAACGTACGAACGAGGTCGCCTGAACTGGATAGATCCCGAATCGAGAACGGAACATGTTCTTGTTGAAGTCACTACGAACTACAACGCAGCAGGCGATCGGGGTATCCCGCATGTCGACGTCACTCGGGACGTAAACAGTGATGGCCTCGACGACTTGGTAGCGCCGGTTCTTGATGGTTTCTGGATAGCGATGCAAGTGAACAACGGTTCATTCACCGATCCCATAAAACTCGGACCGTCCGAACCCTTTCTCAACGAGATTGCTTTGGACGATACCCGCAGTTACCGCAAGGTCGGAATAACTGCCTTGACTGTTCCGTGGTATCTCAGCCGTGTTCACCAACTGGACTATGACCAGGATGGACGCAGCGATCTTGTGTTCTGGAACGCTGATCATTTCGAGGTTTATTACCAAGATGCTAATGGAATGTTTTCCACAGTGGCAGATACTTTCACCGTTGACATCCCATTTGACACGGATGGGATCTACTCGATCGCCTTCGGATTCAGTGGCGAGAGCGCGTTTTCCCTCGTCTTTGGATTCAGAGAGAGCACGACTCTAAGGGTGTTGCACTCGTTCCGCGACATGAATGACGACGGTGTCGCCGACATGGTCATCCTCTCATTGGAAGGCCGGAGTCTACTGAGCCAGCGCAGCCTATACGAGGTGCATTCCGGCACGCCAACGTCCGACGGTATCTTGTTCGCACCAGAGGTTAACACAGCGATCCAACCACAGGGAAGAGCGGGGGGATTGCTGCACTCTGGATATTCGTCCGTGTGGTTGCAAGATTTCGATGGAGATGGCCAAATCGACATGATGTTCAGAGACGTGAATATTGGTGTTGCAGGGATAATGCGTGCGCTCCTCGGCAATTCCGTTATGATGGATGTTGAGTTCTATCGACTCGACAACGGTATTTACCTTGACAAGCCCACTACCACGCATAAAATCAGACCTGATATCAATCCATTTGACAAACAAAATATATTTTTCTCTCCGGTCCTCATGGGAGATGTGACCGGCGACAAACGCTTAGATCTGCTGGTGGGGAAGAGTCGAGAAGAACTGCAAGTCTTTGTCGGTGTCCCGGGACCAGAACTGTTAGCACAGCAGCCCAAAAAGATCGCGGTCACCTTGCCTATGGACGAACGGAATACTCGGTTAGTAGACTTCAACAAGGATAGTCAACAGGACATCCTCATGTATCATCCATCCACTACTGATTCACACCGAGTGACACTATTGATCGCTCAATAAACAAAAAGGAGAAAGACAATGACACGCCCAATTTTTTGCACAATTTGTATCCTTATCGGATTAACCCTCAGTTTCTCGGTTCAGGGGCATGCCGCTGATCCTAACAAAGATAGTGTAAAGCAAGACAAATTCCTCACGGATGACTCGGAATTTGGTATCGGACTTCAGGGAGCCACCTCTGAGTTTGGCGGGATTAGTTTTCGTTACACTGGACTGGCACCGATATACTTTCAAACCGTTGGACGTTTTATTCTCAACGACCAGAATAGCGATCACATGTTAGGGGGTGGCGTTTCCTACGCTATATTTGAGCACCACGGTAGGTGGCATACATCACGCCTCTATTTCACCTTAGAAGGGGGCTGGCGATACCATAAAGAACGGGAATTCCTTACCACCACGTTAGGCGGCGGACTCGCTTTTGGAGGTGAACTTGTGTTCTCACTCGGCGGCATCCCGCTCGGTTTGAACGTGGCTGTCGGTCAAGGGTTTGGGAGAGAAACATCCGACTCACAATCCAAAGGGATCGCTGGTGTTTACGTAGGAATGGGTATACATGCCTACTTTTAGTAGAGTCGTTCGATTTTCACTCAGACTCGGTAGGAGCGGTTTCCTAACCGCTCCTGCTCCTTTTTCCATTTTTATTTATCCCCTCGGAATCCTCCTTATCAGGTGGACTGTAAAGGGAAATGCATAAGTCCTAAGTTTAAAAAACATTCAATCCGATTTACGATGTGCTGTATTCCACTCTTCCCACGTCGGTTTATGGCCTTCAGTAAGCACGACAAGCGGCACCCTATTCCCCCTCAAAGCTTTCGTTTTCACGAATTCGGCGGCTTCGCGCGCTTCAGTAGTCAAGTTAGCCCGTTCAGGCGTAGGAAAGTAACGGAAGTCGATACTCCACCGGGATTTCCGCGTTGTGTTCACCTTGCTCGTATGGACGCAAAGGTTCGACATAAACAACGCACCACCAGGCTTCAGAGGAACCGGGACTGGTGTGCCACGTGCTTCGACATCTTCCTCCATCCGCACGTTTGAATCTGCGCCGCGCGCACCGTCCAGCAAACCCCAACGGTGACTCCCCGGGATGACCCAGCAACACCCATTCTCAACTGTCGCTTCCACCAACGGCACCCATACCGTAACCATGTGGAGACCGCCTGTGTGCTGCTCCTTTTTCCCGATAGTTGACTGGTCCAAATACTGGCTGTCTTGATGCCATGGAAACGAGGTAATCACGCTTCCGGGGAGTTTCGTCCGTAATGCCGGTGTGCCGATATTTGAAACTTCAGGACCTAAAAGCAGGCGAAGCACGTCAAGAACACCCGGGAGGTTGTAGAGATCGTAAAACTCACGTCCATACATACCAAAACTCCAGTTGCGAGGTAATATATCCAACTCTTCGCAGATCGCCGCATACCGCCGCTCGAAGGATTCGTCCTCATAGCGCGAGGATAGTTTGCCTTCACTATATAACTCGTGGCTATACGCAGCAACTTTCGCCTTAATGAAATCTCGAATAGGCTCTAAATCTCGGTTATCAATAAGGTCTCTGACGACAACGTAACCATCACGTTCATAAGCGGTTTTGATTTCTTGATCTGTCATTGACGCATCTCCTTTTCGGAAGTCACGCTATCACGATCATCGTGATGGCACGCTTCCGCCCGTCGCTGTTGCACAATCTTAAAGGATATGCTATCATGAATGCATAGCAAACGCAATATAATTGAACTTTCCTGACCAACACACGTAAGAACTGTTTCGGAGATCATTTAATGAACACAACACGGAAGATTGTCGCAATCGGTGGTGGAGAGCTTAAATTACTGGAAACCGCCGACATCGACAAACGCATCATTGAGTTGACCGGCAAAACACGACCAAAGGCACTCTTTATTCCGACTGCCAGTGGGGACCCTGCGGGATATATAGATACCTTTGAGGCGTGCTACGGCAAGCATTTTGGGTGTCAAACTCGGACCCTCAAGCTGATTCAAAGTCCGCCAGCGTTTGAGGAGATGTCAGCATTGGTATTGGAGTCAGATCTGATTTACGTCGGCGGTGGAAATACATACAGGATGATGAAAACATGGCGACGATTGGGGTTGGACACTATGTTAGCGGAAGCCGCGTCTCGTGGTATTGTCCTGTCGGGCCTCAGCGCAGGCGCGATTTGCTGGTTCAGATACGGTTGCAGTGATTCTCGTTCCTTCTCCGAAAACGTAGCGTGGGACTACATCCGTGTGAGTGGTTTAGGATTCATTAATGCTGTATATTGTCCGCATTACCACTTCGAGAAGCGGGAGGATGCTTTCTCAAAGATGATTGAAAAACGCGGTGGTATTGGAATTGCCTGTGACAATAATGCCGCGATTGAGATTGTTGGAAACCATTACCGTGTGCTTACCTCGACTCCGAATGCAAAGGCATATAAACTCTTCAAACGGAACGGGCGCACTATCATTTCGGAGTTACCTCAAGAGAATGAATATACCCCTTTGGACAATCTTTTGAAACGAAAATAATATCAAATTCTTAGGATTGTAACACCGATCGACTTTTTTACCGATTTTACACACGAAAGGAACAGATATGAAAATCACCGATGTAAAAGCGATGACACTCAAGGGATACAAACAGTGGAACTACGTCCAGATTGAAACCGATGCGGGATTGACAGGGATAGGCGAGGCGCATCCGGGGGCAGGCGTCGCTGAAATTATCCTGCAATTCAAAAAGACACTCGTCGGTGCGGATCCAAGAAATATAGAACCCCTCTATCATCGAATGATTGGTGCAGCGAGTAACCGATACGCAATGGGTTTATCGGCTATCGGTGGGATAGAAACGGCACTGTGGGATCTGCTTGGAAAAAGCCTTGGGGTGCCGGTCTATCAGCTGTTAGGTGGAAAGTATCGGGACCGTATCCGACTCTATGCGGATGTTGGACACGGAAAAGGGAACACGCCTGAAGGCTGGGCACAGCGAGCCAAAGAAGGCGTTGCGGACGGTTATCAAGCAATCAAGTTCGACATCGATAACTCGGCAAACGAACTCAAGCAGGATGCGGTCAATCGGGAACTCAGTACAGCGGAATTACAGAAAATGACCTCGTTGGTCGCCGCCGCACGAGAAGCCGCTGGCGATGGAATTGACATTAGTATTGATTGTCACAGTCTCTTCAGTACCCATTCAGCAATGAAACTCGCTGAACGCTTAGAGCCGTTCGATTTGATGTTCTTGGAAGATCCAGTGCCGAATGATAACGTTGAAGCAATGGCGAAGGTGAGTGCTGCGACCTCTATTCCAATTTGTACCGGCGAATTCCTATTCCGACGCGACGGCTTTCGAGAATTGATCCAGACTCAAGCGTGTGATATGCTGCATGTTGATGTGTCTGGAACAGGTGGAATACTCGAAGCAAAAAAGATTGCAGATCTGGCAGACCTCTATTACATCCCATTTGCTGCCCATAACATCACATCGCCAATCGGGATGACAGCGACAGCGCATGTCTGTGCAGCGGTGCGGAATTTCATCGTTATGGAACTCCCATATCACGCCGATCAGGTTGAGTGGCGATGGGATCTCGCAATTTCCAATGAACCGCTCATGCAGGATAGCGTATTCGTAGTGCCAGAGCAGCCGGGACTTGGTGTCGAAATCAATGCAGCCGTTGCCAGAGAACATCTCATGCCTGGGTCTGACTATTTTGGGATCGACTAAATTTCAGCAATGGATGTACAGTTAGGCATACACCGCTTTTCTGTTGGTGGGGGTCTTGGGGAAACACCCAAGCAAAAACATCTTGGCCTGAATACGGTTACTGCTTGCTTTTGAGGTGTCCCCACAGCGTCACCAACTTTTCTTGGGGTTGAACCGCCAAGGGTAGCGGCTGCCAATCGGGACCGCTACTCTTTCCAGCCAGATTTCGAGTGAGATTAACAGGATTAGAACCGTCGTCATTCATTACATAGATGTCATCCTCACCATCACGGTCAGAAGTGAAGGCGATTTTTGTCCCATCTGGCGACCAGGCAGCCCGATCATCAAATATGAATAGATTATGCGTTAGTTGAATGGTATTGGAGCCATCGGCATCCATCACATAAATTTCAAAATCACCATCTCTGCCTGAAGTGAAGGCAATACGCTTGCCATCTGGCGACCAAGCAGCGGCCCTGTCCCATGGCTCCAGGTTTTTCGTCAGTTGAATCGGTCTACCCCCTCCAACTTTTACCACATAGATTTCACGATCACCATCTCGATCTGAGGTAAATACTATTCTTGTCCCATCTGGCGACCAATCTGGGTGGCGGTCTGCTTTTACGTGCCGTGAGAGATTCATAGGTTTGCTACCATCCGCGCCCATGATATAGATTTCTTCGTTACCTCGGTTTGAGCCGTAGACGATTTGCGTCCCGTCTGGAGACCAGTCAGCGCCAAAGTCGCCTGACGAATTTCGTGTGAGATTGATGCGGTTTGTCCCATCGGCATTTATCGCATAGATATCGTAAACGCCTTTTGGGTTCGAAGTAAAAGCGATGCGCTTACCGTCTGGAGACCAAGTGGGTCCGTTGTCTGCTGCTGGATTTTGAGTTAACCTGACAGGGTTTGTTCCATCAGCATTCATCACATAGATTTCAGAATTACCATCGCGGTTTGAAGTAAAGGCGATCTTCATAGGATCCGCCGGTGTCTGAGCTGCCAATACGGAAAAAAAAACTGTCAATACTACTAAAAAACACTTCTGTAAGCAAAACAACTCAGGAAACGTCAACTTCATGGTTTACCTCCTTAGCGATCTGAACGAAAACCTTCGAGAGAATTTTGTATTTTTAACGTGTCGCAGGTATAAGCGTTTACATATAGGTTGAAGAAATACGTAAGAACGATTATCCGGGTAAGGCACCTTGGTAATTCACACCCGTAAACATCCCGATTAGCATCCAAATCCCTACAATGCCAAATTCACCGATAATCAATCCCATAAACAGGGGTCGGAGTCTTCGATAGGAGCCAATCCCACCCGATTTCAATATCAGATACTTCAAAAACCAGCCAATGCATATACAAGACCAGAGGAAATAGGAGGAATAAACCGCACCCATCACATATCCAATCGGATGAAGGTGCCACCACATAAATTGACGCTGCATAATCAGGAGGAAGCCGGTGATCCCAGCTCCCAAAAGCATGCTGTATGCTTCCCCCAATTTCGGGTCTTTCGGATACTGAATCAGGGAAACGATATGATTGAAGTATCTCGGTGCCCCGGTAAAGGGCCCCCTTTGCAGATTCAAGCCACCTTTCTCATAAATCAACGGCAACGATGTGACATAAGAAACACCGATAGCGACAGCAATCGCAAGCACCATCGCACCGAGAACACTTCTTCGATTTAATCCGACCGGATCTGCCGCTTTGAACCCGTGCAGAACGCTCGGCATCAGAATCCCCCCCCAATCGCGCATCATTACCCGCTGGAACCCTAAGAGTGACAAACTGTTCGCGTTGATAATCCTCGAACCCGCAATAATTTCAAAATATTCGACCGGATACATCGGTGCTTGAATCAGTAGCATGCCACCATTGACGACCATCCACGACAATGCCGTAGAAGCAATCAGGAACAGCGCAATAATGCTACAAGCGACCCAAAACGACATCCCGGCGTAGACGCAGAGACCCGCAAGCAACAGGAAACTGAGAATTGTCCCCAGCACAGCCCATCTATACGGCAATACTTCCTCTGAGTCGTCAATCGTTGTAGAGGTAGACGTCCCCAGAAACGTGCGTCTCAAGAGTTCTGTGATATGGGATCGACTGTTCAGGAGGAAGGCGAGAACCATGACCACATAAGCAGCCATTGTCTGTCCTCTGGCAGAGATCCAGGGGCTGATAGGGATTGCAAAGGCGTTGATGATGATGTACTGTAACTTGAAGAATAGGAAGAAAAACCAGCAACTGAAAGACACATCCATGGCGAGAAAGTAGGTTATACCGATAACCGAGAAATAGAGGAAGAACCGAAATTGGGGCCACCACCCCATCACAATCCACGGACGCTCCGTAAATGGGGTGTACAAATCATATCGATTCGGAATGCGTGGGAGTGCGGGGACATACTCGTGCAGTCCATTGAGTAAATGGAAGAAAGCAGCGATTCCAAATCCTATCCACACCAGCCGATTCCTGAACAAACTGTTCAGTCCCGCCTGCATCGAGGTTTGCTGGACCATCTCCACAGGCACAGTAACGAGCGGAAAGATGAACCTTTCGCGTTCAACCCACTGTTTCCTTAACACCACCGATACGCAAATCGTCAGAGCGTAGAGCAGTAGAATGAAAACCGTCCAGACAAGAAGCGGTTTTGCCCAGAGCACCCACGGGACAACCGATTCCCCCTCATAGAAATCAGTGACGGCATGCGTGTCCCACACAATTAGCCATTCAGGAAAGTGCGGGTGTAGCGTTTCTGCCCACTCGTTCTCAGGTGTAGCGAAATAGACGGGTGCCGCCAGAAAGGGCAATAAATACCCGATCATGCCTTTCGATGGGATCGCTGAACTGATAACCATCATCACCCAGACGATCATCAATTCACTTGGATTTAGCACGCCTCGAGGAAATACTTTTTTTAGGATGGGATTGACGACAAAGGTGAGAAAAATCAGTGTGAACACTGTCCCCAAAGGAAAATGGTTTCCGGCAATATCTGTTCCTTGGAGATAGTAGTCGTTATACGGGGTAATTGCTGTCTGTATAATGACGAGTGCCAAACCGATCAGAATCGCTCTCACGCTCATTTTTTAATTGTTCCTTGCGGTTCAGTCAGGTGAAATTGAGGTTTTGAAGCACCTTTACGTAGATCCGCCTGCCGAACCCGAAACTTGTCTTCGATACAATACTTAAAAGCACGAGTATCGGGTTCGGTTGTTGCAGGCTATGTTTTTTGGCACTCTTGTAATGGATTACGGCTCGTCACTGAACACAGGCTCTTTTGCTGGTCGGACGACCCACGCCGCGAAGGCCGCCTCAAACGACGCTGACGTGTCTCCGAGATAAAGGTGCTGGATACTTTCGATTGGAACGCTTATTTCTCCATAAATCGATGAACGTCCCAACAATTCATCATCTTTGATCTCAAGCGGTTCAAACATTAGAATTGAACCATCGGTTAATCTCATAGCGACTTCAGAAGAGTTGTCAGTTGTCACATTTGCCTCGCTATGGGAGTTATCAGTTAAAGATAAAGAGGACTCTGGTTTAACAACTCTCTCTCTTAACTGCCGACTTTTTTGCTGATTGTTATTAACAGTGTCCCGCAGGTTTCCTATAGAGGTTTGCGTTACATCCACCACCCGTGCGACACGGTCTATAGGAACGGAAAACTGGCGTAGTTTGGAATCAAACCGAATCGTTTCTCCATTGAAGCCCAGCAATTTGCCCCGTTTCATATCTCCGTTCTCTCCCACTAAGATATGACTCGGGGGTGTGTCCCGGTTGAAACGTGGAACGGTTAACGCACGCTCCAATTTCTCGTCTAACTTGTGGTTTGTAGATGTGCCGCCATGAAAAACCTCTTCAAGGACGGCTTCGCCTAAATTCTGATCGGGACGCACGTGTATTTTCTTGCCATCTATCATGAGTATGATTTCACCTTCTCTCACATTTATCTCGCCACCCTCTGCCAGAAATCCGTCCAGGTTACCATCTCCTTTGACTTCAATTCTATGGATTACACGGTTGTTGAACCGATTTCCCCCTCTCTCTAAAGCAGTATATGGACGTTTATTGTTTGTTGAATGTGCCCAATCAATATAGCGCGCGTGCGTTCTGCCAGAGAATTCAAGTGCTTTCACATTTGCTGAATCCATAAGGTGCGCGGTAATAAAAGGAGATTGGAACCCGACGGTCTTTTCGTCGTATGTCGAGATTTGACACGGAATGATCTCTCCACTCTTCAGGTGCAATATGTGGCGGAACTGTGAGGTGTCAAAGGGATACACCTTCGACGCACGTCTATTGTTGCGTTCTATGTGTGCCCTCCGACTGTTCGCCAACCGGACTGCCTTTGACGCACCGACGGGTTTCCAGCGAATGAACGATCCATCTTCTATATCGAAGAAAACGCGGCCTCGGAGATTCCCTAATGGATGAAACAATCTGTCTTCGTCTTCAATCTGACCGTTATTCTTGGGGGCCCTTGATTCCATACGAAGCAGTGAAGCCCCCGCGAACATACATTCTATCGGTTCATTCGCGAACGCTGTCTGTAACAATACACTGTCTGGGTTCACTTGCGCAATCTTGCCGCGCAAAACCGCGCCATCGGGATATGTCAAGGCAACGGGGTGTTCCCTTTCGACTAAGGCAGCACCAGGTTGAACGACACGATCAATTTGCTGGATATCGAGGTCATGCCGATTCCCGTCGCCATCAAGGACATAACTGCTTTCTTTCTCGACAAACAACTTCCCATAAACGACGTGCCCATTCATCATGTGGATCCGTGGTTTGGAAGCCTCGATTTGCTGTTGTGTGGAACCAATAGGTTGCCGGTAGACCCTTAACCGCCGTACCGTCAGATTCTGACCTCGATTGTAGATATAGACACCGGATTCTTCAACTGTCGGTTTCTCGACCTCACCCAATTTCAGAAGCAGATTGCCAGCAAAATCGAATACCGCCAGGACACGGGTGTCTCCGTTGTAAGCAAGACGTAAACGGAAGTTTCGTCGGTTGGGTTGGATCGTCAATACCGGCTCGAACAGTGTGCCTTGAACGACAACGAGTTCGTTAACCCAAGTCTCCAATCGCAATGCCTCGTATAAATTTTTGCCGAGTGCGAAAACAAAACCTGGAGGACGCGCTGCAGATGCTAACTCCAAATCAATCTCAAAATGTTGAGGCCAGTCGAGCGAGTGAAACATTTTTCCCTTGACTTTGTCCGTCCGTGGATGTCCCCCGCGATCCGCATACCAATCCGGAAGCGTATTCCCACCGAAGAGCAATATTGGCTTGTTGGCATCCTCTTTGGGTAATTCCCAATTCGTCATTTGGGAACCATCAAAAACAAGGTTGGGATGCACCCGGCGTTCAAGGGTATAGATCGCCTCACGATTTACTCGAAACTGACCGTGTCGCTTACTCGAAAAGTGAAAGGTTCTTTCATCCGAATCAACGATGTCGGCGATCCAGATGTCTCCCGATACGGTACCGACGCGAAAAGCCTCTGTTGCTGGAACAGACTGTTTTGGAAAAGCAACCGATTCCAATACACCAATATCGACAATCAGATCGTCCGAAAAGTAGGGCGATGACCAGTGAATCGCGCCAGACGCACTTTTCAGCAGATTACCGGAAAGAGCATCACCATTTTTCCAACGCAATGTTTGCGTATCGGTTTGCGAAATCGCTGCTTTTTGGGCCTCTATTATTGGGGCGCATAACACTGTCACTACCGCGGTAGCCGCAACAAGTAGTCTCTTTAGATTCCATTGCATCGTACTTCTCCTTTTTTACTTGTCAGTACGTCTGCTGTGCAGGCTTTCAGTTAAAACGGTACTTGTGGCAGTCGCGGTTATCGTTATCATCAGAAAGGCTTAACTGATGACTGAAAGGTTTTTCGTAGAAAAACCGTACCGATAACTGACCACTATTCACCTTTCATAAATGGGCAAGAGACGATAGTTCAACGCCAAAGCGAGGATAGCCATCCCCGTGCCGTAGGCTCTGCCGTGGGAACTCGAGAAACTACCATCTTCTGCCTGCGTCTTCTGGAGCCATTCGATCGTTCTTTGGTTCCAAGCCTTCCACGCCTCAAAGTCACTTTGAAACAGTGCCTGCGCCATATAGTAAAGATTATAGAACAGGTGTCCGCTGCCGCGCTGGTCAATTCGTCGTTTGATGAACTGGGAAGCGGCTTTATATTCAGGGGTGTCTTTTCTTTTCGCAATCGCATAAATCAGAACCCCAATTGCCGTCCGGGTGAGTCCGCTGCCATGACTGCTTGCCATCTGATACGTTACACTCCCGTCTTGCATCGTGTGTGTCTGAAAAAAACTTACAGCCTTGTCAACGGCTTCGTTAGGGATCTCAATACCCGCGTTCCGGGCACCGAGTATGCCCATCAACACGGTTCCCGCCACAGTTGTGTCGGCATCTTGAGAATCTGGGGAGTAACGCCAAGCACCCCACGGATTCTTCCGTTGCGAGGTCAACGAGGAACGCACTGCGAGTTCTAACGCTTCACTAAGCGTGCGCCGCCGTTGGGACGGAGCGTCGCTCCCTTCCCAGAGCAATCGCTCACTGACCGCACCATACGCTTCGGAAAGTGCCAATAGGGCGAAACCGTGCTGGTACATGGAGCCGTGTCCGCCCCAACTGCCACCGATATATCCTGTCCTCGCATCCTGATTGCTAATGATATTCTGCAAGGCTTTACGGATGTTCGTAGCATAAGGACCAAAGTCAGGATCTTCACCGCTCGCCATCAATGCCATGACACAAATTCCTGTTATGCCGGGTCCGCTCCCCGCCCCCGACCAACTTCCGTCCTCCATCTGTGCGTTCGCGAGATAGCGTAAACCGCGATCATTGATGATACGAACCGCCGCAGGGACACCTGTTCCATAACGGAGGGCAACCTCCTGCGCATTCACAGGCTCGATTGAGAATCCTACCAGCACCACTGCAAAGAAATAGCAAAAAAGTGCGCGAGTGTTCATTATCATTATCTCCTCCTCGCAATCGGACCGAATACACGTTCAAATTCACCTTGCTGCCACGGTGTCAGGACTTCAAAGTCTACCGTCTGTGGGAAGAGCTGGAAAAACATCACGGTCGGGGAACTTTTCTCACGCAGCGGGGTGGGTATCAACACCGACGCTACCGTTTCTATCGTTTCCCGTTGCATGTCATCCAAAAGCATCTGCATATCCATACACGCCACCACTATATCACGTAACGCCTGTTGATGCAAAGATGCTCTTTCAGTTTGATGCTTGCTATATGCTCCGAATGCTTCTTCAGAAAGCACATCTTTGATAGCCTGTTGATAGAGCGGATGATGTGTGAGATCTGAAGTTTCGTCTTGGGCTTCAAAGTACTGTTGAGCCACACCTTTGGCAGCGAGTGCCAAGCGTCGAGTTGCACGTTCATCGAGGGCACCTAACAACTCGGTATGCGCTGCGAGTTTAGCTTCGGCGATTTCCATCATTTGTTCTGAAGATTCCGCTGGATCCGGTTTAATTTCAATCCAAGGTTGCAGCCCCTGCGGGTCAATCACTATATCCTCAATAACGATTTCAACTTCTTTCTCGATCCCAATATGCTCGTCTGGTTCATTGGGAATAAATACAAATCTCTTGTTCGGGTCAGCAACGTCTCCCTCATCGACCTTATCAACCTCGATTACCTTTTTGATGCCGATTTCGGGTGCAACGATAAACATATCCACTTCGTTTGCTTTTGCGTGAACCAATCCCTGCCAAACCTTGGACTGCGCCTCACTCAAAACACCATTCAAAGAGACTTTCAACCTGTAATGTGCCAGTTGTGCCGCCTGTTGTGGAGCGAGCCACAATGCGTTCATTGAGATGGGAAAAAGTTCGTTATCTGCTGCATTGAGGAACGACTGCACAAGCTGTTCGCGTTGCGCTCTTCTCAAACTGAGTTCCTTATCAAGTGTGGCAGTAAGCCAATAAGCGACCGCCTGTCGATCTCGGACTTCTCGTGCCTCCGTCAATTCCAAATAATCTTGAAGTTGTGCCTCGCTTAGATGTCTGGTAAACGCTGCCTTGCAGACCGGATGTGATAATAACATTTTGATCAACGCTACATTACTACCCTCTGTTACCTTTCCGAAGACCAGTATATTCCTGCTGTCCTGTTCCAAGGCGGTCTCCACAGATTCAGGGATTGACAAACTAAGTGCGTTGACAGCAGCTGCGTCCAAATCGTAACGCGCGCCGATACTTTCGCTGAGATGTTGACGCAAGGATTCAATTCGCGGTTTCAGGACAGAATTCATTCTGCTCGGCTTTAATTCAAAGGGCGGCTTGATTTTGCTTTTTTTAGACATCTTGAGCGAAATGAAGTGGTCACCGCCATCAACGATAACAACAGGTTTTCCCGCCCGATCTTCGTATCCTTCTTTAGATATACGAATCAGATAGCGTCCCGTGGGAAGTCCAGCGTGTTTATAATTGCCATCGGCATCCGTTTTTGTTATAAATTCCTTTCCACTATCTTGGGCAACTATCTTGACCTCAACGCCTTCAATTGGATTTTGGGCTGGCGTTACGTCAGTAATAAGTCCGCGGAGAGTCCCACCCTCCAGGGCATCGTCCTGTGCCAAGATGATACCGAACGACATACTGACACAAACAACCCCTATTAATACATATCGTAAATGACGCATCTGTTCAATCCTCCTCTAATTTTCTTGGATTGTAGTCAACCCCGTCTGCCATTCCTCGCCTTTCTTGCCTGCGTAGATCATTGCGTAGGTGTCTCCAACTTCAAATATCTGACCCGTCAACACGCCATCGCAATCGAAGGCATCGGGATCGTCCGACGGTGTGAATACCGGGTTATAAGGGTTCGGCTCGAAGGTCTGGAAATCGCGGGTCCGCACGTGTCCGATCCGCCAGACTTCACCATCGTATCCACCATAGAGAATATGGAAGTACTGCGAATCCTTGAACAATTCGGTCTCACGAACGGCTCGACTGTCCCATGCCTGCCCACTTCCTGTAAAAACGGGATTGTTAGGATTTTTTATGACCGACGCTGGATCGTTCGTCGGTGCGGTCGCATGACACATCGTCAATCCCTCCCCAAAGGACCGTGTCGCTTTCCCTGTATAAACGATGTGGATCGTGTCGTCCTCTATCGCAACCGAAGGGTGGGTTGCGCCGTGCCGCTCGTGATCGGTATCCGCTGGAATGACAGGCGTATTTCGGACGCGTCGCCACTCACCAAGGTCGCCATCGCTTACAAGGAGCCCCGTCTGTTCCGGTGTCGTTTGCCCTTTGCCTCGATAATACATATAGAACTTTCCATCAGCAGGATTTAGGAACGGGAAAGGGTACTCAACGGCTGCATCATCGAACCCTTCCGTTGACGGCTCCAGAATAGGATTCCGCGCATCCTGTGTGATGTTGGTGAGATCATTCACCGGAGCCATCGCGTGCATTATCAACCATCGGACCCCAAGGTCGCGCTTACACCAGATGTAATGGACCGTTTCATCAACGATAATAGCGTGGGTCGCCGCTGCCCAAAGCGGTGGCGACAGAGCAATGATCGGATTGCCCGTCTCAATTCGCTTGAAACTGGCGAATATTTCAAATGGAATAGGGTCTTTCCGTGGATTTGTCATTGTTGGGTTCTCCCTTCCAAAGCATCGAAATAAGCGTCTAAACCTTGGCGGAATTCTTCCGGTAACACGCGCCCCGTCTTCCCGGTTGCCTGTCTCGGTGAACGATTTTCAATAGAGGCTTTGCCACTGTCATCATCGACACCGAGGAGCATCAAAGCTGACGCGGTGGCTGGGGGTGCGTTTCTTATCATGGGGGCATTCGGCATACGCCCGGTTTCGAGTAGGATTTCAATTGTCTCCGTTATTGCGGCAATCGCTCTGGGACCGGTGTCGGGTTCCGCGAGGATGTCTTCGACCTCTTCCATGACTTCCGCAGCACGTCCTACTTTCGCGAGTTGCCCCTGGATGAAGCGTTCTTGTGCATTGGGTAGGAGACTCATCTGTGCCTCTACCTCGCGGGTATCCTCGGTGAGTGTGATTTGCGTCTCATACAGTGCGATGCTGCGATCGCGGTATTCATCAGCAGTAAGTGCTTCCTTCGCCTGCTCAAGTTCCCGTGTCTCTTCCCGCAATTGGATCTCGCGATTGATGATACGCATCACCTCCACGACGATTTCTGGGGGTAGGTTCGGCAGCTCAACCAGCCCCATCTCCGGCGGCGGATTCCCATCAGGTAGGGGATCTACCAACTGCTCTGCCCACCGATCCAACGTATCTGCCCAGAATTCCGCCTCAATCGTTGCGTCCCCGATAAAATTGTCCTGAATCGCTTCCGCCATGTCCAGCATCTGGTCGGATACAACGGCGTCCTGCATCTCCGACAGCACACGCGAGAAACCCTCGGACGGTCGGCGGTCAGCATAAGCAGCCATGTCCTGTAGGAGTGTAGAGGCTACCTTAGACTCAGAGACCTCTTTTCCCGCCAAACGCCCGCGGTCGGATGCCTCTTCCACTGCATCACTCACATCTTGCCCGAAACCGTCCAGATTGTTCAGGTCCACTGCGATGTCGATCTGCCGTCGCGATGCCGCTTTTAAACGTTTCACGAACGTGCTATTTTCAAAACCCGTGAGCAATTTGTTCATTTTTTCTGCCAATGCAGCAAAGGCATCCAGCAATTCTTGCTGTTCCTTGACGGCTTCCAAAACGAGTTCCGCCGTCTGAGGTGCAGGGGGTTCTTCCTCCGTATCGTTTCTACCGCTCCCTCTGAGGGTTGTCCCAGGGATTCCCAGACCTCCAACGACCTGTGGTGCCTGTTCCGGTGCGTCTTCACTTTCATTGAAACCGGATTCAACATCAACGACACGCGGTGTGGGGTTGGCAGGTACATAACCCGGTTTACCGTCTGGCTGCTTGCTTCTGTTCACGACAACGTCTGTGCCGGGAGTATTCGGATCTTCTGGCGTCTCGTCTAATCCTTCAGGAGGTGTCTTGCGCTCGGGTCCGTATTTCTCCACGTTCTCCAAATTATTAGGTTCACCCTTAGAAGGGGATGGAGGTCTCTCCGCTGCCGGAGACGAGCTTTCTTGCTGATTGTTGGCGGGCGAGGGAGCCTCGCCTCTACTCTGACCTGGTGCCTCAGCAGCACGTGCAAGTAGATCAGCGACAGAGGGCATTCTCTTCCCAGCGATCTCCTCTAACTTCTTGAGTATTTCTGCCCACGACTCCAGCTGATTCGGATCGAATTCCTCGTTTTTTGTGGCTTCTTGCACCAACTCGGTTCCAAGTTGGATGAGACTCTCAAGCCTCGCCGCATTGGCACGCTCTGCAGCGGCTTGATTTTGAAGTTTCCTGCGCTGTGCTGGATCGTCAAGGGCTTCGGGCGGTAGGTCACGCAGTTCGCGGTTGGTTTCGTGCAACTGCAATTCTTTGTCGTGGACCTCCTGTGCTGCACCCATCCAGAGTTCCATCTGCCCGACCAACCACTTGAAATGTTCCGCTGGGGTCAACACATGTATGACGAGGTCGGGTGAACGGACGCGCTCGCGACCCGGAAGATAATCCTCTGCAAAGGCACGTAGACGTAAGCTCTGCGGACGCACATTTTCCCGCAAGGCAGAAAATGTAGCCGCAACAGTCATAACATCTGTGGTTGGTGTGCCGGACGCTACCGTTTTCTCACCACTCGTAGGCTCGGGATTGTGGATCGGATTGCCAATGCCTTCCCATTCCAACCCTACCCGTTTCACACCGAAGTCGTCCCCCGCCTGAACCTCAAAGGTGAGGACTTCACTGGAAAGCACAACACGATTGTTATTGAGTTTATTGAAACTAACCTTCGGGGATTCATCTTCTCGCGCCTCTAATTGTATCACTTGCGGTTGGCGTGCAGCGAGACCAAAGCGATCCCGCCACGCCAACTGGAGTAAGGTATCGGGGTTAAAAACCCCTCCTACGACGCTGATGGGCTCGGTTGTCACGTGCGCACCCTCCACATGTTGTAGGCGACCGTTTAAAGTCGCTTCTGCAAGTGCCCGTGTTGTTGTGGCTTCTAAGACTGCAGTACTCCCCTTCAACACACTGAGGGTCCCACCGCGGACATCCTCCACGAGTGGCTCGCTGCGTTGCAAATAGGCTGGTAATTCTACCTTAGCAGTAAGCTGCGTCAGGGCAGGACGCAATTTGGGTTCGATGGGAATGGTGTGCCGGGCATCGCCGACTCGAAGTTTGAGGTGCCCATCCCTTGTTTGCGGTGGTAGTTGAAATCGGTAAGTTGCCTCGTCTCGCGTCGCAACCACCGGGATTTGGTTGGCGTAACGAGCTTCTCCTGACTCGGGTTTCCACGGAGAATCTTCTTTTAAGCGTGCTTCCACATCAAAGGGTTCGGCGTAAGGGACAACACGCACTCCTGATTCACCTTCCAATTGTGCAAAGGTATAACGCGGCACATCACGCCACGGGGTTAGCCAGCGGGCGAAGGTGTTCCAACTCGTTGCGGGTATTGCTACGGTTCCGATCACCACCAGCACTAATGGCAGGGCTGCTGCATAAGCCCAATGTCGGTGCCGCGGATTGGGAACCGCATCTGCCAAATTATGTCTTGCGACCTCGGCATCAACCTGACGCATGGCTGCCTCAACCAGCGTAGGGCTCGACAATTGATCCTCTCTGTTACGTGCTAATTCTACGATGCCCAGCACGTGATCCCCAAAACGTGGAAACTTTTGCTGCAACAACCGAGCGACACCCTCCAATTGTCGATGCTTCCAAACCCAGTTGTAGTATTTCATGGGTAAGAGAAAGACCATTCCTACCATACCAACCCCTAAGATGAGCACCCGTAGAAGCATGGGTGTATCAAAGACTCGGTCTAAGCAGAAAACGATGATATAAGAGACGAGGATGCCAAAGATTGCCGCCAGAATACCTTCAGCGAGTTTGATCGTCCATACCCGTTTTTGGTACCGTTCCAGTGCCGCTTTCATACGTGGCGGTATTTTAATTTTTTCTTGCGGTTCGGTCAGGTGCGTCTGGATTTTCATGTTTTCCTCCGTGGATCTCCTCCACTATACTGCTCCCGACATTTTTCTCGCAACCCAGAACACCCCGAGCAGCAGGATAAGAAGCCCTGCCCAAAGTGGGTGTGCCCAGATCCGTGTGCGATGCACCGTTGGTTCAGGTTCCGGTAAGGCTGCGAGATCATCTAACAGACTTCTCGCCTCAGAAACCGACACTAACTTGCCATCTGTAATTTTGGCGATTTCGTCTAAAACCTCAAAACGCGCCAAACGCCCTTGTTGTTCCCGATTTAAACCTTGGACTGACAGATCGGTTTGGACCGAAGCCCCAGTTTCAATGCTACTCGCAACGAGTTGATAGTTTCCAGATTCTTTCGGGGTAAACGAACCTGTGAACAATCCTATTGCATCACCTTCACCCGGTTGTAAATGTATTGTTTGTGTTTTACCTGACGGTGAAATCGCTTGGACAACAACCGACCCCCTATCCACCGGTGTCCCCAACGGATCGTTCACGTTGGCATTTAACATCACAACATCATCGACGTGCGGTCGGTCGGGTGAATAAAACAAACGCATTGATTCGCCTTGTGCCATCTGCCGGCGATACGCCATCCACCGAGCGACTTGGCTCCAGAAACGGTAGTGATACTTATCCTCAACCCCTTGCCGCCACCGCCATGCGCTATCTGTTCCGATAAACAACACTTTACCCGCACCGTAGGTTTTGCTCACGATGAGCGGCACGCGTCCAGAAGTCGTCGTGACCTCATTGTGCACGGCTAAAGTCTCTGTCCCCGCCTTGGCGCGTTTGACTGCAGCGTACCAGTAGAAACCTGGCAATGTGCGCCATACTTGGCGGTTGAGTTCTACGGTTTCTCCGAGGCGAGTTAATAAACTCCGTTGTCCCAATTGCGTGAGTGCGAAATACCCCTGCGTTGCCGCCCCAACACCATACGGGGTCGCAGCGTCCAAAACCACGGGATAGAGATCCGCAAGCGGACCGGACATCAACGATTCATGCATCCCGGTCCGTCCCGGCATAAAAACGAGTCCTGAAGCCTGTGCACTGACAAGCTGCCGTAGGTCCCGCGCCTGTTCAATTGTTAACTGTTTCTCTTTGACACCGACATCACCAAGGAACACCACGTCGTAGCGGCTCAGTTCGTTGGTCGTAGGAAAGTTTTTGATGTAACTACGCCCTCCACCGACCTTCGGTAGTTTCGGATGAAAAAGTAGACAGGTCAATTCGACCCCGGGATCCCGCTCCAAGGCATTGCGCAGATAACGGTACTCCCACCGTGGGTAGGATTCGACGACCAAGACCTTCAATTGTTCTTTGCGCACTGATATCGGCACAGCAATCTCATTGTTTTCTGGGATTAATTCCTGCGTATCTCTCGGAATACGCATTGTTAGCAGATAGTCACCAACTGTTGGCGGTGTCCAGACCATGTTCTCTTGTGTTTGGCCCATCGCGGGGACACGGATAAGTTTGCTAACTGTTGATTTATTGTTAATATTGTCCCGCAGGTCTCCTTTATGGGTTTGCGTCAAGGTAACATTCACGTCTCTGTCCTGACCCAAAGTGCTGCGAACAACAAAGGAGATACGAAGTTGCTTATTGACAACCGCAAAAGTCGGGGCATCCATACTTACTAACTCAAGGTCAGGTAACGGCACTTTACTACCCACCCCAACGGCAAAAACAGGAATTCCGCGCATCCGAAACCGCGTCGCCGCCTCGACAGGTGAATTGCCGATATTCCAATCACCGTCCGACAATAGCACGACACCGCGAAGATTTGCATGCGTGTCTAAAACCTGCGACAGTCCGGCATTCAAATCTGTTGCTTCCTCCGCCGGATCTAACTGTGAAGAGAAGGGTTCAAATACTACATTGAGGTCACTGGCGTCCAAAGGTTTCCAAACCTCCTCAGACATCAAGGGTTGAATCGTTTCCGCTCGACTTTTCGGATCCTTTTGCTCAAGGTCTTGTGGGTCTATTACGTCCCGTGTTTTCATGCTATTAGATGTGTCCCAAAGCACTGTGAGTGTAGAACGCCGATCGGGTGGTTGTGTTTGCAACCATTCGGGCTGATTCAGGGTTAGAACGACCATGCAAATCAACACAAAGCGCAGGAATTCAAGCACTGCGGTCTTTTTGCTATAACCGCTGCGACACCATGCCAGCCAGCATAATATGCCAGCCACAATTATGACAGCCACACTCAACCCTAAGAAGGTGCCACTTGAGAAAAATTCAAGGTTCCCCTGTTGTTTCTGCATTTTTTAATTTTTAATGATTCGCAAGGCGTTAAAAGGTAAACTTAACACTCCCTCGTCAAATCCCCATGCTTTAGCTTGTGGGATGTAGACGGCGTAAGGGTTTATTGAAAAATTGAACTTGACATTCACCGAAAAATGTAGTATAATGAGAATATCAGGTTGGCAGACAAGTCAAGCGTAATCGCAAGGTTACGTGTCTGTCTCCCACTTGACTGCGGATAAATGCCTGATACCTGATACTCCCATGAGAAAAGCCTACAAATACAAACTCCAAAATCAATCGAATGTCATCAAGCTCGGCAACATGCTTGACGATATGTGGGGTATCCACGTTCATATTATGCTTTTATCGCGTCGGTATTATCGCATATTTGGGAAGAACCTGTCTGCGTCTCGTATAAACAAGCATATTACAAAACTCAAAAAGCGGACAAAACCGCATTGGAAAGCCCTACCGAGTCAAGTTGTGCAAGACGTTGTGCTGCGTTATGGTAAATCCCAAGACACTTTTTTTGACAATATCAAAGACCGAAAAGCCGGCAAAACAACCCATAAAGTCGGTAGACCGAAAATCAAACCGCGTCAGAAATATAACTCTATGACGTTTACACAAGTCGGATACGAACTTGAAGGCAATCGTATCAAAATCAATTGCATAGATACATGGTTCTCTTTCCATCAACACCGTGATTTCACAGGTATCATCAAGTCAATCACACTCAAACGCGATAAGTGCGGGGACTATTGGATATGCTTTTCATGCGAGAATGTTGACGCTTCCGACCCCAAAGCCAAGACGGGTAAGAGCGCAGGATTTGATTACGGAAACAAAACATTCCTAACGAGCGACGAAGGCGATAAGCTAGAATCTCCGCAGTTTTTCAAACAATCACTCAACACATTGCGATCTCTCAGCAAAGCATTAAGCCGTAAGGTCAAAGGTTCTGGCAATTGGTATCGTGCGTGTCGTGCTTTGGCAAGACACCACAGAAAAGTTGCCCGACAAAGAGAAGATTGGCACTGGAAACTTGCCACCGACCTTTGCACAGCGTTTGATATACTCTGTTTTGAAACGCTGAACCTTGAGGGTATGAAACGCCTCTGGGGTCGCAAAGTCTCTGACCATGCCTTCTATCAGTTTCTACAAATATTGGAACAGAAATGCGCAAAACACGGCAAAACCTTCGTCAAAATCTCTCAATGGACAGCAACGACGAAACCTTGCAGTGATTGTGGTTATCATAACAAAGACCTCTCTCTTGCAGATAGACAGTGGACATGCCCCGACTGTGGTTCACACCACGACAGAGACGTAAACGCTGCTATCAATATCAAACGGGCAGGCTTGGCTGCCTAAAGTGGAGCGACAGTCAGACGGTGGACTCTCTGAGAAAACCGCAGTCGCTATGAAGCACAAGCCCCTACCTTTAGGTTGTGGGTACCATTGACAAAGTCGTTTTGGTTCTCTTACCCGGTAAACTCAGTGCCGCCTCTGCCAGAAGTGCCACTATCATTGCGATGAGAAAAATACGCCACAGTTCACTCGCTAATGCAGATGTGTCACTTACATCAACATCAATCCGTCGATACGACATCCCATCAAAGAGTGCGTCCACCGTCTCGACTGGAACCGCTGTAGCACTGTCTTCAATTTGGCTACGATTTACAGCCGTCCAGTACGCGCCGTCTCGGTACACACCCGCATGTAACCCGCGTTGTGACAGGAGTGGCGAGTTGTCCGTAGGTGCGACTAACTCCCAAGCCGAAGAATCTGCCAACACATCAGGACCTGCGTCGCGTTGAGAGGCAACAGACAAGGCTTGGCAACCCCAGCCTAACGCCCGCTGTAAAATCACGTAAAAGATGACCCCTTCGCGTTCGAGGGAGGAAAATTGTGCCGTGGGTAGCGTGCTACAAAAGTATACCGCACCGCGATCGGTAGCGACACGACTAAGTAGAGGCGCATCGTCATTAAATCTCGCTAAGGGTGTCCCAGGACTTTCAAAAGAACGGTATCGATACGTGCGTAATTCGTTCAGTGGCAATGCGTCCCCACTCTCTACATGAGCCAGCAGATCTGTATCGCCACGCCACCATGAAGTGCTGAAAATCTGTTGACTTCCGGGAGTTTGCCAGGCTCCCCAATGCGATCCAAATAGCCGTTCATTTTCACTTTGATTTCCCTTCCCAGAAACCTGTGATGACCCGGGTGGGAAGAACATAACCACGCGCCCTGTATCAACGAATTGCGCAATCTGTTCTGCAACTGGCCCGCGCGGTAGAGCCGCTTGCCAGATCAACAATCCTGTATTTTCCCATTCTCCCGCAATCCTGTTAAGGCTTGCGCCCTCTGCAGCACTATCTACGGAGATTACATCAATCTGATGTTGAAGTCGAGGGTCTATCGGAATAGCAAGTGCCCGTCGAAACGCTTCACCGTTCTTTACATCATCACTCACAACAATGGCTCTCCGCACCGGCGATTCCGAAAACACAAAGAAGAACCGATTATCCAAGGGATTCGCGTCGCCCGGCAGCCCAACCGAACCCCAACCTGAACGGAGTTTGGTATCAATTGGGATACGATGTCCTTTCAGAGAGGCGCCCTGTTGGTCAAGCTCCACCTCAACGACAGACCTAACGTTGTTGACTTCAAACTCAATCGGAACCTCTTGACGTCTTGTGCCACGATTCCCCTTCGACCGAACTATCACATCAAGGACAAGCTCCGCATCGTTCCCGCGTTCCCACCGTTGGACGTTTTCTACCCTTATCGACAAATTGCTGGAAGGTAAATCTGCGTCTGCCATCAAGAAATGATGGACACCCTCTAATTGCGCAAATTCCTCGCGTATCGCTTGCCAGCGTCCGCTTTCAACATCCCAATCATTCTCGTTCAAGTCAGAGCAGATCCACACGTCAACGCGTCCCGACTCATTCGCGTTGAGATACGCTAAGGTGGACGCAAGCATCCCCGGAATATCCGCACTGGTGGCACTCGGTCCGGCGATGGGTATATCCAATAGCGCCTTCGGTGAATCGACCTCCTGTAGTTGACCGCTTGCACTGTCAATCAGCATCAAGTGTGTCCCGTAATCTCCCTGTTCCAGCAATTCCGCGAGTTTTTTCAGTGCCGCAGATCGCTTTGACTGCCCCGTTTGTAAGTCTTGCATTTCCATGCTTACAGAACGGTCCAGGAGTATCAAGGTGGCATCCGGTTTACTCATTCCGATGCTACCCAACCATCCACCGGATAAGGGACGACTGACGACGAAAATTAGAGCCGCGACTGCAAGCACACGCATCAATAGAATAAGGAAATGCCGAAGACGCGCCATACCTTTGCGCATCCGTTTCGCACGCATAAGGAACATCATGGCTGCCCAAGGGATCGTGCGGTGCCGATACTGATTGATGAGGTGGATAAGGATCGGCAACGCGATTAAAGGGAGGGCGATTAATGCGAACGGTTGCAGAAAACCCATCTTTTTAATTATTGCTCCTGGGCTAAAGAAACGCCCAATCAAAAACCCTTCCACTTCGTTTCAGGCAGGTTTTCGGTTAATTCGCGATTGGGTTTGAAGATTTGTAGCGTTTTTCTCATTTGTGTCGCTTTGGGGTCCGACCCAGTAGAAATCGCGCTAACACATCGTCGTAGTTCTCGTCAATGCGGATACGATGATAATCGACTTCGGTCTCCTGAATGACCGTGTTCATATCTTCAAGATATATTTCCAGTGCTCGCTGGTATTGCGCCCCGATGACGGTTGGATCCGCCAATATAGGCTCGCCGCCCTCCATGTCAACGAAACGCATGGGACGATCGAATTCCAACGCCAATTCGCGCTGCTCTAACAAATGAAACACCGCGACATCGTGCTTACGGAATCGTAGATGGTCAAGACAGTTCCGAACCACTTCCGGTTCGATGAACAGATCGGAAAGGATGATAATGAGTGCCCTTTGGGGGACACGTTCAGCGGTTTCATGGAGAACATTCGCTAACCCTGTTTCACCAGAGGCTTCCATCGCACCCAATTCATCGAGGACTGCGCTGAGATGTGCCGCACTCCGTTTCGGTGGTATCTCTTTGTGGAAGCCTGTGCCTGCGCAGTAGAGTCCGACGGCATCACCTTGCTGTGCCGCGATATAGGCTAAGGTCCCAGCGATACGACGGGCATAGTCCAGTTTACGCATTCCATCGTGTGCGAAATTCATGGAACCGCTCGTATCAACGACTAAACACATCCGTAAATTGGTGTCAGCCTCAAACTCTTTGATGTAGTAGCGATCGTTCCGGGCGTAAGCGCGCCAATCAAGTCTTCGGGGGTCATCTCCCGGCACATACTTGCGGTATTCTGCGAACTCAAGGCTCGAACCGCGAATCGGACTCCGATGTTTGCCCGATACGCTTCCAATCATAGGCAACCGAGCGTGCAATTGAAGGGTCGAAAGTCGTTCCAACACCTTCTGATCAAGGTAATCTCGTTTGAGTTGCAGCATGCCTTAATTCCCTTCAGACAACTCCTCAACGAGTCGATTGACGATGTCTTTACTGGTAATATTTTCAGACTCGGCAGCGAAGGAGGTGATAACACGATGCGCCAGCACTGGATTCGCCACCGCGACAACATCTTCAAGGCGTGCCATGTAGCTGCCACTGAGTGCTGCACGAGCTTTCGCACCGAGAATGAGATATTGAACCGCCCGCGGACCAGCGCCCCAAGCAACCAAGGGTTTCAACCAATCAGGTGCTGCATCTCCTTTCGGACGTGTGCTTCGGGCGAGGTCCACGGCAAATTCGTAGATGTGCTCGGCGACGGGAACGCGACGCACCAGGTCTTGAAACGATCGCACTCGTTCACCGGTCAGCACATGCTCCAGTGTCGGGAGGGACGCGCCAGTTGTTGTGCGGGCAATCTCGATCTCTTCAAACCGTGCGGGATAGTCCACCTCGATTCTGAACATGAATCGGTCTAACTGCGCTTCTGGTAACGGGTAGGTGCCTTCCTGCTCGATTGGGTTTTGTGTCGCTAAGACAAAGAAGGGGAGATCCAGAGCGTATGTTCTGCCGATGACAGTAATTTTATATTCCTGCATCGCCTCAAGCATAGCCGCTTGGGTCTTTGAAGGGGCGCGATTAATCTCATCCGCCAAAATCAGATTCGCAAAGAGGGGTCCCTTTACGAACTCGAACTCCCGTCTGCCGCCGGGGATTTCCTGAAGAATGTCTGTGCCGGTAATGTCCATCGGCATGAGGTCAGGTGTGAATTGGATACGACTAAACTGCAACGCCATCGTCTCAGCAAACCGACTGACCAATAACGTCTTTGCCAAGCCTGGAACACCCATCAGCAGCGCGTGCCCTTGCGAAAATAGGCAGATCGCCAAGTGTTCGATGACTTGTTCCTGACCGATGATGATCCTTGCAAGCGATGTCTTTAACTCGTCATAGACGTCTCGGAGCTCGTCAATTGCAGCAACGTCATCGGCATGCATTCCGTTATTCGTTGAGGTCGTCATAATATTCCTTTTAATGGTTATCAGTGATCAGCCGTCAGTCGTCAGTTAAGAGGTTTTCATTTAACAAAACCCTCTTTTATAGTGAATCCAAAAAATAAATCGACATTCGCCCTCCACTCACTTCTTAGTGACACACTTTTAGCGTGAGAAGGTTGCACAATCTTGGAATAACCCCAAAGAAACACCTCTGTAAGGGTTGGGAGTGTAATACAAGGAATGGATTTGGTCTATTTAAAGACCAAATCCCAAACCCCTACGAAAACTGACAACCGATAACTATTCTCATACTAATGCGAAGCGACGCGTGGTATCATCTGCGGGTGGGCATAAACCGTCGCGTCGAAGCTTTTCTGCATCAGTTCCCATTTGACGGCTTGGTAATCGGCATGCTCCGAAAGATCGTTGTGTTCCCAAGGATCGTTGTCGAGATCGTAAAGTTCGCAAAGTCCCTTTTGATGGTAGGTTACGAGTTTCCAGCGTCGGTCTCGATACATCGTGGCGTGTGTCCGGTCCGGCATCGAGATTGCATCGAAAAATTCACAACGAACCGCCTCCCGATGATCGTTAGCGGCGGTATCACCGCGCAGGAGCGGAGCAAGGGATTTGCCTTGGACATAGTAGGGAACCTCCGTACCCAAAGCATCATATAGCATCGGAACAATATCGGTCAGTTCAACAAGGGCATCACTCTGAACGCCTTGCAAGAACTGCCCGGGCCACGAGATCATGAGTGGTACCCGCACGGATCCTTCATAAAAACGACACCCTTTGAATGCTAACCCGTGGTCGCCGAGTGCCTCTCCGTGGTCGGAAGTAAAAATAATGATCGTGTCTTCACGCAGCCCTTCAGCGTCGAGGTGGTCGAGTATACGCCCGAACTCGTGATCGAGTTGCTCAACCATGGCGTAATAAGACGCTTGCATCCGTTTGTCGTCCCATTCCGAAGGCGGTTTCGCTTGGGATTGAAAGTCGATACCAGCCGCTGTCAATTTCGATTGAAAGGCAATATCGCTCTCCTGAAAGTGTGGACCGGGGAGTGATTCCGGGTCGTATCGTCGATAATACTCCCAAGGCGCATCAAACGGTGGGTGCGGATCAAACGGATTGATACTCAGCATCCACGGCTGATTTTCCCGGCGATTTTTCCCGATAAATTCGATTGTCTTCTCGGTGCACCAGTGGGTTTGATGAAGGGGCGGCGGAACATTGTCGCGATCGGGGGTCGGTTCTTGCACGCGTCCAGCACTGTTCGGATACTTTTGGGAAATCGCTTTTCCTGCTATCAACGCTTCAGGATCAATCCCTTGTGCGCGTTGCCAATCCGCGTATTCATGTCCGAGGGCATTCGGCTTGCCGTGGTCGTGGCTGTATTGGAAATAGCGGTATCCGTCATCCACACGCTGTTCTTGTGCCTCAAAGGCACTGGCGAGGTGGAGTTTGCCGATTAACCCGCAGTCATACCCATCCTGTGCCAACGCATGGGTTATGAGTCGATCTTCATAATATTTGGGGAAAACCGGGTTGCCGTTACCAGTGACGCTAACGGCTGAAGGATACATACCCGTCATAAAACTCGCACGGGAAGGTGTGCAGATGGGAGACTGGCAATAGGCGTGGGTGAATGTGACCGACTGACCCATAAATTCGTCGAGCCTTGGCGTGTTGATATGTGAATTTCCCAATGCTCCGATAGTATCGAAGCGTTGCTGGTCTGTACAGTACCATAAAATATTCGGACGTTTTTCCATTTGTACTCCTTTTTAAGGGTTGTCAGTCCTCAGTCGTCAGTTGTCAGTTAAGAGGGTTTCTTGTAACAATCTTCCCAAGCGTTGGAATATTCCAAGTTTTAGGGAATTGTTACCAAACGCCTCTTGTGACTGAAAACTGAAAACTAATTATCCACTGTTGCACTGAGTGCTGCGTCAGTCGTGACGACCTGTTTTCCACCTGAACCCTCGATTCTGGTTATCATCAGGGCTTTCAGTTCTTTCAGTTCCAACGGGGTCAATTCTTCAACGAGCGAGCTCTCAATGAAGTTTCGATAGGCACGACTGGTATCCGTTTTCGGCATGATATACATCGGGATGATGGCT
>JAJEIP010000131.1 GCA_022827885.1 Candidatus Poribacteria bacterium
ACACGACTTCGGATTTTATCAGATTAATCCTGATGAGGTTGATTTTGAGCTGCGAGCCGTTGAACTCGGTGAATGGGGAGAACTTGCGCTCGGAGATGAACTCCTGCTCATTGGGAACAATGAGAAAGAGGAATATACGATCAAATTCGGCAGAATTACGAACCTCAACGTCAACAAAGGCGACCGGCACTCCAGTTATATCCACACCACGTTCGACCGGACCGGCGGCTCAAGCGGCAGTCCTGTGTGGAATACCGCGGGTGAGGTCATTGCTATTCACGCACGCGGCACGGACACTTCCAGTTTTGAATTACCGATTGACTACCTCTACGATGCCCTTGAATTGATCCGCAACAAAGTGGCAATCCAGCGCGGCGAGGTCGGTGTCGATTTAGAACTCGTCTCTATTGGAGAAGCCGTCAAACACTTCAATTTTCCAACTGCTTTACGAAAAGAGATAGGTCCCTCCAAAGCCGGAACCCCCAAGGTCATTCAGGTTGAATCCATGGTCCCACGCACAACAGGGGAAACCATCCTCCGCGCCTCCGATATTATCTATCGTATAGATAATGAACTGATCAGAGATGACCTCTATACCTTCGATGCGATCCTGAACCGGAACGTCGGCAAAAGTGTTGCGTTAGAAGTCTATCGGAACGGTGAACACCTGAAACTTGATGTCCCTGTGGAGGACTTGGAGGCGAAGAAGGTGCGTCGTTTTGTTAGGTTTGGGGGTGCTGTCTTTCACGATATTACACCGCAACTCCGACGGATCCTCTTCTTAGAAGCCGATGGTGTCTATTTGCCGCACGCTGCTGCAGGCAGTAGCTTCTCACGGGTCGGTTTACAGGAGCGGAATGGGAACTCTAAAGTCGTGATTCTTGATATAAATGGAAAACAGATCCGTAACCTCGACGACTTCATTGAGGCGTGCCAAACCATTACCGATGGACAGCATACCTACGTTGTCGTCCGAGATTTCAATCTGTTCGATAGTTCACCGACCCCGAAGAGTTTGACGGTCAACCTCAAGTTTGGTCCATTGCAGCAGTTTGAATGGAATCCAGAGGCATTGGAGTGGGAAGAGGTTTTTTTAAAAGGTGAAATTAAAAACTGACGACTAATTCAATAAAATCGGATGCAGAAGGCTTCTCGAAAATTCGGGCGTAATTGATGTAAACAATCTCTTTCCATGTAATTCCGACGCCGCCTGTGAGGGAACCGTTTGAGAAGCCGAGACGGAGCGGGAGTATCGGAAAGGGGGACCATTCCGCACCGATGTATAATTCTGGTGTTCTGCCTTCGGTAGGCAGCGCGAAGTCGATTGAAAATTCGCAAGGCGCACTCCGCAACCAATGTTCCGCATAACGATAGGAGATACCGAGCGTCAGCCATTGAATGCCATACCCCTCGAGATTCTGCACGAGGCACCCGAACTTGAGATTCGGACGTGGTTTGAAAAGCAAGCCGAGGTCGTATGCCGTCTCGTAACCGAAGAATTGATAGACCTCAGAGGGATGTCGTCGTTTAAACTTAAGGCTGAGTCCCGCAGCAAGATATGGACCGAGCTGACGAGCGATACCGTAGTAGTTGAAATCGGGAACACCACTGTCGACACCGATGGCGATTTTATTTCCCCAAAATAGGCTATAGCCGCGGTAACTATAGCCGATACCCTTCGGGTCGAATCGGTAGTCGCTTCGGTCGTGGAACTTGTTGACAGCGAAGAGTTTCACGCCCTGCCACTGAATGAGTCCGGCAGGGTTCCAAAAGCCAGCGCTTGCATCGTCAGCGACAGCAGTGAAGGCATTGCCCATCCCTAATGCACGCGCACCGACATAAAGGGGGCGCGCCGCTTCAAAGGGTCTTTTGTCAGAGGTCGTCTCCGCACACACTGATGTTATCAACCACAGGAAACTTAGGGTAGCGTAGATCGTTTTCATTCTGGGTAATTTAGCATGGAAAATATAATATCGCAAGGGAATGGTAACGCGCCACGCAGTGCCCTTTACCTCGTTAGCACTCCCATCGGGAATTTAGAAGATATTACCCTGCGCGCGCTCCGTATCCTCAAAGAGGTGGACCTCATCGCCGCTGAGGATACCCGCCAAACACGCCGCCTGCTGACACACTACAAGATTCAAACACCGCTCACGAGTTACTTTGAGGGTAACCAGCAGATGAAGGGAGAGAAGCTGATCGAACGTTTGAAGGCGGGTGAGACAATCGCGCTCGTTTCAGATGCTGGCACACCGATCATCTCTGATCCAGGGTATCCGCTCTTACGTGGATGCATCGCCGCAGAAATCCCAATCGTTCCTATTCCCGGGGCATCGGCGGTCGTCACAGCGGCATCCATCTCCGGGCTACCCCTACATAACTTTACTTTTGAGGGGTTCCTCTCTCCAAAATCTGGAAAAAGAAAGCGTCAGTTGGGTGTACTTGCTGCTGAAGAAAGGACGTTAATTCTTTTTGAATCCCCGCATCGGCTCCGACGTTTCCTTGAGGATGCCCTTGAAGTGATGGGTGAACGCGATATTGTCATCGCACGCGAGTTGACAAAACGGTTTGAAGAGGTATTTCGTGGGACTGTGAGTGAAGCGTTGGAAAAATTCCGAAATACCGAGCCACGCGGGGAATTTACCATTGTTATTGCCGGCTTTTCCGCAAAGGAGAAAAAATGACGACTGTCCCGGAGGTTTCCTCTATAGGCTTGCGCCCGATCGCAGAAATTGCAGTTATCGGTGCAGGACTGATGGGGCACGGCATCGCGCAGGAATTCGCAAGCGCGGGATACCGTGTCCGTTTGCACGATGTCACCAACGAACAACTCGAAATCGCACGCACCCAAATTGAGCAAAACCTAAATCTACTCGCTTCAAATGCCATTATTCAAGAGGACGATATTTCCCAAACCCTACACCGAATTCAGACCGCCACGGCACTTGAAGCAGTCGCAGAAAATGCTGACTTCGTCGTGGAAGCCGTTACTGAAAACTTGGCACTCAAGCAGCAAATATTCGGTAAATTGGACGCGATATGTCCACCACACACAATTTTGGCGAGCAATACGACGGCATTGATGCCGAGCCAAATCGGTGTAAACGCCGAGCGCAAGGATCAAATACTCAATACCCACTATTTTAATCCGCCTTATCTGATTCCACTCGTCGAGCTGATTCGCAGTCCTGATACATCTGATGAAACGGTGGAGGTAACGTTTGAACTCCTGACAGCGATCGGTAAAACACCCGCGATTATTGAGAAGGAGGCACTCGGTTTCGTCGGACCCAGACTGCAGGCTGCTTTGATTCGGGAAGCGTTCGCTATCGTGGAGCAAGGCATCGCCAGCGCAGAGACCGTGGATCTCGTCGTCCGCAACAGTTTTGGCAGGAGACTCAGCGTCGCTGGTCCCTTTGAAGTCTTTGAACTCGCAGGCTGGGACCTCGTCCTTGCAGCTTTTGAGGAACTCTATAAGGATCTGAATAGCGCATCTGACATCAATCCGCTCCTCCGACAGATGGTTGAATCCGGGAAGCTCGGCGTAAAATCTAAGGAGGGCTTTTACAGTTGGACAGATGAGAAGATACAGCAACTTCGGGAGCGAATGAATAACGCATTGATACAGCAAGCAAAGTATGATGAATCGTAAAAATAGATAGACACAATTCTCCGCTGATAAGGATCGTGAAAATAGATAGACACAATTCCCCCCTGATAAGGGGGGTTAGGGGGGTTGGGTCCTGGTCACAAAGATGTCTAAAATTATAAGCAGGCTCCGCTCGGTTTCCGTCCACAAAAAGCCTCGTATTCTATTACTGCTTGTGGTGCTGATTGGATTCGTGCTGGGTGGTATCTACCATAGACGCATTTGGGAGTATTGCCTCGAACTCACTGCAGCTTTTCAGAGTATTGAGACAGCGCGAACGTATATTGCGGGGTATGGCGCGCTTGCACCTGTCGTATCGGCGATACTCATGGTCTTTCAGAGCGTCATCGCGCCTTTGCCAGCGTTTCTGATTACTTTTGCAAACGGCACGCTCTTTGGATTTTGGTGGGGCTCACTTTTGTCGTGGAGCAGTTCGATGGTTGGCGCGGCCTTCTGCTTCTATATTGCCCGTTATCTCGGTATCCAACGCATTACGCGGTTCATCAGTCAACCAGCAGTTGAGAAAGCAAACGATTTCGTTGAAAAATATGGCACTTACGCCATTCTTATTGCTCGCTTGATGCCGTTCATCTCTTTTGATGTTATCAGTTATTTTGCAGGGGCAACTCGGATGCGGTTTCTCGGATTTTGGATCGCCACCGGGATCGGTCAAATGCCAGCTACCTTGGTTTATTCTTACCTCGGTGAGAGTGCATCGCCACACATCAAATGGATTCTTTTCGCTTTTGGTATCGTCATCGCAATCTCAATTATAAAATGGCTCCTGAAAACCCGAACTTAAGTTGCTGTGGTCTGTTGTAGGAGGGCTTTGCAAGCCCGATTTTCTTCTGTATCTCTTGTAGGAGGGCTTTGTAAGCCCGATTTTCTGTAGAGGGTTCCAGATGTGTTTTATCCTACAAGTGAGGTGTGATCTCTTGTGGGAGGGCTTTGTAAGCCCGATTTTCTGTAGAGGGTTCCAGATGTGTTTTATCCTACAAGTGAGGTGTGATCTCTTGTGGGAGGGCTTTGTAAGCCCGATTTTCTGTAGAGGATTTGAAAATGCGTTATAATAAAAAGAAAGGTTATCGTCAATTGCGAAAGGGCCGCTATTCAGTGCCAGAAGCCTTCTATTTATTGACTACCACCACCCACAACCGAAAACCGATTCTTACAAAAGACGGCATCGCGCAAATCATTTTTGATGCTTTTGAATGGCTTGAAACCAAAGAGCGTATCAGGTGGTACTGTATCATGATTATGCCCGACCATTTGCACGCCATCATTCAACTCCGCACACAACATACCTTACCTGATATTATGCATACTCTCAAGCGTTTTACAGCAAGTCAGATTAACAAATTGCTCAAGCGGGAAGGGACCTTCTGGCAAGATGGGTATCACGACTCCGGGATTCGGGGAGAGGCCGCTTTGCATGAAATGATTCGCTACTGTTATGGGAACCCTGTCAGAAAGGGACTTGTTGAAGTAGCAAGGGATTATCCATATTGGCGATGTAAATTTGAGATGGAGGTGTCGGGGTTGGAAACCCCTCCCACAAGGAGTTAAGATGGAGTCATCAAGGTTAGAAACCTCTCCCACAAAGGTTTGAGGTTGAGAACCTCTCCTACAGAAAAAATGGACTTCTTGTGGGAGGGCTTTGTAAGCCCGATCTTCTATGGAGTCATCAAGGTTAGAAACCCCTCCCACAAAGGTTTGAGGTTGAGAGCCTCTCCTACAGAAAAAATGGACTTCTTGTGGGAGGGCTTTGTAAGCCCGATCTTCTATGGAGTCATCAAGGTTAGAAACCCCTCCCACAAAAATTCAAGGTTGAAAACCCTTCTTACAAGTATTTGAATAGAGGAGGATGCAAAATGGTTCGCATCGGTGTAGTCGGAGTCGGGGGCATGGGAAACGCCCATTGCAACTCGCTCCCGAATGTTGAAAATTGTGAATTTGTAGGTGTAGCAGATCTTCGCTTGGACGCAGCAGAAGCCGTCGCCCAACGGCATCAGATTCGCGCCTTCCAAGACTATTACGAATTATTTGATGTTGTGGATGCCGTCGTCGTTGCAACACCCCCTGTCGCGCATACGCAGGTGATTGTTGATGCCGCTGCGGTGGGCGTGCATGCGTTCTGCGAAAAACCGCTCTCATTGACCCTCGCAGATGCAGACACAATGATCGAGGCATCGGACAAGGCGGGAACGCATCTGATGGTCGGGCAGGTGTTACGTTTCTATCCTGTCCACGAACTCGGTAGGCAGATGATTGATGCCGGGGACATCGGGGATATTACATATATTGAAACCGATTACACGGGTCCCTATAATGCCCCGCGCAATCGTCCCGAGAGTTGGTATGGCACTGTCGGCGGACTTCTGGAAAACGGCATCCACAAATCCGATCTGATTAATTGGTTCGGTGGCACTGCGATCACTGTTGCTGCTGAGGTCGGCAGTTTTTCTGGGCATGACGATTGGGAAGATTACACCGTCTCTCTGATCCGTTACGATTCCGGCGCGGTCGGTATTTTACGATGGGGTGGTTTCCTCGGTGCACGCGGCACCAACGAAACCATTATTGACGGCTCCGAAGGCTCGCTCCGATTAGATATGGCAGCCGATCTCGCTTATCTCAAAAAACGCGGCGGGGAGTGGGAAGAAATCGTTCCCGATCGAGAGGGACCGCATGGTGTTGTGGGTGAATTGACGCATTTTGTCGACTGTGTCCGAGAGAACAGAACCCCGATGATTGACGGTAGGGGTGGGAAACACGCCGTAGAAGTCGTTTTGGCAACCTATCAATCCGCGAAAGAGGGGACCAAAGTTGCTTTACCGATGGAGGAATAGACGGACTTGGATGGAAGGGTTTGACGGGAAGGGAGGAAGGATGGAAAGAAGACTTCGCCTTCCAACCTTCCAACCTTCCAATCTTCCAATCTCTAAAGCCTATGCTTTTCCTTGTTCTCAACATCGTCCTACTTTCCGGCTTTGGGCTCTTTCTCAAGCATGCCAAGGATAATCAACAACGCTTAAATCCGATCGGCTTTGTCAACTATCTCGTTGCTTTCTTTATCAGCATCTGGGTCCTGTCACAGGAACAGGATTTTGAGTTTTCAAAGTTAACCTTCGCCTTAGGGATATCAAACGGTGTGACCTATGCTGCCGGGTTTGAGTTGTTTACACTTGGAATCCGACTCAGTGGGATTGTTGTCACGGCGGCACTCGTTAGGCTGTCAATCGTGCTCCCGATTTTAGTGTCGATGCTGTTCTGGAAGGAGATCCCCAATCTCTGGCAAGCCATAGGACTCCTCTTAACCTTTGTGGCGATTCCGCTCCTCAGCCAGCGAGAAAAAGAGCCGACCTACAAATTTACGCCTGACAGACCGGAAGTGCCGCAAGGTCTGGGATTCGCTGTTGCGATTACGATTCTGATTATCACCGGTATTTCACGGCTCACCATGAAAGCCTTCAACGAGATGTGCCCTGTTGATGAGAAATCCCTCTACATGAGTCTGCTGTTCGGTGTTGCCACCCTTATCTATCTGGGGATATGCCTCTATCAGAAAACGTGGCCGAATTGGTGGGAAGTCTTCTACGGCGTATTAATAGGTATCTGTAATGTCGCTGGAAGTTGGGCGCTCCTCATTGCGCTGGACAAGGTGAGTGCGTTGATTGCGTTTCCGATGTCGAGTTCGGGGGGTGTGCTGTTCACGATGTTCGTGGGTATGGTATTCCTCCGTGAGCGGTTGGGACGAATCCCTCTCATCGGTGCGCTGCTCGCAATGATTGCCCTGATTTTCGTTAATTTGAAACCTTGATGCGTCGTCTTGCCCTGTATCAAACACGGCGTCGTCCACACTTTTTTACGGTCTTGAAGCAGATGTGTAGCGCAAAGACAAATTTGACTTTGCGCGCAAAATGTGGTATCATTTATCAAAAATAGGAATTATGGAAAAGAATGCGGGAGAGCGTAGAGCTTATCATTCGAGGGATTCATCTGTTAGCGGCGATTGTCTGGTTCGGGGGTATTATCTTTTCTACTTTCGTCGCGATGCCAATTCTACAACGCAACTTACCACCGCAAAACTTGTTGGCAATTCACAATCGTTTTCGGGTCTTGATCCGATTGATGATTCATGTGCTACTGACGACAGGCGCGATGGTATTCTTTATTGTTGCATGGAATAACGGCTTTTTCACAGGGAGTGGTGACGGTAATTTCGGAACCTATATGTTAACGTTTGTCGCGAAACTTGCGGCGTTCGGCGTAATGGCACTCTGTTGGGGATTATATAGTTCGCTCTACCGACGACACCTTGAGGTTATCCCTCCTGATGACAAAATATATCATGACCCAAGCCCATATGTCAATGTGTGGAGAGGTTTGATGCTGGTAACGGGATTAATTGTCTTCGCGCTCACATTGCTGTTAAAAAACTAATTTCAAATCTAAAAACATGACAGACACAAAAGTTCAGGCGGTTTCATGGAATATCACCCGATTGTGTAATCTAAAGTGCACACACTGCTATCTTCCCGCAGGATTTGTAGACACAAACGAGTTAGCGAACGGAAACTTCCACCTCTCCGATATTCAAGGCTCTCATGAATACGCCAGGGACGCGGAATTGAGCCAAGCACAATGTTTTCGCGTCATTGATGAGATAGCCGAAATCAACCCACACATCCTCCTGATTCTCACCGGTGGTGAACCTCTATTACGCCCGGATATCTTGGAGATATCGAAGTATGCCTCCGATACCGGGTTTCTTGTTGTAATGGGCACAAACGGCGTCCTTTTGAACGATAGCGTCGTTGAAAAGATGCAGCAGCACGGTGTCACCGGGGCAGGTATTAGCCTCGACTCTATCCAGCCGGCAAACCATGATCGGTTTCGTGGGATGGAAGGCGCTTGGAAAGCGACGATGAACGGTGTAGCGGCACTCAAACGCGCACAACTTGACTTCCTCGTTCAGACCTCCGTAACGCAGTGGAATTACGACGAGATTCCAGAAATTGTGGAGTACGCGTATCAACTCGGTGCGAAGGTGCTGAATCTCTACTTCCTCGTCCGAACGGGAAGGGGTAAAACGGTAATGGACATTACGCCCGCACAATACGAAAAAGCGTTTGAAACGTTTTTCGAGTTACAGGCGGCGTATGCTGGAAAAATGCTCATCGCCGCGAAATGCGCACCGCATTACAAACGCGTCATCTATGAACAAAAATCCGACTCTGCGTTCCTTCAAGGTTACCCCAGTGGCACTTGTCCGTGTGGTATCTACTACTGCCGTATCACGCCTGAAGGCGAGTTAACCCCCTGTCCCTATCTACCTGTGAGTGTCGGTAACCTCAAAGATGAGAGTTTCGTTAAGCTCTGGAATGAATCGAAGACCTTTCAGGAGTTGCGAAATCGGGATTTGCTTGAGGGGAAATGCGGCGCGTGTGAATTCAGAGAAGTTTGTGGGGGTTGTAGGGCACGTGCATACGCCACGACTGGCAACTATCTCGCCGAAGACGCGTCGTGTGAATATCGACCCGGTCAATATGGCACACCGCCTGTTCAAATAGAAAAAAAGATTGCTTTTGCAACGGAAACCGATTACGATTTACAGTGGACACCCGCAGCGGAAAAAAGGTTGAAGCGTGTGCCGTCATTTGCGCGGGGGATGGTTGTCAAAAGCGTTGAAAAATACGCACGCGAACACGGGCATCGCGAGGTTACCCCTGAACTGATGCAAGCCGTCAAGAAACGATTTGATAAAACGGGCATCCCATCTTTCAGACCGAAGCGCTGATGCAAAGTAGTAGGCACACTCCATTGTGCCGTCAAATAACCGTGGAAGGAACTCGTATGCTCACAACAAAGCAGATAGCATTTTTTCAAGAACATGGATACTTAATCCTCAAGGGTTTAATCGACCCTGAAGTCGTTGAGGGATGGCGGGCACAGGTATGGGAACATTTTAATTCCAGCTTGGAAACGCCGGAGACGTGGCCCGACGACTATGAGATTCCGGGTTTCACCTTCTCACCGTTATTTGGGCATCTGCCTGTGATGCAAGGGATCACCGAGCAACTTGGAGGCGGACAATTTTTTACAGGCGGTGGCGGTTCACCGATTATCAAATGGCCCAATCCTAAACAAGAGTGGGCACTGCCCAACGACGGACACATCGATGCGTATGGTGCTGTCGCTGGTTGGAGTCCCTTTATGTTGGGGGCAACAACCTATCTCTATGATGCTAAACCCAAAAGTGGGGCTTTCGTCTTTTGGCCCCAGAGCCATTATTCAACCCACAAGTACTTCCTCC
>JAJEIP010000142.1 GCA_022827885.1 Candidatus Poribacteria bacterium
CAGGCTTCATGCTCTGGATGCGGCAGAATTTTGTCTGGTGGTCCCTCCATCCGATCGGTTATCTGCTGGGGGCAACCTATCCACCATTTCACCTCTGGTCGTCCATTCTGATTGGATGGTTCATTAAGTATATGGCACTCAAGTTCGGGGGTGCCTCAACGTATCGGAAGATTCGACCTGTTGCGTTCGGTTTGATTTTCGGTGAATACGTGATGGTGGGACTCTGGATGATCGTTGGATTTTTCACAGGCATCGGTTATTTCGCGCTGCCCTCATAACTTGAAAGCGATGTTGGGTTTCACTGTGATCCCTCTATATTCGATCAACATCGGAAAATAGAATCTTTATTTTTAGCAAGAGCGCCTTGTGCTTTTACCGTTCAACCCAACCTACACATACTTTTCAAGGAATTACATTATGCACTCCAATGAAAATAAACTCACAACCCCGTGGAAAACACGTGCGAAAATCCGACATACCGTTACTGGGATTCGGACGTGGCACGCTAACTTAAATCCCCGTGCTATGCCGAGCTTAGGGTTCGCCAAGGGTGGTGAACGCCATACACGCATTCATACCGTTGATTTGGGGCAGAAATCCACGACGCAGACGACACATGTAGATTGGCGGGGTCCCTTTGCCGCACAAGCCGGGGCGTTAGTCGTTGAAATTACTACCGATAAGGGCTTGAAAGGATACGGTCTTGGGGGTGGGGGACTTGCTGGCGCGCTCATCATTGAGAAACACCTCCAGAACTTCGTCATCGGACGCGATCCGCTTGATGTTGAGGAGATTTGGGAGCAGCTGTATCATATCACCTCCATTTATGGACGACGCGGCTTGGTGATTTACGTCCTGAGCGGTATAGAACTCGCACTTGTTGACCTATGTGGAAAGATCGTGGACGCGCCTGTCTATAGCCTTATTACGGATACGCCACGCCTTGAGATCCCTGCTTATGCGACGGGTGCCGATGTCGGCTATTACGCGGAGAACGGCTTTGCTGCTTGCAAACTGCCGCTCCGTAATGGTCTTGCGGAGGGTGAAGATGGGTTTGCGGAAAACGTCGAATTGATACACGCGGCACGAGACGCTGTCGGAACGGAAACAGAATTGATGACGGACATCTATCTCCGTTGGGATGTAGATTACACGCTCCGTTTCGCTGAGGCAGCTTCTGATGTGAATCTCAAATGGATCGAAGAACCTATCCCGCTTGACGACTATGCGGGCATGGCGCAATTAGTGCGTGAAGTTCAACCGGCTTGGATTGTCTCCGGTGAGCATGAGTTCACACGATACGGGTTTCGCGAACTGTTGCGCTGGGAAGCAGCGGACATGATTCAACCCGACATCAGTTGGGCGGGCGGTTTCACGGAATGCTTACGCATCGCACGTGAAGCCGCTGAACTGGATATTCCCACATGGCTCCACCAAGCGGGGACACCGTGGGGCTTGCATCTCACTGCCTGTCTGCCGATGTCGTGTATGGCAGAGACTTTCGGTCCTTCTCGCGACGGCGTTGAGAACGAGTTGTATCGCCGCCTACGCCCCACGCCTCACGATGGATTTTTCACCCTCAACGATGCTCCCGGTTTCGGCGTAGAACTCGATGAAGGGGTCTTAGATGCTTATACAGTTGATCGGTTGTAGAGAGAATTTGTATAAGTCTTGCTTTTCTCAAAGCACTGGTTCTGTTTTGACCGAAGGGTTCATCCGTGATGTGTTTCCGATTAGGAAGTTGGACGTAGAGATTTAGATGTCAACTGATCGTGTGCCCATCCGCTGCAATCGCTGTGGACATAGACGATATCGTTGATAACAATGCGACGATTGTTGGGGTACTTACTCACTAAGTCATGTCCTCGGAGATAACGACCATCGTAACGTCTGAAGAAAACCGTGCGCCCACCACTTTCGACAAAAACCTCAGCAAGCTCACCCCCGTATGGGTTGGAAACGTCAACATATAAAACGCGGAGACAGTGAAAAGTATTTTCACCAATTGTCACATCATAAGTACCTGCGCCGAATCCTTGACCTTCGGTGATCTTGTAAGAACCATCGGTTTGAAGTTGGTACCGACCATCGTCTATGATCCGTCGTTTCAAGGGACCGCCCCACTGCTCTTCAAACCCTTGGTCTCCTATTGTGTAGGATACCGCTTCCCCATCTACTGTATCAACAACGGAAATCCATCTTGTATGGGTATCGTCAAGTGTCGCGTACATCAGGTTCGGAGGGAATATTGGAGGCCAGTCCCTCGGTGCCAACCACTCTCTCACGCGCAGTTCTACACAATCAATGCCCCGAATTGTTGCAGGGGTAGTAGGGGTAATCTCTACAATTGCGTCAAGTTCCAGTGTGTTGGCATCATATTCAGCTCGGAAGTGCGGTTCTCCTATCTCTGGAACAACGAACCACCATTGCAGTTCCGGACAATCCACCTCGGAGATACGATCATCGCTTTTAACAATGTTTACGTCTGGGCGTTTCTGTGGAAAGGGATGTTTTAGGATTTCATTCGTTTGTGTCTGTTTCGTGTCCATATTATGCACCCTCCTGTAATCTTGATGTCTTGAGAATGTATAATCCATATTCTCGAATTAAATTCTGAAAATATGAAGGACTGTTATTTGACGTATACAAGCAGCAGCGTTAACGCGAGGCTTTCGAATGGTTTTCCTTCATCCGCTTGACGGCATCCAATTTTGTTTGTTGCCAGTCGGTCCAGTCTTTTTTTCCTTCATAGCGGACGACATCGTGAATCGTTGCGCGCGGTTGATAGGTAATGTAGTTCCCTGTGTGCCACGCGAGGTTTCGATACACCATGAAATCTCCAGGTCCCAGATGCACCTGAACCGCCCCCGGGAACTGTCTACAATGCTCTAAGCAATATCGCTCGGCTTCCGTATTGGACTGCCCTTCAGCGGGTTTCCGTAATTTCGGATCCTTTGTTGACTGTTCTTCGCCGGGCAGATCCCACTGACGTAGATGGCTGCCGGGCACGAACCAAGTGCAGGAGTCGGCATAAATCGCGCAGTTGACCTGATTGAAATGACGCAGGTCATACCAGACTTCCGCCAACTTCGCTTTAACAATCTCATCACGTGCTTCGAGAGGAACCTCCACAACGCCGTCTCGGTGCCAACCGATATGCCACGGATGTTCAAGCGGTTCGACGAGGAGCCCCATGATGTCAACGTGGCCATGCGTGTAGTCAGGACCGAGCAATTTTTCGACAGCGGCTCGGAGTTCCGGTAATTCCGTGTAGTCGTAAAACGGTTTCAGATCCAATTCATCGCCGTAATTCGATAGCGGCTGAATCCGTTGCGTTTGCGGTCCGTTGCGTTTATGTGCCAGATCGCGTGCCTTCTCCGCCTCGCGACGCAAATCGCTGAGCAACGCGGGTGGCACAATCCCTCGAAAGATGAGATAGCCTTCCGAAAGGTATTCATTGACCATGGAATCTTCAAATTGAAATGCCATTTTTTAAATTATGTGCCCTCTTAGACCGTCACGCCGCGCCATTCATCCTGCGCGCAGGTAATATCGACGACATTTCCGTCGGGATCCGCAACTTTGAAGGAGCGATCAGGTGGTTTGTCGTCATCAATCTCATCCCCTTTTTTCACATTATCCATAATCAATTCAAAACCGCCATCGCGGAGGGTGTTGTAGATGCTTGCCAAATCCTCAACGATGATACCGAAATGGATGAACTCTGTGCCTTCCGTAAACGGGGGACGTTCCGTCCCATTGTATTGGAGAATCGTCATGTTCAGTGTGCCGTCAGAGAGGTCTAATCCCCCGCGTCCGCGATACCCGACAAACGCAAAACCGATGGTTTCGTAAAAGCGACGTGAGGCTTCCATATCCTTCGTTCGCAGTGCGATGTGTCTCAAAAATGCCATTGTCCTGTCTCCTTTTAGGTGAGATGAACTGGATTCGTCAAAGACGCCTTGAAATTAGGCTTTATTTTATTATAAAACCCATTCAATGTCAATAGAAGACCGCCGACGACTCTTGACAAAAACTCGCGTGTGCATATAATGAAGGAAATCTAATACAAGTTCACGAGGGATTTTAGATGCGTCCTCAAGGTCCCAATCTGCTCTACATCCATTCCGACCAGCATAACCCCTATGTAACCGGTTGCTACGGCGATCCATTGGTCCAGACCCCTCACCTCGATAGCCTCGCCGCCGAGGGCGTGGTGTTTGAAAACGTCTACTGTCCATCTCCAATCTGCGTGCCATCCCGGATGTCAATGTTGAGTGGACGCCACCCGCATGAGAACGGAGTCTGGACGAACAGTCACATCCTCGATTCTGGGATTCCGACCTTCGCACACGCTATGGGTGCAGCAGGGTATCAACCTGTGCTTATCGGACGGATGCATGCCTTGGGACCCGATCAGCTGCACGGGTATGCCGAACGTCTCGTTGGTGACCACGGTCCAAACTATCACGGTGGGGATGGTGTTGATCACGGTGAACTTTCTGGCACAGCAGGACCGGCACGTGTGAGTCTCGAAAAATCAGGACCAGGGCAGAGCGCTTATCAGGTGCACGATGAAGATGTAACCGCTGCAACGGTTGATTACCTCAATCGACTCGGGGTCCAGAAACGGGCAGGACTTTTAGACACGCCCTTCTCGATTTCCGTCGGGTTTATGCTCCCGCATCAACCCTTCGTCGCCCGTCAGGAGGATTATCGACTGTATAAAGGGCAGATGACGATGCCGCAACATCCTGAACCTTTTTCAGACATGTTGCATCCGTATTTCCAGTGGTGGCGTGAAAAGTGTGGCATTGTTGAGGTCTCGGATGCTGAGATATTACGCGCACGCACGGCATATTGGGCATTGGTAACCCGAATGGACGTGATGATTGGACAGATCTTAACGGCACTCCGAGAAAATGGGTTGGATGAAGATACCCTCATCCTGTATAGTTCAGATCACGGTGAACAGGTCGGCGAACACGGACTCTGGTGGAAACAGACGTTTTATGAACATTCCGTGAAGGTCCCGACAATTTTATCGTGGCGGGGCACTTTACCGGAAGGCGTGCGATGCGATCGGGTTGTCAGTTCGCTCGATTTGAATGCCACGATGTTGGATGCGCTCGGGGCACCACCGTTACCGCATTCCCGCGGTCGAAGCACCTTACCCCTTCTCCGCGGTGAGGATACACACTGGAAGGATACTGCCTTCTCTGAATATTGTACCGACGACGGGTGCTATCATCGGATGGTCAGAGAGGGTGAGTGGAAGTTGAATTACTATCACGGACACCCCTCGCAGCTTTTCAACTTAAAGGAGGACCCGAACGAATTGCAAGACCGGGCAGACGATCCCGCATGCCAAGACATTTTAGAACATTTGACACAAAAAGTATTGGAAGGGTGGGACCCGGATTCAGTTGCCGCGCAGATGGCTGCGAAACAAGCCGACACGCAACTTCTCGGCAGGTGGGGGCGGAACATACAACCAGCAGACCAGTATCGTTGGGATCTGCTACCAGAAATGGATTATTTGGATTGAAAGTGAGGTATCAGACCGTCCGCGATTCACGTTTAACGAGATCTGTTTTGAGGCATACTGCATAGAGATGAAATCGCGTCGCAAGAAATGATCACTCATTCTCTACCGCAGACGGTTCAGCAACAAGCAGACCACCATTTGTGGTTTCACCGATCCAAACTTGAAGCATGAACGTATACTGACTGCCCTGTGCCAGATCCGCAATATATTCTGTGCCAATTTCAATGACGGCAAGCACGTCATCGGTGAGATCATTATTGACGTCCGCAATCACCATACCCTCATCGTTCTTGAAGATGATAAACGCCTCAAGTTCAACGTATTCACCGTTATATGTGTCGGCATCGGCTAAGATTTCAGTAACCGTTG
>JAJEIP010000026.1 GCA_022827885.1 Candidatus Poribacteria bacterium
GATGCACACTATCATCGGGAATTGCGGACATGTCTGTGCTGGAAACGCAATGGAGTCGATTGAGACTTTCGGGGGGAACAGGGTTTTCCACCCATGTATCGGGGGCTGGGGGTTCCTGATCGGCGTAGAGTTTGCTCCCATAAAACGCACTGGCATCGTGATTGATTCTTCCGGGTGTTCCGAATGCACTGGTCTGCGTGCCCTGCTTCTGAGATTCCGAACCCATGCTGCTGATACCCTCCCACTCCCTCAATACCGATCCGGGGACCAGAAGATGACATCGCGTTTCGGAAACAGTGTACCTAAAAACGCCGATACTTCCGACGATAGCGAGGCTTCGGAACGTACCTGCTCCCACCCTATCTCACCGAACAGCAGTTGCCAGAAATCTGCTTCGGTTAAGTCTACTTCAAAGTCAACAGCGTCGGCATCTTCAGGAACGATTTGGAGCGTGCCGTCGGCATTGTGTCGTAGGGCTGCTTGCTGATTGTTGAGGGCAGGCAATTTAACCGTGAGGGGTGGAAACGTCTCTTCGGCATCGGCAATTTGCGATTCCCATCCGACGACCAGGCGACGCAAAAGCACCGGTAGGTTCACAGCATAGAACATCATTCCGGCATCTATGCAGCAAGCGGCATCCTTTATAGGTGTTAGTTCACCGTTGCATCTCGCCATGAGGTGTTCTGCAAACGGATGTTGAGCAGAGAACGCGCCTTCTATTTTTTCAACTCCCGGCGCTTCACATACTCTCAGAAAATGGGATACGAGTGCCTCCAAGACTTCTGGATTATTTGGGATGTATCCCACCTCACGCACTTCTGCGGTCTTTGTGGGAGGGGTTTGTAACCCCGAATCACGTATCTCATAGTTGAGATACCCGCCGATGTGTCCATCTCGGCGTGCGACGACGGTCGGTAGAACACCGCGAATACGGGAGGGTGCCATATCCCAGTAAGCACGCGTCCGGGCAATCGTTCCACTCTGGTGCGCGTTGGCGAGATCATGTAGGGCTGCGACAGCGTCTAAATCCGTTTCCGAGTTAAAATCGCTTATCTGCCATCCGAATGGTGCTTCTGCCGGCGTTACCGAGTCAAGCGTCAGTTGGAATCCATATAAAGGGAAGGAGGTCCACCTGAGCCGGCGGTAAAACCCTTCTGGAATGATACTAAACAGTGCGCCGATGTCACACCCCGTCGTCCGTAGATAGTCAACGGTATCTTGCATGAGGGCAGATGCGTACCCAACGCCCCGATACTTCGGATGTGTGCAGACCCCGCCAATGCCCCCCATTGTTACGAGAGACGCACCGACCCGCAGCCGACGCTCCCAAACGCGTAGGGTCGACACAACGGTGTCGTTCACGACGACAACCCGAGTCTGCGGCAGTCTGTAACTGCTGTCACCGCGGATATACTGCCAATAGCGTTCATGTCCATCGGGATTAAACGCCACACAACAAAGTTCAACGACCTGCTCTAATTCTGACTTGCGAACTGCTCTAATTTCCATTTTTTAACTATTAAATCTGGGCTGCCTCCACTACGTTTTAGGCAGGTTCTCGGTTAAGTCATGGCTGGATTCGGACTATTATATCCCTCTTTAATAGGATGTCCTGAAAAGCTTTTTTGCAAAAAAAGCCGACTCACAACCGCTAACTATTATTGCATAGAAAAAACAACGCCTAATGCCTCATTCGGGGTTTGGATCAATTTCTCACACCCTTCAGGGGCTTGATCGATCGGGATAATATCTGTAATCAACGGTTTCACCTGGATTTTTCCTTCCGACATCAACCGCAGCGATAATTCCAGATTGCGTTGCGTGGGCCAGGGGACAAACACCGGTGGATAATCGGCGCCGTGTTCATACGCCTCGTCGTGATAACCGGGTCCCGTGCGAGCGGCACTGATAACATCGACGTTGCCGAGACCTGCTGCGAAACCGTGCGTAATGTTCGCACCCCCGACGATGACAATCCGTCCAACCTTATGCGTATCGGGTGCCGTCTTGAGCATGGCGCGAATTTGTTGAAACGCACCCGTCGCGTCGCCACCGAAGGCGATGATTCCGCAATCCATACCGTAACCGTTGGTGAATTCCTGCGCGATCGGAATCGGGTCTGTATCGGAGACGTTTATGGCGCGATGTATCCCAGCAGTCTCTGCAACGCCTATCCGTAGCGGCAGCCTATCCAATCCAATAACATAGGCACCTGCGACTCTGGCGATCTGGCACGCGAATTGACCGACGATGCCCAATCCTGCAACGACGACATTCTCACCGATACGGATGCGCCCGCGTTGCACTGCGTGGAGTGCGGTTGCCGCGAGATGAATAGATGCGGCGTCTTCGGCCCTGACGTTATCGGGAACCTTCGCGCATAGATTGTGAGGGATACAGGCGGACGTGGCGTGAAGTGCGTATCCGCCCCCCATACCAGCCACCCGGTCCCCGATCTCAAATTCGTCGCAGTCTCCCTCTTTACCGACGACCACGCCAGCGTTTGTATAACCGAACGGACGTTGCCGCGCTTCGGAACCTGGATTCTCACGTCGCCTTTTGACCCCTCCAAGCTCGGTGCCGGGACTTACCATTGAGGCGTGAACTTCAATTAAGAGTTGTCCGGGTTTCGGTGCAGGCGTTTCCTGCTCTTCTGTCCAGATATGCCCGGCTTCATTCATCATCACAACTTTTCTGGTTTTGCTCATAAAAATTCTCCATACTTTTGAATTTGGATAATAACACGAAACCCACATCCTAATACCGAACTCACATTATGATTCAAGGAGTCCCTACCGGTAAGGCTCCAAATCAATGCCTGGATATGCCTGTTCAAGACGTGCGAGTGCCTCCGGTGTATAGTATGCATCCCCAAGAGGGGGCCATCCCAGGACGTGTCGCACAGCGGGGGTCGTTTGGGTGACAAATTTCATATACTGCGGGGTGCCCCACCCCGGGACCGGACGCGTTGTTTTGCACCAATCGTCATTATCGGCGCGATGGAAGTGAAAGCCCATCCACCCGCGTTGTCTGCTCTTGTTCTCAAACGGTTGTGCGGCATGAACCAAGTAACTGGATCGGAACGACACACTCCCGGCTTTCGCTGTAAGGGGCACCGGATCTGCGAGTTCTCCTTTAAATTCACGTAGGTCAGGAATACCCATGCCACCTGCTCTGCCTGGGTACCGCGCCCATACTTTATCCAACTGGTTCTGTGAACCGGGGCAGACCAGCATCGGGGCGCCGTCTAATTCGATGTCGTGTAGGAAGATAGCGGTCAGAACATATCCGTAGCGTTGCCAATACGGGTGCGGGGGTAAGGGTGAGTTCGTCGCATTGTCAATATGGTAACCTTGCCACGGGTGTTCACTATGACGGCTATCGGTGAGCCCCTCTCGAAGGAAGATTTGCCCATACCCGAGTCGAATTTCCTCCGTGCCTAAGAGTTGTTGTGCGATTGCGAGATACGTCTCGTTTTCGATGAGCGTATCCAACGCTTCCAAGCCTGTCGGAAAATGCACTGCTTTACCGAACGGACCGGCAAGCAGTTGCAGATCGCTGTTCTTCTCATAAGCACTTTTCAGGGCATCGGGTTGCGGATCCCACTTTGCTCGATATTCGGCGTAGGTCAAACCATCGTAAGCATTGTGCTCCATCTCTTCTAATGCAGGTGCAATTGTATCCGGAGAAAACACGTTGGGGACCACGATAATTCCATCTCGTTTCCATGCTGCCAATTGTTCTGTTGTCAGTTGCATAGCGTTACCTCTCTGAAAACGTTTCCCATTTGTCCTCTTGGACGGCTTCAGCATCTATCTTTTGTTGAATTGTTTGCCACCATTTCCGATTTTCGATGTACCACCGGATCGTTTCGCGCATTCCATCCTCAAATGCAATCCTCGGTTTCCAACCGACATCACGGGCGATCTTGCTTGAATCCAAGAGATAACGGCAATCGTGCCCGGGTCGGTCCGGCACATAAGTTTTCAGGTGTTGCGGTTTGTTAAGAACATCCAATATAAAATTGCTAATTTCCTCAATGCTTTTCTCCACGCCACTTCCGACGTTGTAAGTTTCACCGATTTTGCCGTGTTCGAGGACTGCCGCGATTGCGCGGGAATGATCCTCAACGTGTAACCATTCTCGTCGGTTATGACTGCTTCGGTAAAGCGTTAAGGGTAAATCCTGGATTGCATTCGTTGTAAAAAGCGGAATGAGTTTTTCTGGATGTTGATAGGGACCGTAATTGTTCGCGCAATTGGAAATCGTTATCGGCATACTGAAACTATGGAAATAGGCGTTCACGAGATGATCTGCTGCTGCTTTAGAGGCGTTGTAGGGGGTCTGCGGCCGATACGGTGCGTTTTCACTGAACCTATCGGGTGAATCTAAGGGCAGTTCACCATATACCTCGCATGTGGAGATGTGATGAAATCGCTGCACGTCGTATTTTTGAGATGCCTCCAGTAATACCTGCGTCCCCATGACGTTCGTTTCAAAGAACCGCCGCGGCTGTAGAATCGCTCGACTGTTATGTGATTCTGCAGCGAAATTGACGATAACATCCGGTCGCTCTCTGTTCAGTACACTTTCCACAAGCGCGGCATCCAGAATATCACCCTGCACAAATCTATACCGCTCTGGAGAGTGGGTTTCCGCTATGTCCGTCAGATTGGAGAGATTTCCAGCGTACGTCAGTTGATCAAAATTGATGATAACATCATCCGAATCGCGTTGCAGATAGTATCGGATGAAGTTGGTACCGATAAACCCAGCACCACCCGTGACCAATAATTTCATGTTTTAATTTTTCCTTGCGGAGAAATGGCACGATTTGAAACTTGGAGATTCACGCGTTCGAGCCGTCCTCCACTTCGTTTCGGACTCGGTTCTCGTTACTATTTCAACTCTGATACATCCAATTATAGAGTCTATGTTTGTGCCGATGCCATTCAAACGAAATTTACCGCGTTTTTTACCCATCAACCTCTCCTTCTTAAATGAATAATTCTATCTTATCAAAAATGAGTGGGGTCTGTCAATCTAAATTCGTTTTTATGTAGCGGTAATGAACGGAAATTCCGAGCCGCGGCGCGGAATAAAATTTGTTGACAATTTCTCGTAAATGTCATAAGATGGATGGCAAATTTTAATCGTAATACTTTAATAGTGCAGGGTCCCGTGCCTTGCGAAAGGGGGAACAATGCGCCAACGCAAATTAGGGAATACAGGGTTAACCGTTTCTGAAATCGGCATGGGAACATGGGAACTCGGAGGTCGCGAATGGGGAGACATCGGTGAAACCGATGCCGTGGATCTCCTCCGATACGCCTTTGAAAGTGGTGTCACCTATTACGATACAGCAGACCAATATGGTGGGGGTCGCGCGGAACGGTTACTGGGTGAAGCCTTCTCAGCTCTCGGCGATAGAGTTATCATTGCCACGAAACTTGGCTATGAATTGGATTCCGATGGCTGGATTAGCCATGGATGGGAGCATCCATCGTTCAACGTCGCACCGGATTATATCCGTCTATCAGTCGAGGGGAGTCTCACGCGCTTGAAGCGGGATGTTATAGACTTTTACCAATTTCACTCGCCGCCCCCTGCGGAGGCTTGGGACGATGCATTCGGGACCATGGAGGCACTCAAAACCGAGGGCAAAATCCGCTTTTATGGATTGTGTCTCGGGAGTGAGGCAGAGGCACTAAAGGCAATAGCAGAAACCGGTATCTCTTCGATGATGCTCACCTATAATATCCTCACCCAAGAGATGGCGACACCTGTGATGGAAACCGCTGCCGAGAACGGGATTGCCGTTACTGTCCGACAGCCGTTGTCGTCCGGTTTACTCTCTGGACACCTCGGCCCGGATACTGTCTTTGCGGAGAACGATTATCGGAAGACGTGGCCCCGTGAGAAATTCCTCTCCGATCTGGCGCGTGTGGAACAGATTAAGTCAATCGTTGGAAACAAAGCGCGCAGTCTCCCGCAAGCCGCCCTCAAATTCATTTTGGCGCATCCGGCTGTCTCCTGTGTTGTTCCGGGGATGATGACGCCGGCGCAAGTTGACGACGGCGTTGCGACTTCGGGTGCCGCACTTTTACCTGCGGGCATTTTGGAACAACTCCGCAACGATTAAAAAAATAATTGGACTTCTCTGGTAACTTGTGCTAAACTATTCTCGTTAGTTGAACAGAAACAATAACTAAAATATGGAGGCTAAAAAAAATGAAAAGCAGATTTATGCTTTTGGCAGTGTGTGCTGTCGGCGTTCTTCTCATGGCACAATTCGCTGCTGCGCTTGATAAAATTGAAGGTCCTTGGTATTGGATGATCACCGAAAGTCCTGCTGGCGGTGGTGGTGCTGCCGTAACAGATGAAGACGGTATCGACGAGGCAACAAAAGGTAAATTGACCGAGGAAGATGTCGCAGAACAGGGCATTACAAAAGAGATTCTGAAGGTCAAATTTGCCGAAAATTACAAATGGACCGAGGGAGAAATCGCGGCAGTTGGTGGAAACAACATCAACGACATGCTCATAAAGATTAAGTTGGGCCCCGGTGGCGATGTCAATGACCACTGTTCCTACGCCGTCATCAACGCCGTATCAAAGGTTACGAAAAAAGGTGCTGAAGCCCGTGTCGGCAGTGATGATTCCGTTAAGGTCTGGATGAACGGTGAAGAGGTGCACAAAAACGCTGTCAACCGCGGTGCTGGCGATTTTCAGGACACATTCGAGGTTGATATAAAGAAAGGCGATAACGTGTTCATGGTTAAAGTATGCGAACGCGGCGGTGGCTGGAGCATGTTCGCCGGTATCGACGCGCCTTTGGAATACAATCTGGAGTTTAAGGGACTTCCTGTTGAGCCTGCTGGTAAATTAGCGACGCAGTGGGCAGAGATTAAACGTTCCTACTAAGTTGGTATTTTTAGCCGGTATTCGCGTTCTGGCTTTCACGGTTCGGAACCCTTTTTATCGGCTAAAATTGCCCAAATTTTTTTATCCTTGATTTAATCTTGGTATATTTGTTAGACTACTTTAAAGAGGTTGTCCTATCTTTCATGAACGTCGGGCAGCATTGTAACCTTGATCGGTTGATTGAGGCACGACCCGACCCATAAGGGCAGGCAACACTAATTTTATTGTGTTTGATTTAAAAATAAAACTAATTGGAGGATTTTCATGTATAGAAAATTGTTCACAATAGGGTTCGCATGTCTCATAGCACTTTTCGTTATGGCACAAACTGCCGATGCCCAAGACAAAATTACAGGTCCGTGGCTCTGGATGATCGCCCCGACCGAAGCCGGTCAAGGCGGCGCAGCTGCTACCGATGTCGATTCGCTTGCTGAAGCCAGTGGTGGTGATGTGACCGAAGAGATGATCGCCAATAACGGTGCCAATGAAGGCGATGCTGTCGGCGATTTGGTATGGACGCTCGGTGAGATTTCCGAAACCGGCGGTAACAACGTCAACGATACAGTCACTGAAATTGGCTTGGGTGAAGGCGATGTCAACGACCATTCGTCTTACGCACTCATCACACTTGAATCCGATTCAGATCAAGACGGCGTGGATATGAGAGTCGGCAGTGATGACTCCGTCAAGGTCTGGCTCAACGGTGAAGAGGTTCACAACAACCCTGTTAACCGTGGTGCTGGCGACTTTCAGGACACATTTCAGGTTGATATAAAGCAAGGCGATAACCTGTTGCTCGTGAAGGTCAGTGAACGTGGTGGCGGTTGGAGTATGTTCGTCGGTGTCGATGCCGACGTGAACGCTGTCTTTAAACCCGCTACTCCGGGTGTCGCTGGAAAAATTACGGGTCCGTGGCTCTGGATGATTGCCGCGACTGAAGCCGGTCAAGGTGGCGCGAATTCGACCGATATCGATTCGCTCGCTGAAGCCAGTGGTGGTGCCGTTACCGAAGATATGGTCGCTACAAACGGTGCCAGCGAAGGCGATGCTGTCGGTGATTTGGTATGGACAGTCGGTGAAATCTCTGAAACTGGCGGTAACAACGTCAACGATCTCGTCAACGAGATTGGCTTGGGTGAAGGTGATGTCAATGACCATTCGTCTTATGCATTGATTATCCTTAACGCTCCCGAAGATCAGAGTGGCGTTCCGGCGAAAGTCGGTAGTGATGACTCCGTCAAAGTCTGGCTCAACGGTGAAGTGGTTCACACAAACGCTGTCAACCGCGGTGCTGGCGATTTCCAAGACGATTTCAAAGTTAACTTGATGGCGGGTCCCAATGTTCTGTTGGTGAAGGTCAGTGAACGTGGCGGCGGTTGGAGCATGTTTGCTGGTGTCGGCGGCGTATGGTCTATCGGACCTGGTTTCGTTTCGGTCGAACCCGCTGGTAAACTCTTCACAACTTGGGGAAGCCTGAAAGCCAAGTAAGGTTTAGGTTCACCATACATAGTAAAAAGAAAAGGACGCAGCCGATACGTTTTGGCTGCGTCCTTTTTTTAAGTCTTGCTATCGTCCCATGAGCTCCATAAAGACAGGTAGCGATTCCCGAAATCCGTCCTCACGCGTCCCGCCTACTGGGGTGTAGACGCTCTCTAAGGAGATCGCGCCCTCGTATCCGTCCCGTTTCAGCGCATTCACGATGTGGTTGTAGTAAAGATCCATCTGTCCTTGGCGCATGGCACAGAAATCGAATGTCGCGGCTGGAAGGTTCACAACACCATCCTTGAGATGAACGTGGGCAATGTGCTCACGAATGGCCTCATACCCATTCGGATAGGGAATTTCGGTACAATAGAGCGAGCTGCACGGATCCCAGAGGACTTTCAGGTGTGGCGCGTCCAATTCATCAATCAACTTTCTTGCGAGATGTGCGGATGTGACGTTCCCTGAGATTGCGGTTTCAAGAACAAGCGTGATACCGGCTGCATCGGCGATTCGCAACGGTTCTTCTAATTTGTTCAGGAGTGTCGTCCAAGCACCTTCAGAGATAATGGGTTCTGCCCCGAAAAGCACCATCTCCTTTCGGAAACTGAAAATGCGAACCAGCTTCGTGCCGAGTGCCTGCGCGACATCAATACAGCGTTGTAATGTCGTAATGTGTGCTCGATACGCAGGAGCATCGACTGCTGTATCCACAGGCAGTGCCGAGAGATTGTGGTGAGAAATACACGACACCTTTAAATCACGTTCCTCGATTAACCCCTTGACCCGTTCGATGTCGGCATCTGTCAGATCTCCAACCTGTTTTTCCCAAAGATACTGTAATTCAACGTATTCCAATCCAGTTTCTACCATCGTGTCGAGTGCATACTCGAAGTTCCGGCTGATTCCATCTGTGATCGTTCCCAATTTGAACATTCAATTCCTCTCAATTTCTGTGTCTCTGTAGGCTTCAAAAGTGCTAAATACATTTTTGCAAGATTCCGAAATTATAATTATTCTGTCTTTCGGACCTCGACACCTGCGATGTTTTCAAGGATTTTGATAATCGTCCAGTTATCCTCATCAGGGTTTACTGCTTTTCCGGCTTGAAAGAGTTCAAAAGCGGCACTTGCTGCGAAAAGCGGCACGCCACAATCGCCTGCCATATTTTTTGCCAAAGTGAGATCCTTATACATCGTGCCGATATTACTTTGTCCCTTGAAATTCCGATCCAATATATTTTGCGTTGTGTCTCTGAAGAGGAAATTACCAGCAACACTCGTGCTCACTACGTCGCGCAGTGTTTCCGGCGTTACACCTGCCTTTACTGCTAACGTCAATGCTTCAAAGATACCGGCATAGTTCACACCGATGAGGACTGCGAGTGCCGACTTGACGGTTTGACCCATCCCAATCTCCTCGCCAACGTGATAGATATCCCGTCCGACGGCTTCAAGCACGGGTTTCGAGGCTTCAAAGGTTTCATTTGGTGCCGACACCATCATTGTGAGGGTCCCCGCGGCTGCGCCCGGTGCCCCGCCACTGACAGGCGCGTCGACCATATTAAACCCTTTTTCTGTTACGAGTTCAGCGGCCTCCATCACCTGTGCGCGTCCGATGGTTGCCGTACAGATGACCGTGCCGCCCGGTTTGAGTCCCGCCAGCAGCCCATCTTCCGTGAGAAGTGCTGCTTTGACCTGTTCAACATTCAGGACCATAATAAAGACGGTGTCCGCGGCTGCCCCTACTTCACGCGGTGATGTCGCGGTATATGCGCCCTCTTGTGCAAGGGTTTCCAACGGCTCGGGACGGACATCATACACTGTGAGTTCGTGTCCGGCTTTCAGGATGTTTCTTGACATCCCCATCCCCATGTTGCCAACGCCGATTAATCCAACTTTTGCCATAAATTACCTCAAGGAGTTTGTAAAGAATAGTCTGTAGAATCGACACAGATCGCTCATCCCTTAGGAGTTGCATTTTTCTAAACAATCGGGATGCAATTGTGTCAATAAACATCGGTTGAGTTTATCATAAATCTTCGGAAATGTCAACGGGTGTGTAAAGTTTAAGGGAATTGTTATGCGATTTTTTTCGGGTTTATGCTATAATTAGGCATTCCTACAAGAAAAAGAAGGAGCCAAAATAAATGGCAGATACTATCAAAGGTGCCGTCCTCGGGTATGGAGCGGCATTCAATATGGGTAAAGCCCATGCAAATATGATGCAAAATACAGACGGTATTGAATGTGTTGCCATCTGTGACATTGATCCGGAGCGAACAAAAGCAGCGACAGAGGATTTTCCGGGTGTCCGCACCTATAACTCGGTTGAGGAACTCAATGCAGACGATGGTGTCGATCTGATTGCGAACGTCCTCCCGCACAGTCTGCACTGTGGTCCCACTGTAGCGAGTCTTGAAGCAGGTAAACATGTCGTCGTTGAAAAACCGATGTGTGTCACCATCGCAGAAGCCACTGAAATGATTACGACTGCCGAGGAAAACGGTGTTATGTTGTCCGTTCATCACAACCGACGGTGGGATGCCGACTTCTGGACACTTCGTGAACTCGTCCATTCCGGTGTTATCGGTAAAGTCTTTAGCGTTGAGATGTGGGGTGGCGGCTATGGGAGACCGAATCCAGATTGGTGGCGGAGTGTGAAAGCGATCTCCGGTGGCCAATTCTACGATTGGGGTGCCCACTACCTCGATTGGCTGCTCAATGTCCTTGAGGCACCGATGATTAACGTGACAGGTTTCTATCAACCGAACCTCGTCTGGGACGATATTACAAACGAGGACCATGTCCAAGCCATCATTCGGTTCGCAGGTGGAGAAGTGGTGGCGGACGGAGCGGCAGCGAATATCCAGATGTCTAACATCGCGAAAATTGGGGGTTCACGATGGAAACTACTCGGCTCACACGGCGCGATTACCGACGGAGATGGCGGGTTTAAGGTCTTATCCGAAGTCGAGGGACACCCCAAAGAGCAGCAGGTCGGTTACCATCGTAGACCGGGACCTACCTACTATGAAAATATCGTCGCCCATTTAAACGATGGCACACCGTTGCTTGTGACACCGGAGTCGGCCCGCCGCGTCATCGCCATCATGGATTTAGCGGAAAAATCTGCAAAGACACATCAGGCAGAGACCGTGCCTTACGAATTTTAATTTTTCCTTGCGGTTACACAACGCGGCTCATAATTGAAAGTTATTTGCCTAAGAACCGCCCTCCATTTCATTTCGGGCTACGGTTTTGGTGCTATTTTAATACCGTTACGGCCTCTAACCACGTTGAGAATGACAGGAAACCCGCAAGGACAACGGACGCAGCGGCCCAGAGGTCCATAATTAAAAATATGAAGGCTATTGTTTTTGAGAAAATTCAGCAACTACGGATCCATGAGAAACCCATCCCTACGCTTGCGACTGGTGATGTGCTCATCGAGATGGAACTCTGTGGCATTTGCGCGTCTGATCTCGCCGCGTTGCGTGGAGATGTATCGGATTATGCGCCCCCCGTTGTGATGGGACATGAACTCGCAGGCATAGTGGTAGAGAGTCGACACCCCGATGTCAAGACCGGTGAACGGGTTACTGTGAATCCGATGCTTTCCTGTGGTGTCTGTCCTGAGTGTCAGAACGATTTAGATAAATATTGCAATACTATTGAAGGTATCGGTCACGATATTGATGGGGGTTACGCTGAGTATATGCGGATGCCGAAACACGGCGTGGATACCGGTAAACTTATCCGAGTGCCTGACAGTATCCCACCTGAAGAGTTGCTCTTTCTGGAACCGCTGGGGTGCTGCCTGAATGCGATGCAGGAAACACTTTTCAAGGATTCTGTTGCTATTCTCGGTGCCGGTCCTATCGGCTTGATATTCACGCAATTGGCAAAGCGAGCGGGTTTGGCAACATACGTGGTGGAACCGTTGGCGCACCGCAGGGCTGCCGCCGAAGTGCTGGGTGCCGATCACACGTTTGATACTTCGCCGGAGGCTATTACGCAGTTTCAAGACATCACCCGCGGTGGCGTTGATACTGTTATCTCTTCCACAACCAATAAGGCATCCGTAATTGCGCTCGCTTTCGAGCTTGTCCGTAGAGGCGGATGCGTCAACTTCTTTGGACTTGCTCCGGATGGTGAAACGCTCCACATCGATTTAGAGGAATTCCACTATGCGGGTCATAAACTGATGGCTTCGTGGGCGTTTTCCCGTTCAAGTCTTGAAGAATCGCGGCAACTCCTGATAGAAAAAGCACTCAATTTTGAACCCTTGTTAACAGATCGGTTTTCGCTTGCCCAGGGACTCGCGGCATTTGATAACGCCGCCGCTCAACACGGAATCAAGACTGTCGTGCATCCGTGATAGATATGTCCGCATTTCCGTTTTAGAAAATTTGCTATCTGCGTTTGGGGTGTGTTATAATTATCTCACTAAAATTTCGACAATTAGCAGCAATGGAGTCCGGATAGAGGCGTGCAAACCGATTTTCATTTCAGGAAGATTTATCTTGATACTTGTTGCTTAAGTCGGCTTTTTGATCCGCCAACACAAACGCGAATTCGTCAGGAAGCCGAAGCTATCTATCAGATTCTCACGTATTGCTTTAGTGGGCATTGGCATTGGATTGTTAGTGATGTTTTATCGGACGAAGTCGATCAATCCTCAAATCTCGGCATGCGTTTTCAAATCAAAAATTGGATGACCTTTGCCCACCGGACTGTTTCCGTCCGGTCAAGCGAAAGTGAAAGAGGTAGTCATCTTGAAGGACTAGGGTTCAAGCGAAGAGATGCTTTACATCTCGCCTGTGCTGAAAGTGCCGAAGCAAACATCTTTCTAACAACCGATGACAGACTACTCAGAAGGGCAAAACGTTACGAAGTACAACTTCACACTCAGGTTGAAAACCCTTATATATGGTTACAATCGGAGGTTTGACATGAATACCTTAGAAATGACAGAGCATCAACTATATGAAGCAGGGCTTAAAGAACTAATAATGCAAATGGGAACAGCCTATATGAAGCGGTTTCTCCAGCAGTGTAAACCTAATGATTATGACTACACCGCCGAGCGGCATAAATGGTTGGATGATGACCCAGATATCCCAACAATGGTCAAGCGGATTCAAGAGCAGAAAATCCTACAAGAAACGGAAACACGTGTTACAGCCGAAAGAATTGAGGCTTGGCGTAAGGGGCTACTTGAACTCACCGACATTGAAATCTATGAATTGGGTGCTAAAGTTCTTACAGATAAACTCGGCGTTCCCGGTTCTATCGGATTTCTGCGCCATCATTTCAAACAAAACGAAAATCCCCTGCCGCAACAACCCATGCCAGATAAGGACATCAAGGAAAGGCAAATCGAAATATGATTCTCGGTGCACACGTGTCCACAGCAGGTGGCTTACACAATGCCATCAAAAATGGCGATAAACTCCACTGCAATACAATCCAAATCTTCCTGAGAAACCCGAACCGATGGGTGGCGAAACCGCCGCTCCCTGCAGTCATTGATAAGTTTCGTGATGCTTGGACAACATCTCCGATTGGGGAAGTGATTGTTCACGATATTCACCTGAGCAACCTCGCTTCACCGAAAACAGAGGTCCGCGAAAAATCACGGCAGCAGTTTCAGGAGCAGATGGAACTTGCGGATACCCTCGGTCTCCGCTACATCGTGACACACCTCGGTGCCCATCTCGGCGAGGGTGAGGCACTCGGTTTAAAAGCGTTAAGCGAAAGTTTCGATTTCCTATTTGAAAACGCCGAGGCACCGGATGTCACTGTTCTCCTTGAAACCACCGCTGGGCAAGGCACGAACCTCGGCTACTGCTTTGAACATTTGCGTGATGTCATCGGTATGTCGAAATACCCGGATCGGTTCGGGGTCTGTTTGGATACGTGTCACGTTTTCGCTGCTGGCTACGACCTCCGGACTGAGGTGGATTGTGAAGTAACATTCAATCAGTTTGACGAAATTATCGGCTTAGCACGATTAAAGGCTTTTCACCTCAACGACGCAAAATCAACCTATCAGAGTCGCGTGGATCGGCATGAACACATCGGTGATGGCAATATCGGTGCAGTCGCCTTCGCTTATATTCTTAACGATTCCCGGTTCGCGGAAATTCCGCTTATCATTGAAACACCACAGATGGAGACAATGCACGCGACGAACCTCGAAACCTTACGCGGATTAAAGGCGTAATGTAGTCTACAGGTTTACCCAATCGCGCGTAAATGACTGCGGAGCGTAAACAGTGTCTATCGGTTTTTGGGAAGTCGCCTTTCTTATTATTCTTTTTTTAGGTATCGTCATTGTGTCTCGTCTTGTGGAACGTTTTCGGGTGAAACGTATCTGTCCTGCGTGTGGATTGGCGATTCGAACGCCTACGCAGACGTGTCCGTCATGCAAACATAGTTTTCCGAGAAAGGTATAAAATCATGAAAAAAACGAAATTAAAAATCGGCATCAGCGGAATGTCCTGTCAACATTGTGTCAAAACCGTAACCGATGCCCTCACAGAACTGCGAGGCGTTCGGCGTGCAAAGGTCAACTTGCGTAAAGCCGAGGCTGTCGTTCATTTTGATGCGTTACGCGTTACGCCTGCACATCTCATAGAGGCGATAACCGAGGCGGGTTTTATTGCTAAAACCTTGTAAGTCTTCTATAACCAGAACCGTAGCCTGCAACAGCGGCGCAGGCGGATGAACGTAAAGGCGCGTTAATATCCACCCCTCCTGATCGAACCGCAAGGAATAATTAAAAGATGGACACAGCAAGAATTCAGGTCAAAGCAGGTGATGGCGGGAATGGATGCATCAGTTTCCGTCGAGAGAAATATGTCCCTCGTGGCGGTCCCGATGGGGGAGACGGTGGAAACGGTGGAAACGTTCTCCTCATCGTTACCCCTGGGATGAGTACACTGATCGATTTGCGTCATAACCCACGTCAAGTCGCTGGAAATGGCGGACATGGCATGGGCAAGCAGCGAGACGGTGCCGATGGCATAGATTGTATTGTTAGAGTCCCTGCTGGCACCCTCGTCAGAGATCTTGATACAGCCGAGTTACTTGCCGATCTGACAGCGTATGATGAAACTGTTATTGTCGCCCGTGGGGGCATCGGCGGTAAAGGCAACGCCCGTTTTAAGAGCAGCACTTTTCAGGCACCCCGCGTTGCAGAAAGAGGGGAGCCGGGAGCAGAACGCGAAATCAGCCTCGAAGTTAAACTCATCGCTGATGTCGGTTTGGTCGGCTATCCGAACGCCGGTAAATCGACCCTGCTGGCGCGCACCTCCGCCGCGACTCCCAAAATCGCCGCCTATCCGTTCACCACACTCCGTCCGAATCTCGGGGTTGTCCGCATCAATCGGGAACAGAATTTTGTCCTCGCCGACATTCCCGGCTTGATAGAAGGCGCGCATAAAGGGGCAGGCTTGGGACACCAATTTCTGCGACACATTGAGCGCACCAAGATGCTTATCCATGTCATCGATCTGAGTGCGACAGATGGACGGGATCCGATTGAGGACTACGAACAACTTAACCTGGAACTCGGGCATTACAACGAACTTTTGACAAAACTCCCGCAAATCATTGCGCTGAATAAGACAGATATGCCGGAGGCTGAGGCGAATTTGGCGCGTGTCCAAAAATATTTCGGCAAGCGGAAGGTCTTCCCCATCTCTGCAGTTACAGGCGCGGGTGTGAACCCTCTGATACAGCAAGCCTACCGCTCCTTACAATACCTTGAAACGCGCGCCCGAAAGGAGGCGGAGACGACGATTGTCTTTGAAGCGGAACTCCCCCCAGAGCCACGCGCACGGTTTGAACTCGCTGAGACGCGGGAAGGGTTTGTTGTGAGTGGTGAGGAACCCCGTCGCGCTGTCCTTATGACTGACCTGGAAAATGAACAAGCATTGATTCTGCTGTATCGGAAGTTGAAAAAGATAGGCGTGATCAACGCCTTGGAACGCGCCGGTGCAGTAGAAGGAGACACCATTCAGATCGATGAATTTGAGTTCACCTATAGCCCACGAGCCATGCAATCCAACTGAACAGCGTGCGCGTTTGTCAGACGTAAAGCGCATTGTGGTAAAGGTTGGGAGCAGCACCATTTCAAAAGGCGCGCACCTCAACGAAGATGCCCTCCATGGGCTGGTTCACGATTTAGCACTCGTTAAAGAGGACGGTGTAGAGGTGATCCTTGTCACCTCTGGTGCAATTGCGGCGGGTTGGCCCCGACTCGGTTTGACACAACGTCCGCAAACGCTACCACGCTTACAAGCGGCTGCGGCTGTTGGACAGATCGAGTTGATGGCGGTTTATGAGGCGTTATTTCGCAACTATGGGCAGCAGACGGCACTCATGTTGCTGACACGGGATGATTTCTCCAATCGGGAACGCTATACCCGCATGAACGACACACTGCGCGCCCTCCTCCACTTCGGCGTGATCCCGATTATCAATGAAAATGACACCGTCGCGGTGGACGAGATTCGGGTTGGTGATAACGATACCCTCTCTGCTTATGTGACCAATCTCGCCCAAGCACAACTCCTCGTTATTCTCTCAGATCAAGCGGGCTTCTACACCGCAGACCCAAGACACGATCCTGACTCGGAATTGATACACACTGTTACGACCATCTCAGACGGGGTCTGGAAAGCGGCTGGACGTGCTGGCACTACAAGCGGCACCGGCGGGATGGTGACGAAATTGCAAGCCGCTGATATTGTCACCGGATCCGGAGAGATGATGGTGATGGCATACGGACAGGAACCGCTTGTTGTAACAAGGCTCTTGAAGGGTGAGCTTCTCGGAACGTTATTTCTTCCAAATTCGCGTATCTCCGGCAGGAAACGGTGGATCGCTTATTCACGTCCGCCGAGAGGTAGGCTCTTTGTGGACAACGGTGCGCGTGATGCCCTCGTGCGAGGGGGTAAAAGCCTATTACCTGCGGGTATCCGACGCGTTGAAGGCGATTTTGACTATAGCGATACAGTCTCGTGCCTCACCGAAAATGGCACGGAATTCGCACGCGGTTTGGTGAATTATAATGCCGTGGAGACCGCCAAACTCGCAGGAAAACACACGAAGCATATTGAGAATATTCTCGGCTACCGCGATTACGATGAAATTATACATCGAGATAATCTGGTATTACTCGACTGATTTCGTTACTTCGTCGGGTCCCGCACTCTTCTACAACAAATGAGGTTGTGCAATTCCATTGAAAATTTTCCGAGACTGATGTTATAATACCAACTACTATTTCCAATTAACATCCATGGACGACCTCTCAAAGGAATACTATGAGTCAAAACATTCAAAAACTGATCCAATCACAGGCGCGAAAGGCGAAATCGGCAATGCGTGTTTTATCACGGAGTTCCGCCGATATCCGCAACAACGCGCTTTTAGCGATGGCTGAAAGCCTCCAGAATTCTAAATATAAAATTCAGGCAGCAAATCGTATTGATCTCGAAAAAGGCGAAAAAACTGGACTCGCTGCCCCGCTGATGCAACGCCTCCTCTTGGACGACCAGAAAATTGAACGGATGGTAGACAACCTCCGCCAAGTCGCTGCACTCCCTGACCCGATCGGCGCGGTCATCAGTATGGGAGAACGCCCTAATGGACTCAAAATCGGTACAGTGCGCGTCCCTATCGGTGTCGTGGCTGTGGTCTATGAGTCGCGTCCCGACGTTACTGTTGAGGTATCGGCACTCTGCATCAAATCCGGAAACGGGGTTATCCTCCGCGGTGGCTCTGAAGCGATTCACTCCAACGCAACACTTGCGGATATCCTCAGTAAGACCGCTGCTTCAGAAGGCGTGCCAGATGCCATCCAATTCGTTAACACGACCGACCGACAGGCGGTTTATGAGCTCATCCGATTGCCAGACGAGGTTGACCTCATTATTCCACGCGGTAGCAACGAATTCGTCCAGTTTTTGATGAAAGAATCCGATGTCCCGGTGTTAGGACACGCCGATGGCATCTGTCACATCTATGTCGACGAAGCCGCTGATCTCGATATGGCTACAAGGATCTGTATGAATGCGAAAGTTGGCTACAAAGTGGCTGTTTGCAATGCCGTAGAGACCCTTCTCGTCCATACCGATGCTGCCGAGAGATTTCTTCCGACTTTTTGTGACAAGTTACAAGGTGCGGATGTCGAAATCCGCGGATGCGAGCGAACACAACAGATTTACCCCACAGCGAAACCTGCAACTGAAGAAGATTGGCGAACAGAATACCTCGATTATATCTTATCCGTTCGAGTTGTAGACGACATGGATACGGCAATTGACCACATCGAAACTTACGGCTCGCATCACTCCGATGCGATTATCACCGAAAGTTACAGCGCGGCACAACGGTTTATTAAAGAGGTGGACTCCGCCGCAGTCTACGTCAACGCCAGCACTGTCTTCACGGACGGCTATGAATTTGGATTAGGTGCCGAGGTCGGGATTAGCACACAAAAACTCCACTCTCGTGGTCCGATGGGGCTTGAGGGGTTGACGACTTACAAGTATACCGTCTATGGAGACGGTCAAGTGCGTGAGTAGTTGCGCTGGTGTCGCCTCTAAAAATCTATTGCATGATAGCGTCATAGGTGCCTCAACACTGAGGCATCTATAACGCCTTCTACTTCAAGTCCACCTTTCCCCAATTGCGTCATGTCCACTCATGTATCCGAGTCCCAAGCTTCCCTCCTCAAGAACGTCCTTATTATTACGCCGCTGAGCCTGGTTGGACGTATGGGAACATTTCTCATCTACGTCGTCCTTGCGAATTGGTTCGGTGCCCCGGCAGAAATGGATTTTATCTACTATTACTGGGGGATCGCGGTATTTCTGATTGAATTGCTCAGTGCGGCTTCCGCCTATTCCGTCCTCGTCCCGATGTTAGCGGAAGCGCGTGCGAAAGGTGAAACTGAGGCACGCCGTTGTGTCCAATCGATTTTTTCCCGGTATATCGTATTCATGCCGGGACTTTGCTGCGTGCTTGTCTCCGTTTCATGGGTCGTCTCTTACCCTTTTTTGCCGAGCACAGGACTTTCACTCGCTACGACAATCGGTCTTGTGTGTGGGTTCCTCTGCTTTACGATTATCGCTGCAGCCCGCTGGATGCTCAAGGCAATCTTAGACACGTATCAAGCCTTTCACCTACCGGTCATCGTGCAAGGACTCCGTGCTCTCCTTGTCATCGGTGTGATATACTTCTGCCAGCCGTTCCTAACATGGTTTAGCATACCTCTCGGCTTGATTATCGGTGAACTGTTTCAACTGATTGTCCTGTTTTGGCGATGTTGTGTTGTTCTGAATGTATCTGCGCTTCATCTTAAACCCAGCTGGCAGACGACCCCCTACACGACGCAATTTCTGCGGCAATGTCTGCTGATGATGGGTGCAGCGATCTCAGACGGGTTAAACCCAGTCGTCGACAGAGGCATGGCAAGTTCATTGGGGGCAAGTTCTGTCTCGAAACTGGATTACGCGCTCCGTCTGTGCGCAATCCCTGAAACGCTTACGGGTGTAACGCTTCCAGTTTTACTTTCGCATTGGGCAAAGATATCGTCCACAGACCCGCAATCCGGGAAGCGTTTAAAAACAGGTCGGGAATCGGAGGGTTTTTCCTTGGATGTTTCCACCCCTCCTACAAGAACGCAGTTACAGCGAAGTGTCTGGCAAAGTGTCGTTGTGCTACTCATCCTGATGGTCCCGTTCCTGATAGGTTTTTACCTTTTCCGAGTGGACATTGTTAAGCTGTTATATGGACACGGTGAGTTGTCGGCGGCGGGACAATTCCATATTGCTTCATTGCTCGGCATCTACCTATTAGGAATGCTCCCGCGTTTAATCAGCCGCTTGCTAATCCGCGCGCATCTCGCACGTCAGGCGCACCGGACAGTTTTTACGGCAACGCTTATCAGGCTTATTCTAAATCCCTTTCTCAATTGGTTCTTCATGCAGCACTGGGGATTAGAGGGCATCGCTTGGTCAACGGCGTTGTTATCTTACCCAATTCTTGTGTATATTGCATTTATGTTTTGGAGGCGGAGATAACAGTGAACACACCTAAAAAAATCCAAACAGGAACTCCGTTTGAATTCGGCGAGCATCTTTTTCATTTCGGTGGAGAGATCGTCGAATTAGCAGATTCCACCCCTCTTCTGAATAATTTCAGTGCGTTGCATGGAAAGATGCGGGAAGATGGGTATCTCTTTATTCGAGGCTTTCATCCGCGGGAAGATGCAGAGAAAGCTGCACATTGGACATTGCAAGCCATTGCGCAAAGCGGTGGATTAAAGCCGGACACTCCGGTTGAAGCGGGTATCATCGGCGAAACGAATCAGACATTTAGTTTTTTTCGGCAAACTGAAGTGGCGCATGCCACACCGATTCTCGATGTTGTGGATAGCGAGCGAACGATGCAGTTTTACGAAGAATTCCTCGGTGGTCCAGTCATTACATTCGACAAACGATGGCTTCGCTGTATGGCACAAGGTGGACACAACCATTTTCATTACGACAGCGTATATGTCGGGCGTGGCACGCAGAACCGTTACACGATGTGGAGCGCATTGACGGACATCGACTTGGAAAATGGACCCCTCGTCATCTGCCTCGGTTCCCACCGCCACAATCGGTTAAAGTCGACCTATGGTGCGACCGATATGGACCGCGATTTGACGGAAGCCGTGTTCAGTACCGATCCACGAGAAATGGTTGAGAAATTCGGATTTACGCTGGCAACGGCGCATTTTCAACCGGGTGACGTTATTATTTTTGGACTTTACATGATGCACAGCAGTGCTCCCAATCTCTCTGACCGTTATCGTATCAGCATTGATACGCGATACCAACTTGCCCACGAAGAGAAGGACGATCGCTTCTTTTTCCGTGCAGACGGCAGTTGGCTTGGTAATTTTTACAACAAAGGTGTGGATTATAGGTCAATAGTGGAACTCCGTCGGGAGTGGGGATTGTAATAATCCATGATTTGCGCCAGATGCCACTTATGACGAGACTTCCTTCGGCACATATCCGATTTTTAGTGTATAGCGGTACTCTGACAATATTCACGAAAATATCGCGGAAATGTTGCCGCTCCGTAACCTCGGCATGTTAGAATATTAGGCGTATGAAAAACATCATTCAATGCGCTGATGTTATAGTAGATTTTAGAATTACTTTTACACGTTGCACCGGTGCGGTTAGAAACCGCACCTACCAGGGGAGGAGAACCCTTTCCTTGAGGTTCATTTAAGTGTCAACTTATTTGCGTAATCCACTATAAAAGGAGAATTTCGTATGATTTACAAGCACTGGAATTGTGTGGTTTTAATTGCCACCTTGATTTTTTGCTGGATTGGAAACGGTATAGCAGCAAATTCAACCGCAACCGGCACTGTATTTTTGGATACAAACGGCAATCAGGTGAAAGACGACAATGAGAAAGGACTGCCTGGGGTTCGCGTCTCAAACGGGCAGGACATTGTAAAAACCGATGCCGATGGACAATACTCGCTTGCGGTCAGTGATGACACTATTCTCTTTGTCATTAAGCCCCGTGGGTTTATGACACCGATTGACGAAAATCGGCTTCCACGATTTTATTACGTTCACAAACCGCACGGTTCCCCAGAAGGCCTGAAATATGCCGGTATTGCCCCAACAGGTCCGCTACCGGAATCGGTTGATTTCCCGCTCATTGAACAGGCCGAGGCTGATACCTTCAAGGTCCTTGTCTTCGGGGATACACAACCCTATAACATGCAAGAGATTGAGTGGTTAGCACACGACGTAATTGAAGAAGTGATTGGTATTGATGCGGTGTTCGGGGTCAGCCTTGGTGACTTGGTAGGTGACGATTTAAACTTATTCCATCCCCTTAACGAAGTGATGGCTACCGTCGGGATCCCCTGGTATAACGTCCACGGTAACCACGATATGAATTTCCTTGCCACCGATGATCGCTACGCCGATGAAACCTTTGAACGCGTTTATGGACCCGCGTGCTATTCATTTGATTGGGGACCTGTCCATTTCATCAACATTGACAACGTGTATTTTTATCAGGACGAAGAAAATAGACCTCGCTACTCGAGTGAGGTCGGAGAACGGCAGTTAACGTTCATTCGAAACGACCTTGCCCTTGTGCCGAAAGATCAACTTGTTGTTGTATCCCTACACATTCCGTTGACCGAGATGCGTGATGTGAAGGAATTGATGAATCTACTCGGGGATCGCCCGTACACGTTATCCCTGTCAGCGCACACGCACTTCCAACGGGATGACTTCGTCGGTCCGGAACACGGTTGGCATGGAGACGATGCACATCATCACCACAATCATGCGACCACATCGGGCAGTTGGTGGCGGGGCACGCTTGATGAAATCGGTATCCCGCACACAACCATGCGTGATGGTGCTCCGAATGGATATGGCATTTTCACATTCAGCGGGAATCAATACGCAATTCGATTTAAAGCCGCCCGTCGTCCAGCAGATTATCAGATGAATATATGGGCACCCTGGGAAGTTGCGTCTACAGACACGGGCACAACAGATATCATCGTTAACGTTTTTGGGGGCACCCAACGCTCAACGGTTGAATTCCGTCTGGGTGAAGTCGGAGAATGGCGTCCGATGGCCTATATGCCTCAGGAAGATCCATACTATAAAGCACTCAAGGCACGGGACGCTACGAACCATCTTGAGCGGCAACTGCATAACGCTCTTCGAGAAACACTGAAGTCAGCATTGAAGGAAAACGGCGAACTGCCCCAAAGGGGGCAAGCACTGAGCGGGATTACAAAATCATCGCACATCTGGCAAGCGCAGCTTCCGGAAAATGTCCGCAAAGGCACACACGTTATTCACGTTCGGACAACTGATATGTTTGGTCAAACTTCCACAGGACGCCGAATTATCCGCGTGCAATAGTCTAAACCTTGGCGAAATGTTCAGGGTAATTTGAGGTGATACCTTGCACACCGAATGCTTTCATTTCGCGCATACGGTGAAGGTCGTCGACAGTCCAACACCAGAGTGTGATCCCGCGCCGTTGGACTTCATAAGCGAATTCTGCTGTAATCAAGTGGTGATCGACATTTAGTAGGTTGCTGCCGAGTTCCCCGAGTTGCTGGCACAATTGGACAGGAGAGACGTGGTTGTTGTGATTACCGATGAGCCATCCCGTTGGAATGCGAGGCTCTAACGCACGAACGGTCTGTAAAACAGCGGTATGGAAGGAGATAATAACGGTGAGATCTCGTGTGCCGGTCTCTCGGATTCCTGTGACGACTGCCTCTGCGATCAAAGGGTCTTTAATTTCCAAAACGGCAATAGTCTTCTTTGCGATACATTCCAGTGCTTCCATAAGCGTCGGCACGGGTTCACCAACAAATTCCGGAGCGAACCAGCCGCCAGCATCAGCACGTTGAATCGTCTCCAAAGTGGTTTGATTGACGGGTCCCTGGTGATTCGTCGTTCGATCCAAGGTGGTATCGTGTATCACGACGACTTCGCCATCAGCGGTTCCGTGTAAATCAAGCTCAACGGCATCGACACCGATGTCAATTGCCTTTTTGAATGCCACGAGCGTATTTTCCGGGGCGGTTCCTGATGCCCCACGGTGTGCAATCCGAATCATTTTAATTATACCTTGCGGAGAAATAACGTGGATCTGAAATTTAACATCCCTTTCTCAAATCCGCTCTCCAAATGTAAAGCTAAGACAAATTATGCCATTTAAGGAAACCTAATTTCATTACGAGCTACGAGCCTGGTGAAAACCTTTGAAAACACACAACCTAACAGGTTATGCTACAAGTAACCTGAAATCTAAAAATTGCTATTGCTCTGTTTAATCTTCTTTAAAAGCGTGGTTCGACTTATCCCGAGCAATTCCGCTGTTTTACTGTGGTTTCCCGAAAATTCATCTAACACCAGTTCAATGAGTGCTTTATCTAACAACGCAACAACTTCCTCGTAAAGTCCCCGTCTCTCTTGCGTGATAGCCGCCTTCGTCATGTCTTGTAAAACAGATTTGAGGGACTCATGTAGATATGAGGTGCTGGTAGGATCTATCTGATGTCCCGTTCGGATTTCTGGTGGCAGATCATCCGGGAGAATCACATCCGCACGACAGAGTGTCCCTGCGCTTCGGATGCAGTTCTCCAACTCACGCACGTTGCCGGGCCAGTGATAGTCTTGTAGCAATTCCATTCCTTCTTTAGAGATACCGCGGATCGACTTCCCAAGTTCTTCCTGTATGAGTTGCAGGAAATGTGTAATCAGTAACGGGATATCCTCTTGGCGTTCCCGTAACGGCGGCAGATGCAGCGCGATGCGCTTGAAACGGTAGTAGAGATCTTCGCGAAACTGTCCGCGCTTCACCATCTCACTGAGTTCCTGATTCGTGGCAGCGATGACACGAACGTCCACATTCAGCCGTCGCGTTCCCCCTAACCGTTCAATCTCCTGTGTTTGGAGGGCACGAAGGAGTTTCACCTGTAATGTCGGGGTCATATTGCTGACTTCATCGAGAAAAAGCGTCCCACCATTCGCCAGTTCAAACCGTCCGGGTTTCCCCTCCCTTTTTGCCCCCGTGAACGCGCCTGCTTCGTAACCAAAGAGTTCGCTCTCTAAGAGTTCATCGGGCAGCGCGCCACAATCAACAGGGACGAAGGGTGCCTCCTTGCGAGGACTACCTGTGTGGATTGCGCGTGCGACCAGATCCTTGCCTGTCCCAGTTTCCCCCTCAATCAACACAGTCATGGTGTTGCTCGCCATGATCCCGATGAGTTTGTATATTTCGCGCATCTGGCTGCTCTTTCCAACCAATCGGTGGCCAATCTCTGCTGTTGGTGATTGGTCTGCTGTCTCTACGGGCAAAGTACTTCGGACGGATTGTGTGCGGAAAGCCCGTTCCAGGACGCTCTTGACGATATCCAGATCGATCGGTTTTGGGACGAAATCGAACGCCTGTAAGCGCATTGCTTCTATTGTTGTTTCGACATCGTCGTACGCCGTGATGATAATTACAATTACCCACGGGTGATGCGCTTTAATTTCGGCTAACGCTTCCAGACCGCTCATCCCCGGCAATTTCACATCGAGGAGGACAATATCCGGCTTGTCGGCTGCGATACGGCGCAAACCTTCCTCGGCATTGTTCGCAATGCTCGGGCAATAGCCTTCGCCTTCTAAGAATTGCTCGAAAGCCCAACAGATTTTTTCGTCGTCATCAATCACCAACACGTTTTTCATTTTTTTAATTATTGGCCTCTGGTCTGCCTTCCTCTACATACATACCGTCCCGCTGGCACTGAAATTGGGTGTTTCCCCAATTTTTTGAATTTCCCAAGGAAACTTCGCTCAGCGATCCCCTTATGTATCGAGGGAGTGTTGCTAAGTTGTTCGTTTTCCACCCTCTATTGACAACAAAAACTTTTTGCCATCCTCGCTCATCTCATTGGCATCGGTTTCTTCCGTTTTCTCCTCTAATTTTCGCCTGAGAACGGGATAGGAATCCACGGTTGGGATTTCACTGAGGGATGTTAAAGCCGGTTTTCGTTCCTCCGCTCTCTCGGTTGCTTCAGCGAATCGTTCATTTTTCTGAGCAACGTGTGCTGCATCTCGCGCTTTGAAGTCTGGGAGTACGCGTTCTGCAAACAGTTCCAACGATTCCATTATGTCCTCATGACGGTTCGCGCCAGCCTGCTGAATAAAGACGACTTGGTCCACACCAGCGTCTTCCATAATCTCCAAGTGTTCACGGACCTGATCAGGCGTGCCGATGCCGGCTCTACCTTCAGCTGGATCCTGTGGTGTTTGTTTATACAACTGCCAAATATCCGTCTCCCCCGGTATTTGCGAACCGTTGTGATAGTAGTGTGCGAGCCCAAATCGGAAGAAGCGTAGCCCGTCTAAACCGCGGGCGATAGCCGTCTCTTCATCGTCATGACACGCAAAGCCTGACACCATGGCGATATTCGGATTCACCCGCTGTGTCAAGGGTTCACACTCTTTCTCGAAAATCTCATAATATTCTTCCACCCAGAATTTTGCTTCGTTTGCGTCGACGAATGCAAAAGTTAACGCACCGAGCCCGTATCTGGCAGCGTATCGAAGGCTATCACGGCTGGAACAGGCGACCCACGGTGGTGGATGCGGTGTCTGTAACGGTTTTGGAACGACGTTGCGCGTCGGCATAGAAAAATACTGTCCCTCATATCCGGCGTAAGGGGATTGACTCATCATTTTCGCGGTTTCGCGTGTGCATTCCGCCCACATCTCGCGCTTACATTTCGGATCAACGTTGAACCCATCGAGTTCCATACGCGAAGCGGATTCTCCGGTGCCCCATTCTACACGTCCATTTGAGACGAGGTCAAGCGTGGCAATGCGTTCAGCGACGCGCGCAGGATGATTGTAAGCCGGAGGCATGAGCACAATTCCGTGTCCTAACCGAATCTGTGTTGTCCGCTGGCTACACGCTGCGAGAAATACCTCCGGTGCTGAAGAGTGCGAATACTCCTCAAGGAAATGGTGTTCAACCTCCCAAATATAGTCGAAGCCCAGTCGGTCAGCGAGTTCTACTTGCGCTAAGGCATCTTGGAAGAGTTTATGTTCCGCTCCATCGTGCCACGGACGCGGAATCTGATGTTCATAAAACAACCCAAATTTCATTTTTTAATTTTTCCTTGCGGAGGAACAGCGTGCGTTTGTACTCTCATGGACGTTCCTCGAATCCGCTCTCCATTTCATTACGAGCTACGGTTCCGGTTAAAAAAAAGAGGGTAAGGTTCACAGAAACCTGCTCGTAACGTAACGAAGCACAATAGAGTCTCCCTAAATTAAAACTTTGTGGTGAAATGACGTGGCAATCAAAACACACAACCTAACAGGTTATGCTACTAACCCCTACATTTCGGTATTGAGTCTATGCATCTCTTCGTCAGTCAATTGCCATGCGAAAACATCTAAATTCTCACGTAAATGCGGCACCGAACCGGATTTGGGGATTGTGATGATGTCTTGCTGCACTAACCACCGGAGTGCGACTTGTGCTGCAGTCTTTCCGTGATTCTCTCCAATGGCACGTAGGACTGTATCACTGGCAAGGTTTCCAACAGCCAGGGGCCGGTGTGCTGTCATTACTATATTGCGAGCCTGACAGTAGTCTCGCAACTCTGATCGGTTCCTACGCACATGATATTCTACCTGATTTGTGCAGATCGGGAGTTCGGAGACTTCACACGCCTCTTCAACTTGAGCGATGCTAAAATTGCTGATACCGATGCTTTTGACTTGCCCCGCCTCGTAAAGCTTCTGGAAAGCCTCAAAGGTTTCGGTAACCGGAACAGAATCGCTTGGATGGTGAATCAGCAAGAGGTCGACGTAATCCATTTGCAAATCGTTGAGACACTCCTCAAATTGGGCAAGCACATCGGCGTGTCTGAGATGGGTCCCCCAAATTTTGGTAGTCAGAAAGATTTCTTCGCGGTCTATACGAATATCGCGGAGTGCCTTTCCAATCTCACGCTGGTTTTGGTACATCCACGCCGTGTCGATATGTGTATAGCCCAATGCGACGGCTTCCTTGACGATGCGTCGACACTGTCTGCCCTTTAACTGCCAAGTTCCCAAGCCGAATATCGGTATTTCATGTCCTGATGCGAGTGTAATGTTTTTCATAATATCCCATGATAGACGATTTGGGAAAAAAAGTCAAAAAAAGTTGACAAACCCTTGGAGATAGTGTATACTATTAAAGTATTAGTGGTCGAGTGGTGGAATCGGTAGACACAACGGACTTAAAATCCGTCGCCTGTAAAAAGGTGTGAGGGTTCAAGTCCCTCCTCGACCATGGTTTAGCATAACGATTCTTGCCGCAGGGTAGAGCAGCCAGGTAGCTCGTCGGGCTCATAACCCGGAGGACGGGGGTTCAAATCCCCCCCCTGCAACTTCTTGAACTTTGCTCCTAATACTATTCAGACAGGTGCCGGTGTAGCTCAGTGGTTTAGAGCACACGACTCATAATCGTGCTGTCCGGAGTTCGACTCTCCGCACCGGCATCGCCTTTTTGGCATCCCTTCAAGTTTCCTAAACTTGCTGTCAAAAATAGGCACCTTCCATGAAAGTCGATTTTGTGCGTCAGATGCACCGCTTCATTTTGCGGCACGCGATGATCAAGAATGGTGAAACAGTGCTTGTTGCAGTCTCAGGCGGCGCGGATTCTCTTGCACTTTTATACGGTTTACACGAATTACACTCGCGACTCAACTGCCACCTTCACGTCGCCCACTTAAATCACTGCCTCCGCCCGGACGCTGATGCAGATGCGGACTTTGTTCAACGGCACGCGGCGCAGTTAGGATTAGCGTGTACTCTCCAGCGCACTGAAGTGCCTCATTTAGTGAAGGTGTGGAAACTCTCGGTAGAAGCAGCGGCTCGAAAGGCACGTTATCAATTTTATGAAGAGGTCTCCACGCACATCGGTGCGACCAAGGTGGCTCTGGGACACCATCAGGATGACACCGCCGAGACGGTGTTGATGAACCTCATTCGCGGGAGCGGCTCTACTGGACTGAAAGGGATTCCCCCTGTCAGGAATTTTAAGTTTATTCGACCCCTCATGGGGTTCACACGGCAACAGATTGAAGCGTTCCTGACCGCCAAAGGGTTAGTGCCACGGCATGATTCAACGAACACGGATATCCGCTATCTCCGCAATCGTATTCGTCATGCGTTAATACCGAGGCTTGAAAGCGACTATAATCCGAACATCAGAGTCGGATTAAGCCGGACTGCTGATGTATTAGGTGCCGAATCGGAATACCTCGACACAGTCGCGCAAAAGGCATTTGAGACCTGCCGTGTTCGAGATCCAGATAAGATTAAGACGCTCGCAACATCGGAAAGTGTCGTGTTGGACAGAGTGAAGTTCCAACAGTTTCACATCGCAGTCCAGAGACGGGTACTTCGGCAGAGCTTCTTTGAAATGTTAGCGGATACGGGGGATATCTATTTTACGCATTGTGAAGCGATGCTGGGTCTTATTGAAGGGGATGCCCCGAGTGCTATATTGGCACTTCCAAACGGTTTGCGATTCCGACGAGTATATCAGTATCTTATCTTTGAGGTAAACACAAGTTCCAGCGTGTCGCTTCCGATAGGGATTGAGAACTTCGCTTATCCGTTGGTTGTTCCGGGTAAAACGTTTATCGATGCTTTAAATACGGAAATTATCGCTGAATTGGGCGATATCCAGTCGCGTAAGGTGCGGACGTTCCCGGATGGAAGATTTGAAGCAATTTTTGATTATGAAAAGGTAAGGGAAGCGTTCGCAGATTCCTCCTCAGAAACCTTTCTGCTCAGGATACGCAATCGACGGCAAGGCGACCGATTTCAGCCTTATGGTATGCAAGGAACGAAAAAGATTAAGGATTTCATGATAGATGCCAAGGTGCCGCGCGACGCACGCGAGCGCATTCCAATGCTTGTTTGTGGCGATGCGGTTCTCTGGATTGTGGGTTATACCACCAGTGAACCGTTCAAGATTCATTCGGGTACACGGCAATATCTTCACCTACGTTATGTCAGCGACTAAATCTTTTCCTGAATCCGTCCTCATTTCTGAATCCTGCCTTCAGAACCGCATTCGTGAACTCGGCGCGCAGATATTCACTGATTATGAGAACAAGGAGTTGGTCCTACTTGGTGTCCTTAGGGGCAGCGTCCTCTTTTTTGCGGATCTTGCGCGTGCTATTTTTAAGGCACAGGATGAAAATCGAACAAGAGAAGTCTTACTCCGTTTTGAGTTTGTGCAACTCATGAGTTATCAGGATAGTACACGACCTTCAACAGTAAAACTCATCCGTGGCGGTAGCGATTATCTCACAGAGCGACATATCCTCATTGTAGAAGACATTGTTGATACTGGCCGGACTTTAACTCTTCTCTGTGAACACCTTCAGACGTTGAATCCGAAAACCGTTAAGGTTTGTGCATTACTTGATAAACCTTCTCAACGTCAGGTACCTGTTGTTGTTGATTATATCGGTTTTGAAATTCCAGATACTTTCGTGGTTGGATATGGTCTGGATTATGCGCAACAGTATCGAAATCTACCCTATATCGCGGTTTTAGAGCCAATTTAATTAAGTGTTTTTCGCCAAAAATCGGGGCTGTATAAATACAAAATCCGGGGCAAACTACACTTTTCATTTTTCTGTTGACAATAAATTATATATTTAGTAAGATAGTTGACATTACATCTTGAAAGGAGATTCATAATGCGTAAATTGGTTTCATTTGGTCTTTGTGGTGCTTTGATTGCAGGAGTTATCCTTCTCGCCCAAGCCCAAATGTCAGACAAAGCGCAACTGGGGCGCGAACTTTTCCACGATCCAACTTTTAAGGGAACGCTTAAACCAGGTAATAGGTCAGGCTATGCGACCGGGCTTTCCTGTGCAAACTGCCACGCGGATTTCGATGAGACCGCAAATCCAGACGGTCTGATTCGAGCAGGTCACAGTGTCGTGGGTGTCCCGCACCGCGGCGAAGCGAAAGGTGGCATGATTAAAGGTGCGGATTTCGCACGTGCGGCTGGTGGCGGTGGTTTCTGTTATGAGCACTTCTTACAACGAGTCCCCCACGATAAAGTGAACCCGACTGCCATCCCAGCAGCGCATGCCGAAGCACTTATGGCTTATTTTGAGGTGATCTCTGGGGACAACAAGGGTCCCGAATTTGAGATCGCAATGCTGGATGCCGATGCGAAAAAAGCAGCGGGTGAGAAAATCGGTGCTATGAGTGGGGATTCAAGTAAAGGCTGGGAACTTTTCGGACGCGCCTGCATTGTTTGCCATCCGGCAGCCAATAAAGGCGGGATTGGTCCGCAACTTGTTCGTTCCAGAGCCCCGCGCGATATTGATAAAACAATGGTGCGGTGGGCTACTAAAATTCGCGGTGGCGGATCTCTGATGCCGTTCTATGCCGCTGATATTCTTAGTGACCAGGAGATCGCTGATATTCTTGCATTCCTGCGTCAAGAGTTAGAAAGCATAAAGAAATAAAGAACCGATTCGGCTGGAATCGCCCTTCCAGCCTCACATTCTATCTTTGAATCTGTTTGATTTTTTGTAACCAACTCTCTTTGCTACTCGTTTTTTGGAAACGAAACAGTAACCGTATTCGTCTCAAAACGTATAAGCGTTTCGATTGATTAAAACATAAAGAGAGGTGGTGTCATGAAAGGATCTCGATTCGTTACAATATCTTTTTACATTCTCCTTACAGGTTTCGTATTAAGTTTTGCGAGTTGTGGTGGGAGCAACCTCAACAACCCGGTCTCGGAAGGGGATTCGGTCGCCGAGGGTAGTGAGAGTACCGACGGTGTCGTTGAACTTGCAGGAAACTTAGATGCTGAGGAGACGACGGAGCAGATTGCCAATCTTGACGTAAAAGTCACCGTTACGAAAAAAACGGTGGAACCCGGTGAAGAAGTGGAATTGGCTGCTTCCGTCAAAGGAGTTAGAGGTAGCAGTGTCACATTGAACTGGCTGAATATTACAAAGTATGGGAAACTTTCCGCCGCCAGCGAAAATCCAATTACTTGGACTGCTCCGCAAACATTAAATGGGGCGAACGCTCAAGTTGAAGTCATCCAACTTATTGTGACAGTGATTAGCGAAGTTGTTTCAGTCGGTGCCTCTGGAATTGATACTGATACCCAAATTATTTCGGAAACAAAAACGGTTTTACTAACCGTTAGAGATTAGTTCGCAGAAACAAAACCTGTCCTAACAAGCGATAGTTGTATCCGATACGTTTGACATGCTGACAGAGTTTGCCTCTGCTTTGCATTGTCTTAGGGTATCAAATGAAGAGAAAATTGATTCGTACGTTTATTGTAATTGTGTCTGTGGTGATAATCTCTGGAATGGAATTGAGTGCTGGTGGACAACAGCATTTGGTGCAAAAAGGCGATACATTATGGGGGATTTCTCGGAAATATAAAGTACCTCTGAAAAAGATTATTCAGGCGAACAGTATTCAACCAACGAATCCGTTGCAGATTGGGAAAAAGCTTTTAATCCCTGGAGCGCCGGTTGAAGGGGTCTGGTATCGGGTTAAAGCCGGGGATACGTTGTCTGGTATTGCGAGTCGTCATAACGTTGACTGGCAAGACCTTCAGCGCATTAATGGTATAACTTCACCGCGTCGCCTCCAGATTGGCACAAGAATCCGTATTCAACGAGATAACAGTCTGCATTTTGGAAATCCGCTTCGGGTCCCTTTAGTCGTAACCTCAAAGTATGGTTACCGGCATCATCCTGTGACGAGACGTTACCAACTTCATGAGGGTATAGATTTTCGTGCTGCTACAGGCACACGCGTATATGCATCCAGAGCGGGTAAGGTGATTTTTGCGGGTCGCAGAAACGGCTACGGTAAAGTTATTGGTATCGAACACGAGGGCGATTTTACGACATGGTATGGGCATTTGTCAGGTATTAGAGTAAGAGTTGGGCAAACTGTCACAAAGGGAAAGGTAATTGGGCTTTCCGGGAACACGGGTGTTTCGACAGGACCCCATTTACATTTTGAAATTAGGTACAAAGACAGAAGTGAAAATCCAACGAATTACATTACTATACCATAAACGGGGTTTGCTACTCGTAGCGATTGTTTTTCTCTCATTAGCGTATTTTCTGGGTCAAGAAAACACATCATCGGATTCTTTTAACCTGAGACCCGAAGTTGGTACGCGTGGACTTGGGTTGAGCGGTGCATTTATCAGCAGTGCAGACGATGCAACGAGTCCCCTCTGGAATCCCGCCGGACTTGCCACGTTGGAGCGTGGAAACCTAATTTACGACCTCTCCCAAGGTGCCGTTTCCATTGCCTATCCTATCAAATATATTGGCACATTTGGTATAAATTTCCTTGATTTAAACCGCAACGATCGATTCCTCGTAGAACATACGGCGAACCCGATTGGCAGTTTCAAACTCGGCAATAATCAAGCACTTTTCTCTTATGCCAGGAGGTTCGGCAGTTTTCAACTGGGTGCCAGCACAGGGTATAGCCGAGCGCCGTATTATGGTAGCCTCTGGGCACAAAATTATGATGTTGGCGTGCTCACAGAACTTACCCCTTACCTTGCTGTGGGGATGCGATTACGCGACCTTGCTGGTGTAACCATTCGCCATAGAGATGGTCAGGTATTGCAAACTTTCGATCAGCAACTTGCGCTCGGTGCAGTCCTAACGCCTCACCCGATTATCCGATGGCACAATCGACTCGATATTCTCCATCCGTGTTTTGGTACAAGCATAGAAATCGGAAATAGAACGATCGCGGCTCGCATCGGCTCAATGTTCACTTTTGGCACTGAAACCCCTTCTCAATCTTGGAGTGTTGGGTTTTCCCTGAACCAATTGGGGAAGCAGTTCCATTATACATATTTGAATCACCACGATTTCGAGCATAGACATCTCGCTTCGATAGGCATGTCTTTCGGTCTCCCCCACCCTATTTCACAGTCAGCACTCAACAAAGAAGTGTCCGAAAGCGGGCGACCGATGGCTGATCGTCCGTATAAAGCTGCCCACATCGCGAAGGAATACGACATTGATGTGGCACTCATGCTTGCTATTATTCATACGGAATCCAACTTTAATCCGCTCGCCGTGTCGAAAAACGGTGCAGCAGGTTTAATGCAGCTCATGCCTGATGCTGCACAAGACCTTGGACTCAAGGTGCCGCAGTATAAAAATAGAAGGAAACCGAACCGTAATCCGAAGATAGATGAACGATTTGATCCGAACATAAACTTGCACGCGGGTTTAACTTATTTCAAGATGCTGTATAAAAAATATTTGAACAATTTGACTTTGGCACTCGGCGCATACAACGTTGGTCCCGCCAAAGTGAAAATACGTGGTCCCCTTATTAGCAGAGGTAAAAGATATGCGAAGAAGGTGATGAACCGCGCCCAATATTACCGTGATAAGTCGGCACAAATGGAGACGGATCTCAAGCGTTTAGAGAGAATTCTTAATGAATAAAGACGGCGCGAAGCGCGCCAGCTGCGGGGAGATAGCATGGATAAAATTAGATTAGCAATCGTTGGATGTGGCGGTATGGGACACCGCCACATGTACGGGTTAGCGGAACTGCATCGGGCAGGATGGACGCGGTTTAACCTTGTTGGTGCTTGTGATCCTGTCCTCGCGAATGCCGAGTCGCTGGCTTCGCAAGCAGAAGAACGTTTCGGGGAGAAACCTGCTGTTGTTGGGAGTCTGGAAGAGCTCGCTGCAGTCGGGGTGGATGCTGTGGACGTGACGACTACGCCACCGTATCATCACACCGTTGCTATTGAAACCCTTGAACGTGGCTGGCACACTATGGTCGAAAAGCCGATGGGGTTAACTGTTCGAGCCTGTAATCTCATTCGTCGTGCTGCCGATGCGTCGGATGCGATCCTGAGCGTCGCGGAAAACTATCGGCGCGACCCGATTAATCGGCTCGCAAGAGCACTGATAGATGCAGAGGTCATCGGCAAACCGCGTTTTCTCATCCACCAGGCCATCGGTGGCACAAACCGTATGACGATCTCCGTCTGGCGACACCAGAAAGACCAAAGTGGTGTATTGCTTGATGTCGGTGTTCACTATGCGGACATGATCGAGTATCTGCTTGGTGATATCGACACAATCTATGCCCAGACCCGACTCCATGAACCCATCCGGTATAATGCCGCGGCAGTGACGGGTGAATCTGGCTCTAATCCTGCGGGGGTCTATACGAAATGGCAACGTCAGATGCCTGCTGAATTCGAGGCGACTGCAGAGGATGCGGCGTATGCGACCTTGACTTTCAAAAGCGGGGTTGTGGGGCAATATATTGAGGACCACGGGGCATGGGGAGAAGGCGGTTGGCTTCGGAAAATTCACGGATCCCAAGGCTCTATGACGCTTCCTGGCGATCGGAGCGGCGGCATTATCACCCTCAATATTAACGGACAGGAAACGATTAATGACGAGCGACTCTTGGATCTCGTTCCAGATTTTCGTTTAGATGCCGTCACAACGGACCTCTTCGGTGGGGATCGGTTGTGGAAATATGAATTGCCGTTTACGCAAATTGACCCGAAGATTATCGCTATTGAATATGGAGACTTCGCTGAAGCTATCGCTGGCAACAGTGAGGTTGAGGTCGATGCGGATCAGGGGACCCGGTCTGTCGCGCTTTCATACGCGATGCTTGAGTCGGGGGCAACGGGACAGATCGTTCACATAGATCAGATGTTGGATGAATCCATTAATACATACCAGCGCGAAATTGACGAAGGGTTAGGTATCTAACCGTCTCGCAGTTGTGCGTTGGAGGGCAATCGACACAATGACAAGCAAGCAGGAATTCGGGATCGGTTTGATTGGGTTGGGTATCGGACAGCAGCATTTGCTTGGTTATCAGCGTCAAGGTTTACGCGTTGCTGCAATCTGTGATAAAGATACAGGACGGCTTAACGAGGTTGGCGACCAATTTCACATCGATCAGCGATATACTTGTATCGCTGATCTGATTGCGGATGCTGACGTCGATGTGGTTGATATGGCAGTGCAGCCGTGGATCCGTTCCCCCATCGTTAAAGCCGCTGCTGCGGCTGGTAAGCATATTCTCTGTCAAAAACCGTTTTCAATGTCGATGCGACAAGCGGTTGAAATGGTGGAGATCTGTGAGCGACACAATGTGCAGCTTATGGTGAACCAGAATTCCTGCTTTGTTCCGGGTTTCCTCGCGATTGAACCCTACATCACTGCTGAGTATCTCGGCGACATCTATCATGTCTCAATCACCTGTAACGGGTTCTACACGGAGTTCCCTGAACGTCATCTGATTCCAGCGATGCAGGTGCATCACATTGGACTTATCCATAAATGGTTCGGGGAATATGAGAGCGTTTATTGCCAAGCACACGGACATAACCGCCCTATTGAGGACGGAGAAACTGTTTCCGTCGCGCTTTTCAAGAGTCGGAGCGGTGTCCAAGGTTTGCTTTCGTGTAACTGGGCATTTCTCGCCGATTCCGGACGCAATTTACAGCATCCGCACGAGGAAATCCGCATTCAAGGTACCAAAGGGGCAATCTACGGAAACAGCGAGGATATGACGGTTCACCTCACGGAGCCGGAAGTGCGTGAGATTAAACCGTCAATAGAGGGAACGTGGTTTCCAGATGCCTTTGGAAACGTGATGGCTCACTTTCAGGAGTGTCTACGCACCGGAGAAACGCCTATCACACATGGACGTGACAACTTGCACGTCGTCCAAACGGTGTTTGCCATGCACCAATCTGCGCGTTCCGGGGAGATCGTCCTGCTTGACGATATTTCCTTGGATGGCGACTATGACCTGAGTCCCCACCCTGTTCACAGCGTAGATGATACAACTATCCTACAGTAAAGCCATCCGCTATTTTCTACCATTCGCCTCTTCGATCGGGCCAAGGGTGTGCTTTGGCTACCTCTTCGTTGAGATCCGTTCCCCATCCGGGGCGCGTCGGGATTTTCATGTAACCATCCGTAATGTCCGGGACGTGCGTCGTTAAGTCGTCTTTCCATGGGACATCGTCAATGTCTATCTCCATGATTCGCACGTTGGGTAGCACGGCACAGAGACTTGCACTCATGTGGGTTGCAAGGTGGCTGTAGTAGTTGTGGGGCGCGACGTTGAGTTGGAACACGTTTGCTAAATCACCGATTTTCTTTGAGGGTGCGAATCCGTTCCACGGCACGTCTATCATGAACACATCGGCGGCACGGCACTCAAAGTAGGGGAGGTACTCGCGCATGTAATAGAGATTTTCGCCGGTGCATATCTTCGTGGTCGTAGAATCCTTGATTTGGCGGATAGCCTCGTGGTCGTACATATCAATCTCTAACCATAGCATGTCGAACTGTTCAAGGACTTTGGCGATACGCATGCAGGCTTCCGGTTTGAAGTTAAAGTTCAGATCAAGATTGATACTGACATCAGGACCTACGGCTTCCCTGAAAGTGCCGATTAAGGTTTCAATGTGGCGTAGTACTTGAGACGTTACGTTTCCATCCGTCGTGCCGGGTCCACCTCCGAAGCCGCCGAAATGGATAGATGCGGTGTCGCCGGGGAAAATGACGTTGGTTTTGAGGGCGGTGAAGCCTCTCTCAACGACTTCGCGACCCAATGCTGCAATGGAATCCATGCTTTTTAAGGGTGGGACCCCGATGAGTTCATAGTTGCGTACGCGGGACGAACCACAATGCGACCAGTAAACCCGGACATCATCACGTGTGGGGCCACCGAACAGCTCAACAACCGAGATTCCTAACGCCTTCGCCTTAATATCCACTAAGGCACACTCAATGCCGGCAATCGCTTTCGCCGCAATACCGCCGGGACTTTGTCGAGAGCCTCGAATCATGTCCCAAAATCGCATCTCATAGGCGCGTGGATCTCGTCCAACCATCAGTGGCGTAAAGTCTTTGATAGTCCCTACCACGCCGTTAGGGTTCCTGCCGTCGCTACATTCACCGTAGCCGGTGACACCTTCGTCGGTTTCGACCTTCACAAAAGTCCACGGACGCCATCCAGCGTCCACAATAAACGTTTCAATGTTTGTAATTTTCATAGCAATTTTTCCTACAGTTTAATGTAAATTCGATGAAGGGTTTCGTAGAACAGACTTTTAGTTTGTGCCAGTCGCTACGCAAACTAACAGTTTGCGCTACAGCGGAGTTTCTATCCAACCCAATGTCCCGACACTTCATACATCATTTCGCTACGCAAACTAACAGTTTGCGCTACAATTGAGGTTACAGTTTAACAATTTCCTTACGTCGATCTGATTCAAGTAAGGCATCACAGACACGCATTGTGTCTACTGCCACTTCGGACCACTGCGTTTCAAGGTTCCCGGATTGCACAATCTGAGAGAATCTTTCAATCATTTTGACCTCCTGAATGCACCCATCAACCGTGTTCTGCTCGTTTCCGTCCGGTCCATGCACCCAAAACCGAGCGGTGTCTTCAGAGGTCGGAACGGTGAAATCATCACAAACGATTGATGCCTGTGTGCCGGCGACCTCAAACCACTTCCGAAGCCCTGTATCAAACCCACAATCTAAGGTAGCGATGCGTTCATCGCTGAACCAGAGGATCCCCGCAAGGTTAAAATCCACACCGACTTTGTAACGCGCTGTCGCGAACACCTGTGTCGGCAGCGCCTCGAATGCCCAGAGAATGGCGCGGACACAGTAGTAGCCTAAATCTCCGAGACTGCCCCCTGCGAACTCTTTCATTGCGCGGATATTCCCGACAGGAATCGTGTCCCAATTGAAAGTAAACGCTGCTGTCACGCGTCGGAGCCGTCCGAGGGTGCCGTCTCCTAATTTCTCCTTCATCACGGAGGTGCGTTCATGGTGAACCCACATCACACCGTCCATGAGTTGTACCCCGTTTTGGCGACAGGCATCTGCCATTGCGATCGCCTCATCGGTGTTTGCAGCGAGCGGTTTCTCACAGAGGACGTGTTTGCCGTGTTCGGCGGCTTTGATTGTCCATTCGGCGTGAAGTGAGGGTGGTAAGGGGATGTAGATGGCATCAAGCGATTCGTCGGCGAGGAATGCGTCGTAGGTGCCGTAAGCCGTGGGAATATTGTGTTCTTGGGCCCATGTTGCAGCGCGTTCCTCTGTCCGACTCGCAACTGCAACTAAATCCGAGTTTTCGGCGAGATGGATTGCACGGGCGACTTTGGTTGCGATGTTTGCTGTGCTGAGGATTCCCCAGCGGACGGGTGATTTTGCTTCAGTTGTCATATTACTCCGTTCGATGTCAAGTTGCCTGTTCTGACGCTTTAATTCCTTATAATATACCGCGGACCAGAAAATTGGTCAAGCATAGAGGTGTTAACTTGACAGGATATATCGAATTGGGTATAATTGGATAATACAGTTTGGAAACCAACGTGGAAGTGGTGGTGTGAATCTGGGTGATCTCAGCGTAGGATCGTTTTTTCAACGGTGTCATCAATGAGGTCGCCCTTTTCAATATCGCTCTATCCGATGCTGATATTAGAACTCTGATGCGGGGCTGGCAGTTTCCATGACGGTTGTCAAACTGTCTGGTAATCTTGCCATTACATGGGTAAGATTAAGTTGTAAGAGGACGGTTTTTCCATTGTCTATTCTATCTCAGGTTTTTCCATTGTCTATTCTATCTCAGAAAGTAGGGAGGAACTATCGATGATACGGGTATTGGTGATAACGGTCATAACTTACGCATGTTTAGCGTCTGCGTTTCCTTTACTAAGCGCAGCTGAAGTCAGCGTAGATGACGCAATCGGGGTATGGCTCTTTGACGAAGGTAGAGGAAATGTCGCTAAAGATTCCTCACCCAACGGCAATGACGGTGAGCTCATAGCCGGACCCAAATGGGTTGAAGGGAAGTTCGGCGGTGCTCTGGAATTTGATGGCAGCGGGACCTCGGTTGAAACGGAAAGTGCTGACAAACTGAATGAATTTGAACTCGGCGATAAGACCGACTTTACTGTTACCGCTTGGTTTAAAACGGATACGGGCACGGGTTTCCTAATGAGTAAAACACGGCTGGCTGGAGACTGGACTGGGTTTGAAGTCAAGTTCAGTGACGGTGGACAAATCAGGACCTGACTGCAGACAGAACCTGTCACAGTTTGTGACAACAGAGGCGCGGGTCTTGACGACGGAAAGTGGCATCATGTTGCGGTGGTTTTTAGCAGAGCAAAGGGTGAGCGCTATGTCTACGTCGATGGAGAACAGCAGGGCAACCCGATTGATCATAGTTCGGTCAAAGGTAGCATTGATCATGAGAACGGCTTTGCAATCGGCGTCAGCATGGGTGATCACAGAGGCGGTTCATTTTTCAACGGCGTTATTGACGAGGTCGCTGTTTTCAAAGGCGAGTTGGATAAAGACGATATCGAGACGGTCATGAATAATATGGAGGAATTTCTCCCAGTTTCTCCATTGGGGCACTTCACTACCACATGGGGTCAGGTTAAGCAGGCTTCCCAATAGACCCACCCTTTCATAAACTTATGGCGCAACCGGCAGATGAGAGGCTCTGCGAAGCGCATAAGCCGAGTTTTTGGAATTGAGAAAGCGGCGGTTTCGCCGCTTTCTCAATTCGGCGATTCAAGGATCAGGGGATCCCCAAATCCAATGTATGAGCATTAAAATAAGGAGGCTTTCAAATAATGGAAAACAGTGAGAAAGAAACTCTATATAATGGAATTCGTCTGCCGGAAGAGTGGCCCCCACGAAATTTTTGTGACACAACCCTTTCACCTATCTCAGAACCCTACTTAGAAAATCCGCCAACAGTTATTTATATAGATAAGGGAAGACAACTGTTTGTAGATGACTTTCTCATTGAAAATACCACTCTAAAAAGGGATTTTCACAACCCACGCTTATATGAAGGTAATCCGGTTTTAAAGCCTGAAACGCAACTGGAGCTCAATGATGGGAAATATCCGGTTGCCTCTCCGTTTAATGACGGCGTTTTTTATGATGCCGAAGACCAGTTATTTAAAATGTGGTATCATGCTGGATGGTTCGATGGTCTGGGTTATGCAATCAGTGAAGATGGCTTACATTGGGATAGACCCATGTTAGATGTCCTGCCAGCGACGAACAGGGTCCTTCCGGTAAGGGAAGGCTATCGGCGAGATGGTGTCGCAGTCTGGTTAGACCCCCACACAGACGATCCGAATCAAAGGTTTAAAATGTTTGCATACTTCCGTTCTCCTGACTGGTCAGGCGGGGAAGTTTATACCTCATTTGATGGTATCCACTGGGGGCAGCCGGTCAGAACGGGTCCTTGTGGGGATAATACGACTTTCTTCTATAATGCCTTCAGGAAAAAGTGGGTTTACAGTATTAGGACCTCGAATCGGACGCTTGGACGCACCCGAAGTTATCGCGAACATGAGGATTTTATCAAAGGCGCTTCATGGCAGAAGGAAGATGTGGTCTTCTGGACGAGAGCGGATGAACTGGACGAAACTGACCCTGACCTCGGATACGCACCTCAGCTCTATGACGTTAACGCAGTTGCCTATGAGAGCGTGCTTCTGGGCTTGTTTGCGATTTTTAAAGGTCCACCGAATGAGCTATGTGCCATAGGGGGATTCCCTAAGACGAATGAACTGGTGTTAGGGTATAGCCGCGATGGTTTCCACTGGGATAGACCTGTTCGCAGTCCTTTTATAGCCGCATCGCGACAGGAAGGCAGCTGGAATAGGGCTTATATTCATGCAGCAGGGGGTGGATGTTTGGTAGTGAACGACAAGATTTACTTTTATTTTGGCGCCTGGTCCGGAGAGTCACCGACACTTGGTAGACATATGTATGCCGGAGGCACGACTGGCCTCGCGATACTTCGCCGAGACGGTTTTGCTTCCATGAACGCCGGTTTATCTACTGAATCTTTAACAACTCGACCCGTGATATTTAATAAGGGCAAGCATCTTTTTGTGAATACGAATACAAAAAAGGGCATGCTCCAAGTTGAAATTTTAGACGATCAAGGCAATGAGATTGCGCCATATTCCCATATAAACTGTGTTCCCATAAGCAAGGATACGACCTGTCAATTAGTCAGGTGGAAAGAAGGAGAAGATTTATCTGCTCTGGCGGGTAAGTCGGTGAAATTTAGGTTTTATTTAACAAACGGACAGTTATATTCTTTCTGGGTCAGTCCCGATTTAACAGGTGCCAGCGATGGCTATGTGGCGGGTGGAGGTCCAGGATTTAGCACTGCCATTGATACCGTTGGCTCTTCTGTATTGGCGAATCCTTAACTGTCGAACTTCTATCAAAGGAGCATCGAATGGACACAGCATCTATACATCAGCGTCAAACCGACACCGTCGTCCCAGCAAGCCGCGTGCCTGACCTGCTGCGGCCGGAAGTGCTTCAGGCATTTGACCGCACCTTCTTCGAGCGCGAAGGCTATTGGGTGTGGGAGGGTATACTCACCGATGCTGGTCGCAAGCGGTGGACGGAAAGCTTGCAGAAGTTACAGCAGATGAACGATGAGATCGTCATGGACACCGACTGGGCTGCCATCGACTTCGCGGGCCGAGGGCTACAGCCGCCGTTGCCGGAGCAAATCACCCCGGAGTTTTTGGCGACGTGTTGCGGGGGCTCAGAGCAGATGCGCTTCATGCCACGAGGACTAATGCAATACATGCGCGAACACGGGCTGTTCGGGCCAGGTCCTGCGTTGGTGACACGCGGGTACGCGTCGCAGGGCATCATGCCGGAGCATTTCTCGATTGGATACGACGACTTCATCAGGGATGTCGCCACCGCCCACCCTCAGATGATGGCGCTATTCACCAAACTTTTCGGTGACCGCTTCATACTCGACCACTGCAACATGCTCAACCGGACGCCGGGCTCAATAGGGCGGCGATGGCATGCGCACCAGTATCGGCAGGGGCAGTACGAGGTCGAAGATCCTATCGGTACCGGAGACGCCCTGACCACCGAGTATCTGCAACGGCAGTGTATTCGGACGCTTTGCTACCCAGAAGGTGCAACCCTCGAGGAGGGTGGGGAACTTGGGGTCATCCCGGGTGCGCATCTCTACCGCATTCCGTACAAATGGAACACCGAGCGACCCGATGATGACGCCGCCATGAAAGCGGGCTGGCTGAAGGGAAAGGTCCACGCCTTCACCGGCAAGCCGTTGGAAATGGTACGCTTCTCGCTACCGCCCGGGAGCATGGTCTCGTTTCCGCATCACATGCCGCATCACGTCGGCCATCGCAAGTTAGGAACCCCGACCCGATGGGGCTTGCTGATAGCGTATCGGACCCCAGACCCCGACGCAAGCCCGGCCAAGTGGACAAATGGCATACCTGCCCATTGGGTGGAACGGGCCGCGGCGGAAGGAAGGCTCTCCTCTGCGGCACGCCGAGTGCTTGAGGCGGACAATCCGCTCGACTGATTCGACAGATGAACACGTCAAAACGGTTCGATCCTTACCTAAACCGCACGAGCAAATCTGTTAGCGTATCATCGCGGGCAGTTGTCATTGGGCTGGTCTGTGCCGCCGGGGAATGTCTGATCGCGCCTTACAATGATTACGTGATTCGCAATGTCTTTCTCGCTGGCGGTCATTTTCCTGTCGGTCCATTTTTTGTCCTGACCTTCCTGGTGCTGGTTGGCAACCGCATCTTGAGCGCGGTTTCTCCCAAACTCACACTGTCGGCGGGTGAATTGGTAACGATCTGGTGTATCATGACAGCCGCCTCCGGCATTCCTTCGACAGGCATGATGCGATATGCGTTTCGCCCGCTTGTCGCCTACCAGTATTTTGCAACCCCCGAAAATGATTGGGAAGCACTTTTCCATCAACATATTCCCGACTGGCGCGTTGTTCGTGATGAGAATGCTATCAAACTCTTTTATGAAGGCATCTCTGTGGGTGAATCCATTCCGTGGGGGGCATGGCTGATACCTCTATTCGCTTGGACCCTTTACGTGTTTGTCCTCTACTTCGTTGTGATATGCCTCTCGGTGCTGCTACGCAGACAATGGGTCGAGATTGAGCGGTGTAGTTTTCCGCTGGTTGTGTTGCCTGTGGAGATGGCAAAGAACCCGCCGGGATCGAGAAATTCACTCTTCAGGCACAAAGCATTATGGGTCGGACTTGCCGTTCCCGTATGCATTCACACGTTGAACGGTCTTCATGCGTTCTTCCCTGGCGTGCCGGAATTTCCCGTCCGATTCAATCCCCATCCCTACTTAACTGAAAAGCCTTGGAGTGCACTGAGACCTTTGCAACTCAACTTGTATTGTTCGATAGTGGGGTTCAGCTATTTACTGCCGCTTGAGGTGTCGTTGAGCCTGTGGTTTTTCTTTCTATTCTTCAAACTCCAATGTCTTATCGGCTCAATGCTCGGTTTCCAAATCACCAAAGGTCCAGGCGTGCAGCACAACGCGTATTCGTTCAGTGCTTCTCAGGAAATCGGTGCGTGCCTCACC
>JAJEIP010000049.1 GCA_022827885.1 Candidatus Poribacteria bacterium
CAAGCCCAAGTCTTTAGGCTTGGGTAGTTTGACGTTTAGAAACATACGAAAAAGTAACCCAAAGCGCGAAGCCTGCAACAACGGCGCAGGCGACTCGAACGCGAAAACCATCAAAGCCCAAAAAGCCGTTATGCCTCCGCAAGGAAAAATTAAAAAATGGAACTCGGATTTTTCACAATGCCTTTGCATCCACCCGGTAGCGACACCACCAAAACGCTTGATCATGATATTGAGCAAATGGTAATACTGGACGAGTTGGGATATAAAGAGGCTTATGTTGGTGAGCATTTCACGTTTACGTGGGAGAATATTCCGTCCCCCGACCTCTTCATTGCAAAAGCGGCTGCGATGACAGAAAACATCGTCTTCGGCACCGGGATTACCTGTATGCCGATACACAATCCTGCCGTTGTCGCACATCGCATCGCGCAACTCGACCATCAAACGCATGGACGCTTTCTTTGGGGGGTTGGGTCGAGTTCCACGCCAAGCGACGCGGAGATGTTCTTGGCGGACGGGGACAGACGCCAGTCAACCCGGGAAGGGATTGAAGCCGTCCTCAAGATTTGGACGGATCCAGAGCCCGGACATTACAAAAGCGATTTCTGGGAATTTAAGATCCCTGAGGACCGTCCGAATATCGTCAGTGTCCACATGAAGCCTTACCAGAAACCGCATCCGCCGATCGCAATGGCGGGATCGTCCGCGAGATCTGACACACTCGTTCTTGCGGGTGAACGGGGTTGGATCCCGATGAGTATTAATCTCGCACACGTGCCTATTATCAAGACCCACTGGGATGCCGTCGAAGAGGGCGCGGAAAAGGCTGGCTTGTCGCCGTCTCGTTCGACATGGCGTATCGCCCGCGAGGTCTACGTTGCGGATACCACCGAACAGGCGCGGAAAGAGGCACTTGAAGGCACGCTTGGACGCGATTTTAGGGATTATTGGTTCAACTTATTTAGCCCGGGTAACTTCAAACCGGATCCGGATATGGACGATGCCGACATGACCCTTGAACATTTGTTAGATACCTTGTGGATTGTTGGGAGTCCAGATCACGTCGCAAACCGTTTACGTGAACTCTATGAGGAAGTCGGTGGTTTTGGGGTTTTACTCGCCATGGGACACGAGTGGGAGCCGAAGGAACAGTGGTTGAACTCAATGACACTCCTCAAGAATGAAGTGATGCCACAACTGGCGGATCTGACATAGTAGCAGGCACATAGTAGTAGGCACACGCCGTGTGCCGTAAAACTTTATGTCTTTACGACGTGTCGTGAACGAAACTAGGAGACTTGTTATGACGACCCTTATGGCAGGGGCCGCAGAAACTGTCATTACCTCCATTAAGGACAGACCCGATGTTTATACTGAGTTGTATGCGCGCGTTTTGGTGCTCGCCGATGGTGAGAAACAACTCGCTATCGTAACAGCCGACTACGGGCAATTTTCACTGCAATACAACAGAGTGCTCCTTGAAGCGATTCAGGAGGCTACAGGCATACCGCCAGAACATGTCGTCATTAACTGTAGCCATACGCATAACGCGCCGGGTGTAGATGGACGGGAGATGAGTGAAGCATCTGAGGCGTGGTTGGCGACCTGTCTTGCCGAATTGCTAAAAGATGCGGTGGGGAAACTCGAACCGGCGACCTTACGCGTCGGACGCGCGCCCGTCCAAGTCGGGTACAACCGTCGCATCATGAACGACGAGGGTTATATTGTCATGGCCCCTAATCCGGAGGGTCCCGTTGTGCCGTGGGTTGACGTGTTAGGGGCTTACGATGCAAATGGCGACATCATTGCAGTGCTGTTCTCTCATGCTGCGCATCCGGTGATTGTCCACTGGTCGAGCGAGGAGATGGGGGCGGATTTCCCCGGCTATGCCGTTGAACATCTCCGTAATTTCTTGGAATTGAAGCCGAAAAGTATTTTACTCTTCGCACAAGGTTGCGCTGCAGACATCAACGGGTATCCGTTGCGAGGCGGGTTTGAGGCGTGCGATGTCGCTGGATTCACACTCGCGTTTGCGACGCACCAAGCCTTGAAGACTGCGAAGGAGATCCCCGCAGCGCCCCTTAAAGCCTGTTCTAAACTCGTTAATTTGCCATTCCGAGATCCGCCATCGGTTGCGGAATGCGAACAGTTAATCGAAGAATTCCCTGACGATGAACGCTATGTCGCCTTACTGGAAGTCGCGAAAAGCGGTGAAAAGCGGACCCTGCCCTTCCCCATAAGCGCGTTTGCTGTCGGCGATGCGCTCTGTTTCCTATCTGTATCGCATGAACTCTTTTCGGAGTATCAACTTTTTGCCGACGAGACCTCACCGTTCTCACACACCTTCGTCTTTGGCTACACAAACGGCAGCGAGGTCTATATTGCGACCAGAGCTGCTTACGAGTTGGGACTGAAGGCAGGGTATGAAGCGGGACCCCGGAACCATGCCCTCAGCGGTCCCTATCGATTAGCGCTGTTGCCGTCAGTCGAGGAACAGATTCACGCCGAGCTAACAGATCTGTTGGGGAATTTGAAGGGACTTTCTTAACACTCCCACTTCTTTAGCCAAATCAACGGTATGAAGGTTCTCCGTATGGCATTCCCCGGGGTCAGTCTCACGATAAATCAGTAGGCATATTTGTAGCATAAACTGTTAGTTTGTGCCTCTTTAGCACGCCGCCTCACAGACTACGCTACAATAAGCCAAGTCTATTGACAATCCCAAAACTACTTATTTTTTACCTTTCTTGAGTTTACCCCAGAGTGTTAGCTGTTTCTCCGCGGTGGGTGAGACGGAAAAGGCAGTCCCCGGCAGCCATGCTGGCATTGGTTGTAGTGGTAACCCATTTACGATTGCACGGGGTTCACTGGCAGTCCCTTTAGCCTTGACGATATAGATGGCACACTTACCGAAAACCTCATCAATCGGGACTCTTACACCGGGTGGTGGCAAATTCACTATCTTTTTCTGAGAATAGGCGATCCACTCGCCATCGGGAGACCATGCGGGGTGCGTCGCCAATGACATCCCGCCGACGCGTGTTAGTTTTCGTAGATTGTTTCCATCAATGTCAATGACATAGATATTCACGCCGGTTTCAAATTCACGTCCAGTCGCAAAGGCGATCTGTTTACCATCTGGGGACCATGTGCATCCCGCTGCTGTGAATACACCCGCTTTCAGTTGTCTGCGTCCTCTTCCATCGGCAGTCATTACATAGAGGCCGGTCCGTCTGTCGTGAGTGGCGTTAAAAGCGATCCATTGACTGTCTGGCGACCAATCCGGTTCCCAGTTATTCCCTCGGTTTGTCAATCGCCTCACATTTGAACCGTCGGTATCCATTCTATAGACATCCAGATACTCTCCTGCTCGATCAGAAAGAAAAGCGATCCATTTTCCATTTGGCGACCACGCGGGTCGCAGGCTTCTGCCCTCATGGTTCGTCAACCGCCGGGAATCCTTGCTGCGAATATCCATCACGTAAATATTGGGAGTGCCTTCGTGGTTAGATTGATAGGCAACAGACCGCCCATCGGGTGACCATGAGAGTGAACTCATATTAGGGACGTCCGTTTGAATACGGCGGATAATATTACCCGTGGTATCTGCACCATATATTTCAGCCGCTCCTGCTTGTTCGACACTATAGGAGATCACTGGCTCGGCAGATGCGTGTAGATGGCTACTGAGCAAAAAGGCAATACATAATACGATACAGGTTCGTGTGTATTTCATCAAATTTTACGGATTGGAGACCCAAGTCTTAGGTTTGAGAGGGAAATCCGCCTCCTGACTTTCTAACTTCTAAATTTTTTCAAACTCACGTTAAAAAAAGAACCCTTTGTCTATTAAAGACACAATTTTAGAGTGGAAAAGGTGCAAAATGTGAACAAAATTATAGACATTGTCACTTCGCAACGATCGCTGGAAAGTTAATAAACATCAGCATCCCAGTTATCATAAGGTCTTATGATACTATTATTTAAAGACGAAGTTTTGGACAGGAAATTCGCATAATTTGAAAAAAATAAATTAAATCAGGATTTTTTAGAAGTTGTTCTGCGAATATTGGGTTCTGAACGTAGGATAAACCCAGATTGCGGCGGGAAAGCGCACGGCGAATATCCTTGAAAGGGTTTTTTGAGAGACAGGAGTGGGTACAGCGAAACCCAACGCCATCCCGTCCCCCTATGTAGGATCTGAGAAAGAACACGTTGGGTTTCACTGCGTTTTTGGAGCTATATGTGGGTCTGTCAGATTTGAGGTATTTTCAAGTTCACGCAATTGCGTCCGTCCTATTAAAAGTAGGTTTCTAACTTCGCGCCTGCGCTTGCGACCCCCTCAATAATCGGTTGTGGGGTTTCCGCCTGCAACCCTAAATAGATAAGCATAATTTCTTCAGTGTAACCGACACGATCTATCTCCTGACAGATAGCAGGAAAATCCATCTCTGGTGCCCAGAACGGCTCGCTGCCTGTTCTTGAATCCACACCACAGTTAAAATAGACACTGAACAACCGTTCTGATAGGGTGCGTAAGGCGACAACGGGATCGTCCCCCGCGCGATGAAAATGGTAGGGGCTATAGTAAAAACCGAAGTTTTCAGCGGAGATCGCATTGAGGATGTGTTGCGTGCGTTCCAGATTGTAAGCCAGACTCCCTTCATGGGCGTAGAGCATAAGGGTTAGATTCCGAGCCTGTGCTTCTTCGGTGACCCTTTTGAGAAGATCAATGATCGTTTCAATCTCGCCCCCAGTGGCATCTTCCTTTCCACCACTCGCAATGCTGACCATTGGAATGGAAAGCCTTTGGGCAGTGTCGAGAATTTCAATTAACGCCTCAAGTCCGTCTGGCGTGTCAACCGCCACAGTGCTCAACATAGATTTAAAACGGAGTCCGGTCTCCTCTCGGAGTGAAGCGATCGTTTCGGGATCCGCATCCGAGAAATGGGAGTGGGCGAGTTCAATCGCAGACACGCCATTTTGGGATAACCCACCTACAAATTCCGTCAACTGAAAAGCGGAAAATGGGAGAGTGCTGGCACAATAGGCTCTCATTTCCCCATCTCCTTAAGTGCTTTCAGGCAGCGTTCGACAGCCTCAAGCGGCGGGAAAGCATCGCTTTCATACTCAACGATATACCATTTCGTGCCGCCGGTGGCTTCACAAACTCGGAAAATCTCATCCCACGGCACGCTGTCCTCGCCGATGACAGGACGGAAACCCGCGTGTCTGTCTGCCTCACCCAGTGATTCGGTGTAGGGTTTGAGATGAACGGTGCCAGCGCGCCCGGGGTATCTCTCCAGAATCCCGACAAGATCCGCACCACCAGAGAGGGCATTCCCCATATCCAGCTGCATCACAACGCCTTCGTTCGTGTTGCCGAAAAAGGTATCCCACGGCAGTTCGCCATCCAGCGGCGTGAATTCCACGTGGTGGTTATGATAACCCGTTACCATACCGTGTGCGGCGAGTTTATCGGCGATGCCGTTGAAAATACCCGCTAATTTCAACCAGTCCGCCCGCGATTGACGGAGCTCCTCCGGAATACCCGGAACAATGACATAAGGGTTTTCCAAGACCTTGTTGAATTCTATCATTGCGTCCAGGGTGTCCTCTTGGACGAGGGTGAAGGGGGTGTGCCAACCGCAGCAGACCAAGCCGAACTCATCGAGCAAGCCTTTCAATTCTTCTGCGGAATGTCGCGGTGGACCCGCGAATTCGACACCTTCGTATCCCATCTCGGCAACCGCTTTTATCGTGCCGCGGACGTCTTCTGCTAATTCGTTTCGGACGGAAAACAATTCTAAACCAATTGGTACTCTTGACATGATTTCCCTTTCATCTCTTTTGACTGAGGCACGGGGACCTCTGTTGATAAAATTTGTTAACTCACAAAATAAGGTAGAATAACCATTGCCTCATAGAGGCCACATCTATATTTTCATTATCGGACTCACGTATTTGTTATCGTGCCGTGTAATTCGGCGCGAGTGGACATGTCCGGGAGAGTGCCAGCAGTGCGACGCGTGCCAACCCATGAATCAGATACGCCGCGCCCATTTGCGACTCATACCAGTCAATCCCAGAGGCACCGAGGGGGAGTGTCTCTGGAAAATAGACCGCCAACACCGTTTCTGCCAATTCAATCCCACCTTCCAACCACACCGATTCACCGGTAATATCGTAGAGATCGGCAAATAATTCAAGCGTAAGACCCGCATCGGATGCCGGAATCTTAAACCCTTCGGTATGAACGCGAGCGACCGGAAACTTCTCGTCGAGATAGGTATTGCCAACCACGCGCGCCCATTCCATCAACCTCTCATTCTGCGTCAATCGCCATCCACCGAGACAAAGCACCGCCGTGCTACACACGGTTCCGGCTCCATAGACGCTCCCCCAAGCCAACATACGTTCAAAAATCCGATGCGTCTCACACTCGCAGAGACTCACGAATTCGCGAGTTTCGAGGTTGTGCGGTGCCGCGAGGAATCCGTCAATGTAGACCAAGCCGTATTGCCGCATCTGGGCTGCCAATTCCGGTAAGAGTGGTTCCAACAGCGCTGCAGATTCCAGGAGGCTGACCCCTAACGAGAATGTCTGTGTCGGCGCGTTCTTCTCAAAGAACCGTTCAGCTTCCGTCGGTGAGCGGCTCTCAATACGCAAAAGACCACGCGTGTCCCGCTTTTCCCACCAGTAATTGGTATAGTGCTGAATCTGTTGGCGGGTTTCGGAACGCTGGTCTTGGGTATACGCGAACGCCAGATCGAAGATGTAAAAGCCTGAATGGCGTGGAAAATCGCACGCACGGGCACCGCGAACGAGATGTGCTTTTGTATCAATGTTCGCATGCCGTATGTATTCAAGTCCATCACCCTCTGTCCAGTGATAATCCAACCCGTCGGCGAAGCTTTGGATACAGTCAGGATTAAACGTATTCAGTTTCTGCCAGAGCCAGAGCGGTGCTTGACGTAGATGGTCATGAATAGCACCACCACCCTCCGGATTCCGCGAACACCCAACCCGTTCCTCAATAAGCTGCCAAAAGGCGTGTTCACCCCAAGGGAATAACCCAGTTGCGGTATTTGTGCAATTCTGGGCAAAATGCTTCAGGTATCGATCAGCGGCTTCAGTGTATTCCGGTTTGGACTGACTTGCAGCGAGTGCGTTCATCGTGGCGAGCAACGGTTCATCGTGAATCAAATTGGAACCGAGATGTGCCCTGTCGCCGTCCCGTTGCCCCGGAATCTTAGGCGGTTTCTCCATGAGCATCTCGCCTGTCTGCGGGTGCAGAATTGAGGGAAACAGTCCTTTGTAGGGCTCACTACTTTCGATAAGTTGGTCGATAGCATAGCATATTTTCGTTATCATTGCTTCTGGATTTATCACAAACCGGACCTCCATCGCTTCAGATTCCGATAATATTCCACCGTTGCTTTGGACTGAAGTAAGTGGTTATGGCTGCGGATGCGTGCCATTCCTTTAAGTATGCGAATTGTCCTCCGCATTGTAACCTGCTTATCTCCAAAAGGGGCAGAAACCTTGCGAGATGTAGAAAGCGAGTTGTTTGTTGCATCAGTAGGTCGCCATAGGAGTCCGTCTGCAAAGATCGGAGCTGCCGCTTTAACGAGGGCGGTATGTATTTTCTGATTTGCGATCGCTTGTGTAGTTTCCGCTGATATCCGTATTTCGACTGCTTTGAGCAGCGCATCCAAGGTACTGATTTGAATCTCGCAATAGTAAAAACACTCGGCATCCGGTCTATTTGCTTGCTCAAGTATCTCCCGAATGTATGGCGGCGTGTCCGCGGGTAGGTGCCCCAGGGAAACAGGCATGAATTTGTGCTGATCGGATACTGCTGCCTTAAATGCCAGCAGCAATAGAAGCAGCCAACTGAGGATGGTGAATTTTTGTATCATACTTTTCCTTTTACATGGGATCCGGTGGCAGTTCAGTGCTCGGAACTCTTGCGTGTGAACTCGTCTCCCTTACCAAGCTATGCGATATAATCATACCATAATTTACTGAAAAATGTAATTTTTTTCAAAAGGACAAGTTAGGCAGTTAAAGTAGTGGAAGTATTAAAGGTCTCTATTAAAAATTGCTGATTGCCGGATTGATTTCGTTTAAAGGCTTTGAGAGGCTGAGGTTACGACGGATACGACCCCTCATTTTTTTCTTGTCATCTGCTCACTTGTTTTGTATAATCATCATGTATTTCTATACTTCAGGTTGAACCTAAAACGAACTATTATTTAACAGGAGAAATTTATGCACGTTGGACTTATGGGCGGGACAATTCGACGCGAAACGCTCAGCGAGACGCTGGACGCTATTGTGGAACACGATGTCCATCATTTACAATATCATGTGCCTGCAGGACTATCGCTCGCAGAGGTTCGCAAGGAGATAGACGACCGACAGATCACGATCTCGGCACTCGGAGGCACCTACAACATGATCGATCCCGATGTTGAGAAACGGCACGCCGGATTACAGATGTTGCGTTCTGTCGCGGAGCAGTGCGCGCCGATGGGGACATCCGTGATTACGATCTGTACCGGCTCGCGGAACCCGGACAGTATGTGGCGCGCACACCCTGATAACAATACACCAGAGGCGTGGCACGATCTCGTTGAGTCTATGAAGCAGGCACTGGCGGTCGCCGAGGAATACGAGGTGGTGCTTGCGCTTGAACCTGAAGTCGCGAATGTGGTGGATTCTGCCCAGAAAGCACGGCGGCTGCTTGATGAGATGCAATCGCCCTATCTGAAAGTTTGTATGGACGGCGCGAACATCTTCCACAAAGGGGAACTCCCGAAGATGCGTGAGATTCTTGATGAGGCGTTCGCACTGCTTAAGGACGATATTGCCTTGGCACACGCAAAAGACTTGGACCGCGATGGTGAAGCAGGACATCTCGCCGCTGGGACAGGGCTGCTGGACTATGATCAGTATCTCGGTCTGCTAAAGGAGAGCGGTTATGATGGGGCAGTCGTGTTGCACGGGTTGTCGGAAGAACAAGTGCCTTTCTGTACAGGGTTTTTGCGGGAAAAAATCGCTTCCTTATAATAGTTATCAGGTTTTTATAGTAAATTCCAAAAATAAATACACACTTTCAACCCCCGGTAGGTGCGGTTTCCCAACCGCACCGATGCTGAGTGTATAAGTAATTACAGAATTTACTATAACTATTATAACGCCAGGTAAGAATTAACCAGAAACCACCGCGAAACATTGTCCCGCAGGTCTCCTCTATAGGAAACCTGCGCAAGGCGCAGTGCCCAGATTTAATCGTTTAAAAATTAGATTTTCCCGGACATCCGTTCTGCCAACCGAGCGAGTGCGGGTGAAGTGTCCAATTTTTCGAGTTCCGCTTCGATCAGGGTAAAGTGTTCCGTCGCAGCGAGTGCGGTTTTGATGGCTTCATCGAATTCACCTTCGGTTCTGACATAGTAGCCGTGTCCTGTTCCAAAGAGTGTTGGCATGGCACTATAGTTCCAACCGCCTATGTCGTTAAAGGGACCGTCGAGGAGATGCCGTTCGGTCCCGTACCCGTGGTTGTTGAGGACAAGCACAATCGGATTGAGTCCGTAACGGACGGTCGTTGAGAGTTCAGTGCCTGTCATTTGGAAGGCGCCATCTCCGACGATAACGAGACACCGCGCCTGCGGCATGCTCAGCTGCGCCCCAACGGATGCCGGCACTGCAAACCCCATTGAGGTGTAGTAGGCGGGACTGATAAAGTTGGTATGTTGATGGATGCGCAGCTCGGCAGCCCCGAAGAGGCTGTCCCCGACATCCGCGATAACCGTCAATTCGTCGTTTATGAATTCATTCAGGTGTTGGAACAACCGGCAAGCTGTTAAAGGTTTATCGGGTTCGACCTTAAACGGTTCCGTATCCGGAAACGCCCATCCCAAATTCGGTTTCCGTCGCCTTCGGAGTTTCGGCGAATTGAGACCGTCGATAAAATCGTCGAACATCACCTCTTCGTAATTGTGATAACGGATTGCGATTTTTTCCGAGGTGGCGTAGATGGAATGTGCCCGATCGAGATTTGCGGTGTAAATCCCAAGGTTCACATCCGTCATGAATGCACCGAGGATGATCACACAATCCGAGTCTTCAACAAATTGTCGGACCTCTTGTCTCCCCATCGCACCCTCGTATATCCCCAAGTAAAGCGGATGCGATTCCGGCACTACCGACTTTCCAAGGAGCGTTGCCACGACTGGAATCCGTTTTTCATCTATGAGTCGGAGTAATTTATTTTGGTAGCCGAATCTGTGGAGTTCTACACCCGCGAGAATGACAGGTCTTTTACTGTGGTTGATGAAATCAATAGCCTCTTCGACGGCGACCTCCAGTGTCTCCGGATCGCTGAGATGTCCACCCGTTGACGGACGTTGGTAAAGCGTGCCGCGCACATCGACCATGTCGCGTGGGAGTTCAATGTATCCGGGACGTTTATAGCGATAAACGGCATCGAGCACCCTATCGATTTCATTGAAGGCGGTAAAGGGTTCATCGAGGAGTGCCGTTGCGACGGTTATCTCGTCATAGATGCGTTGCTGTGTATGGAAATCCCTGACTTTATGGTGGAGGAGTTCATCTTTTCCGTGTTCTCTGATGCCGGGGGCACCACTGATAACAACAACGGGTGATTTCTCTGCGTAGGCACCCGCGACAGCGTTCACCATGGATAACCCACCGACGCAATAGGTAACACAGGCGGCACCCATGCCTTTTATCCGAGCATAAGCATCAGCGGCGTAGCCTGCTGCGTCCTCACGGGTCATACCGATATGCTGAATTGAACTCTGCTCGATAAGGTCATAGAACCGCAGGACGTAATCCCCCGGAATACCAAAGATGTGTTCAATGTCATAACCCTCTAATTTTCTGAGTAGGTATTCACCGATCGTTGGAGGTCTGTTATACATGGTGGCACCTCACTGTGGGGTTGTTGTTTCTATAAATCCATGCGTCCGACATCATCTTTCGTAGCATAGACTGTGCGTCTGTGCTATTAGCAGCATGCCTTGACATTTACGATTGTCTTAGTTTTTCGATATCTATTTCTGGGATACCTGTTGCTCTTGCGATAACTTCGGTGCTTACGCCTTCGCTAATCAGGGCGCGTGCAATGGTAATCTTTTCCTGTTGCCTTGTATCTATTAAGGTATCTTCCCAAGACTCTTCATCCTTAAGGACCCTGCGCTCCGCAGGCGAGATGTTGTCCAGTTTAACCGCATCAATCACCCTCTCAAAAATCGGGGAGTTATAGAGACTTCCGTCTATTTCTCCATCCAGAGAATCCAAAACGAGTTCCAACCACGCTTTAATGCCCGGTGGTGTCTTATCGTTGACCATCCGCGGGACCACAAACACGAGTTGATGCGGGTAGACATTGACTTTCCGGCTAAATTCGTTGACCGGGTTGAAATCCGCGATAGCCACACTAAAGTCGATGTCCGCCTCGCTATACGGACTCGTTAGGACAACAATCGTGTAAACTGTCCGATTGAATTGATACGCCTTGCTGTTTTTCACCTGTTCTACGAGGTTGATAAGATGATAGTATAGGAAACGATCGTAGAAGTGTCGCTCTTTGACGTGTTGTATCTCAACCACAATACGAGATTCCGTATCCTCAGCAAACAAATCGTATTCAATATCAACCTGTCCGATGGGTTCAAGGAATTTGTAGCCGCGATGCACCTCATCGGTATGGAATTTGATGCCTAAGACATCTTCGACAAATTGACAGAAGATATCCGGTTGACCGAACGCTTTCTTAAAAGCCATGTCGTATCGTAAGGGAACAACTCGCTCCATTTTAGGCTCCCTTTTATAAAGTTTAAACAGGATTCTGGCTCAAGTCATGTTCAATGTCGTAGTTCTCTAATTTTTTGAGTAGATATTTGCCGAAGGTCTGTTGTACATGATAAGACCTCGTCGTGCGGATTTGTTTTTAACGGTATTGTACCATAAAGAGATAGACTGGGGCAAGCCTAAATCCCATGCACAACTTAACAAAATACCGCCTCAAACAGTCTATGTTCTTCAAGGAAATGCGAGATTTCAGTTGTGGGACTTTCCGTTAGATCTGATCGGAAACGGACTCCACTAACACCGGAAGGAAGATTTGGGTTGACGGAGGGAATTACAGAAGTTTCATAAAATTCAAGTGATTCTTCTGCTAATCTTTCGTCGAATCGTGCGTCGGATGCCTGTTGCCAAGTATTGCCGAGTGTAAGTGCTATGACTCTGTCAATGTGTAAAAGTGCATCAAAATTGTTACCGAGACGAATTTGTATCTTTTCTCTTAGTTCCTCAATAGAAACTCCGGCTTGCGAACTTTCAACAGGTACAGAGGCAACGAGTGCTTTTACATCCTCTGGTGGATACAATTGTTCAAGTGAAAAATGATGTAGCCTGATAGTTCCAGAGAAACTTTTCACCTCAATTCGCTGGTTGTCCATAGCAAAATCGTAGCGATCCTCGGGGGCAGTATGCCATGCCTCTACTAAAATATCAGGTTGATGTGCTTGGGCAATTAGAAATAATTCTGCCCATAATCCTTGCACCGACTTTTGAGACCCGTTCATCATCGCCCGAAATAATTCAATTAACTGGTTCATAGCATGAGCTACATCAGATTGATTCGGTTGATTTCCAAGAGATATGACGATGGTAGACATAACCTTCAGGAAGTAATCTTGTAGTGTTGCGTCTGCCTCAGTACAATGGATAAGGGTGAATACTCCTTCTTCAAATGTTCCATCTGGACGAGAGACACGACAATTCAGGTTATACTGAACTCTGAGATGCTCAAGGACAATTGGTGGCAGTTGGCTTTGGCTTCTGACATTAAGTGTTGAGATTAGGAGTAGTGGTCTACCTTGACTATCTTTACCGAGGCGATGGGGTTCATATCCAGGAATTGGAGAGGCAGCAAAACGATCCTCGTCATTAGTTGTAGTAATGGAATCAAATGATTGGAAAAGTTTAATTAGATTTAGCATGGCTAACTTCCGATTTCATCGCTCCCCTGATCTTGGACAAGCCAATCAGTTGAAACATCTTTCGGAAGCCAAACCGCTACAGTTGGAACGTCCGAAAACTTTTTGTCACTCTCTTGAATCAATTCAAGAATGTGAATTTGGACAGTCACACCTTTAGGTGCTTTTATCTTTCTGTCGCCTGGGTATATCGTTCCTGTGCGGGGGCTTGGTCCCTGAAATAATGTAGGAATTTCATCGTTTTTGTTCAGTGTTCTTTTACGAGGATTACCTCTACTCATGTAGTAGATCGTACACAAGGCATCAGGATGAGTATCAAGATAGGCAGCAATCTGTAGGCGTATCCCCGTAAATTTCTGTGAGTCAACGAGGCGCGTGACGCGCAACGGCACAAGTAAGTGTTCATAGACATCTTTGAGACGGACATCTGTTGATACATTATGCCAGGCTTCAATTCGACTTGTTCTTTGCGCGTCGGTTTGAAATGATAAGGTGTCCAAGAACTTCTGAACGATAAAGCGGTTTTCTTTAATTGCTGCTTCTGAATCGTGTGGGGCTTTTGGTTCGTACCATCGACTGCTCAAATTTCCTTGCGTGTAATCTATGTCAAGAACGTTATGACGAGTCGGTTTAAGATTTCGATCAAGGAAGAATGCACGTTTCCAAGTATTAAGAGGCGTACCAGTTTTATCGTGAGCAATTAAACGATCCCGAACATCCTCTTCGTGTATAATATAATCGTGATAAGCATCACTCACACTATTCTCTAGAAAAACTCTACAGTATCCAAAATAGGTTTGCTTATAACCGAAAAACCTTGCTCTCTGTTGGATCGTATCAGCGTTACCCATGCCAGGCCCCCTTGGCATATAGGTTACGGTTAAACCCTCAACGGTAAAGCCTCTATCCATCGCCTGACCACCAACCAAAATATGGGCATAAGTATTATGCCATGGAATACTCGGTGTTCGCCCACCAGCCGCATTGACTTCGTGAAGTTGAGTCTTACGAATTGCGCGCAAAAGCGAGGCTGGTAACTCCTCAAAAGATGGTAAGTTTGATACAGTCCTTTGAAGGCTTTCATAACTATTTCTAAATTCCTCAAGGAGGTCTTGGCGATCCGGATCATTTTCATCAAGGTTAAGGATTTCTATCCAATAGTTTCTTACTTGCTCAACCCAAAAATAATATTCCCCGTGTCGGAAAGTTTCACGGGAAGGATGAACCATCATTGATCGGTTACCTTCAAGGTATTCACCTTCTAGGATCGTTGCAGCAGTGACTCCCAAAAAGAATATTCTCATTGCTTCAAGTAGACTCTCCGGTGGAGCATCTAACGGAGCATCTCGAGTTGGTATTTCGCTGTCTGGGATTGTATAGATGCGATTTGGTTGGTCGTGAAAAAACGCTTTACCGCCGATGTATTTTGCTCCAGGTGTTAACACTTTTGCAAAATTGGGAGATAGGACATCAATCAGATTAATAAGCAAAGGAGCTTGAGGTGTTGCCGTATATTGAAGAAATGTATGGTGTGGCAAATACTCTCGGAGAGTAAGAACACGTTGATAAGTGGTACTTGCTTCGCCCTTTTGAACCTTTGTGTTTAGGCTAGCTTGATCTGCCTCATCATCGATAATCAACGTAGGGACATTTGAAAGATTGTCAATCCGGGAAAGAATCTCACCCAAGTTTTTCAAATGTTGGTGGTGTTTCATAGTGGTAATGAGCACCGTTTGACGTTCCCAGTCTGGGACGCTTGCGTCTTGCCAGTCCGCTAAGACATTTGCGATCTTGGCATGATCACCCTCATTGAATTCATGACTTTTAAAGTGCTGCCATTTCCTATCTGCACGCGTAAGCAGATTCAAGTCGTCTTCAAGACGTTTAGTTGACTGATCTCGCAAATTTATAGATGTTCCTGCGATCGCGATTACCATCTGATAGCCATTATCTCTGGCAAGAGCAGCGACAGTTGTAAATGACAGCGTTTTACCACTTTGGACGTGCCCGACAACAAGTCCAGTTTCCTGTTTTGGAGGGACTGTTGGATCTACGCATTTCGCTAACACGGAAATAGCTTCGTCTTTTATGGTTTCCCATTCAGTTTTTGTAACACGTGATGGGCAAATTTGTCCTCTTAAAGTTCCTGTCGCTTTTCCTGCAATAGGCTGCCATGAACCGTCTATTTGATTGTTCGCTTCCCGTATGATTTCAACAGTTTCTACTTGAACTATGGTGTCTCTTTTGTTCATAGCAATACTCAAAACAAGATTAAGGTTTGGATAAAGCATCACGGAGGAACTTATTAATATTACGAATGAAAGTTCTCGTTTTGCTCACTCCGCTGTCTCTTGCTGTAATTTCTGCCAAGGCGATGGCAATAGCCAGTCGTTGCAGAGGTTCAATTTGGGATGCCTCAACACCACTATATTGTACCATAAATGGGTGTGCAAGCGACATACGGATTTTAACTCGTCTGACTTTTCCATCCCATGGATCGTCACTGACAGAAATCCAATCTCCAACTGCTTCATTATTCACTAGTTCTATTGAGATTTCCCATTTTTTACCATCGATTTCCACCGGAACGGTTTTATTAGCAATAGGCATTTCTGTGGTTGACAAGTCCGACGGGGGCGGTTCATTTTCGGGCTTTTCATAGAGTTGTGCCTCAATAACGGGAGGTACATCATATTCTACAGTCCTTGAAGTACGCCAGGTTGAAGTTTTTGCCCCTGGCTTCAGATCAGGAGTTTTTTGTCTGACCCGGTGCCCTTCTGCTTGACTGAGTAATGGCATTGGGTCGGCATTAAGTTCTTCTTTCAGTAGCCCCAAAAAGGGTTCCTCGTTCTCATCCCACTGAAAACCATCCTTAGTGTGGCTAACATCGAATCCTTCAAGATGAAGTTCACCAAAGAGTCGTTGATAAGTGTAAGAATTTGGGTTGCCAAAAATAAGTTTTGGTCGATAGCCTTCGTCCGCGCTTCCCTGGATTAAACGATTTCTGCGGAACAGCGCAAATCCAGCATGTGATGTACTTCCGGTCTCACGTAGTGCTACAAAACCACGAGCACGTAGTCCAGTCCCAAAGTCAAAATCAATTTCTTTTCGCCACAATCGGGGTATTTCTGATGGTTTCTCGTGAAATGGAGCGCATAATATTTTGGGTTGTGAATAAGATAAAACTTCACTACCAAAGCGTAGTTCTAATAACCCTTCTCTAATAAATACGCGATAGATACTTGCCAAATGTTCGCGAATTTTACCTATCGTTCTTCCTTGTGGGGGTTTGTGTAGATTAGATAAGATAATTTCGGTGAAGTGCGAACTAGAATGAGTGGGTCTTGATTCTACGGTTAATTCTTCTAAATTATCTTCTACAATTTGAGAAATGTCGAAATGAACTGTCTTTTCTTCTAATTCACCCAGTGCCGTCGTCCGAACTGTCCAGTTTGGAGAAAACCAGCATGCTGCACTCTTCATGCCCATCCCGAATTCCGATAATCCACTTGTATTAGGGGGCACTTCTGCAGGACGGAACGCATATGTGTAGTCTTTCTCGTGAATGCCCGCTGCATTGTCTCGAACAATCAAGCGACCGTCATCAGAAGAGTCCAATTCAATTTCAACACGTAATTTTGCATCGTTCTCGTCAAGATGCTCAATTTCTTCCTTATAGTCAAGAAAACTTTGGATTGAATTATCAACAAACTCTGCAATGGCAAACCAAGGTTTGTAATTGAGGTGGCTGAGAACAGAAAGTATCCCGACCCCTGGACGGATCTGGACCTTCTGAGGTGTGCTCATAATTTCTAATCCTTCCCTATATCTATTGGCAAATCAAGCTGCCCTTCCAAGTTAGTTGATACATCAGAATTTGATGTCAGTGCTTTAGCAACGCGTTCAACGACATCTACATTGACAGCATTACCTAAGGCGGTGAAGGCACGAGATGGCGTTTCTGGTAACTCTAGTGCCTCTTTATTCATGCCCTTCAGACGTTTCTTGCCCGGCTTGCAAGCCATACCTTGCAAGCGGGCACACTCCCGATGCGTCATGTATCGTTTTTCCCAACCGATAATGGGAACATTGCAAGCAATTGTCACAAGCGAAGGGGCAGTTGTCGCCCTTTTAACTCTAATTCCCGAAGCTCTGAATTGAATTACGAAGTCCCATAGATCCCATAGATTTCGGTCTTCGGTTTTACAATTCCATTCAAATTTCTGATAACTCGGCGGAAATTTCCGAATTTTGGGTTGCCATTCGTCAATCCAATTCTTGTTATTTTCATAAAACACACGATTCTCTTGAATAAATTGGATTTTCCATGCAGGAAACTGCCCTTTTTCTCTTTTCGCATAAGATGGTAAACTCTGCCACACTTCATCATCTGTTAAGGCTTCTAAATCTTTTCCATGGCCCCACTTATGTTTGCGCAAATCTTGTATATCTAAGGAGTGAAGTGTACCATCCAGCGGATAATTTGCTCCAAACTCCATGGACCAAATCGGTGCTCGAGGCAGATCTTCGTCTTCTGGAAGTAAATCGAGAAACTCTTTCCAGATAGTTAAACACTCTTTTTGTCGTTGGGTCAGCGGTTGAACATCGGAAAGATTCTCACCAAGGTACTCTCTAAGATTCGGTTCAATACAAGTGGAAGGTTCACGAAGAAGGCGTGGATAACCTTCCCGATCTCCGAGAATAAATACTCGCCGGCGGATTTGTGGGATTCCAAATTTATGAGGGGATAAACAAGTGTCGTCTACGTAATATCCAGCGTTTTCAAGTGCTTTCTTTATTTTTTTCCATGTTTGTTCATTATCATGTTTTCTGAGATTTAGAACATTTTCCAAGATGAAATAACGTGGTTCCTTGGCCTCTAAGATTTTTATCACATAATCAAAGAGGTTTCCCTGATCTGGGTAGTCAAACCCTGTGCGTAATTCAGTTGGCGTAGCTTTAGAAAAAGGTTGGCATGGAAAACCCGCGCATAAAATATGGTGATCGGGAATGGAGCATGGGTCAATATTCCGAATATCACCGTTCGGTTTGAAATCAAAATTCTTCTCGTATAGTGCACGGAGTTGCTCATCTTTCTCGCATGCGAAAACACACTCGTGTCCAAGACGCTTTAGTGCTAAATGGAAACCGCCAAGACCAGCGAAAAGATCTATGAATTTCATGCTTGTTTTTATTTCAGACATACCAGTTAGTTAGGTGGTAATTGATTGATTCTTGGTGTTGCCCACTTGACAATTCGATTTGTCAAGATAGGTGATTCCCAGTGTTGACGATATTTTGCTGCCGCAAGCAATCTGTACCGATCTAGGAGCAACCCCTTTACAAGAATGCATGAGTCTCTGAAGTCATCCTCAACAAGAGCGAACGGAATCGCGAATGCTTTCTGAGGTTTAACTACAAAGTCAATATAGTCTTGCCACAAATCGGGATCAGGTGTGTGGACCTTTCCATTCCAGTCTTGACCACTAGCACATTGCATTAAATATATCGGAAATGCTGCTCGATTGTCAGAAAAAGAATGGTAACACAGGAGGTCAAGTCCTGCGTCCTTACCATTTGACTTTGCCCGTTCGTTAACACCATGTTTGGGGGGAAGGCCTAACCAATCTGCAACTTGATGCACCATTTCGTGGAGTTTCACTGATTGTGTGTAAGACGAACCTGTACGTTTGATTTGCCAATCTAAAAATTGTTCTTTGAGCGATTCTTGGGTCAGTAACTCAAATAGTTCTGCTTGCTCGTTGTAGTCTGAACCGGATACGCGATTCCACCATCCTTTGTAGCATTGAGCGAGCGACAAAAGAACACAGAAACTATGGGCAGGAGTGTCTTGCCATGGGCTAACTCGTTTTAATCGAGAATTTTCAATGGAAAATGGGATCCTCGGGGCAACACACTTAAGTCGATGTTCCAATTCTTGCCAAGCATTAAGAACAATATCCATGGCGAAGTCCGGATCTGCGTAAATAGATTCGTCAATCAAAACATCAACGACATCCTGCATAGAAAATTCGTCTTCATTTTCGTCGAACAGGATGCTACTTTCTATCCAGTCACATAAGAAATTAAACTTAATATTATGTTTCTTAATTGATCTGCGCATACCACTATCTGGAATTGGAAGCATCAGTCTTTCCCTCTCGTTCTTGAAGTTCTTGATGAATCTTTGGAAAGACCTTCAGCAGTTGCCTCACATCAATCCCTAATCTTTTGACTGCTTGCTGGATATCTTCTGAATCCTCGTGATGGTGAACATGGCCCAAGGCGATTTGGACATTAGAAGCGGCTTGGCTGAGAAGTTGGACAGTTTTTGATTTATTCATCCCTGCCAGTTGACGGGCATGTTCAAAAGATGGGTTTTCCTCTTGCTCAAAATACTCAACAATTGGAGGATTTTCAAGAAGTTCTCCGAAATCGTCAACACTCCGTGAATCCATAAAAACTGGCTTCTTATTCTTTTCCTTACTACCAAACAACCATCGCGCAAAATTCGCAAGAGCCTCCAAGTGAGTTTTAGGGACGGGACGTTGAGCCGCATTCTCATTTGCAAAGATATCAATATCAAGATACTTTTGTACTCCTTGTGTTCGAAGAGAGAGATACATAACACTGAACCGACCCCTTACATCTTCAGGTGAAAAATCCTCTAAACTATCCTCCATTTGTAATAGCAGCCTATAAGAAATATAATTCTGACGAACTGTCGGAGTTTTACTGCCAATTTTACGCATTACTTCTTGGTACGTCATTCCCTCTTCATCTATTAATCGAGCAATGTATTGTGCCTTCTCTTCGGCATTCCATTGCTTAACCCCTGTGACGTGACGGAACCCTAAAAATGCCTCAATTTCTTGGCGGGAATCAACCAGTATGTATGGTATCCGGTCAAAAAGAATGTCAGGGACTTCTACACCTATGACAAGGGACTTCCATTTAGAAGGGACATCTTTTTTTTTCACAGCATTGTATAAATACTTCAATGCTGCAAGTCGACGGTTTCCTTCCACAACGACAAATCGAGGTTCTCCATCCAATTCCTCTCGCGTTACCAACAATGCCTCATGGGTCCAAAAACCGCTCTCCAAGTAGGATACAGCAAGTTCATCAAGTACCCAATCGCGCATCAAATCCAGAACTTCTTCTTGAGAAAGTTTAGCATTGACATAATGACGACCTAATCTCGGGTTCTTTGGATCAAGGTAAAGGTCATCAAGTTTCGCATACTTAAGTTTTGTACTTATTGCCATAATTCACCTTAATTTAGTAGAAGTTCCTGTTCACAGTAGGTGCTTTGTGATTCATTGTGAGTCTAATTCCCTTTATGCTGGTGAGGGCTATAAAAAACAATGATACCATACCAACGTTAACTAGTCAAGCGTCTAAAAATATCCCAAATCGCTGACCAAGTGAATTCCACTTTTGTAGATGTGTCGAACCTAACCTCTTAAAAAGTCTCAGTAGCAACAAGAGCAACATCAGGAATTTCATTGATGTCTATTACAACTTCTTTTCCCTTTAGTCCATTACTATCTGCTTCTATAGCACAATCTTGGAGAAAGCCGCAACATTGGTGTATGGTTTCGTTATTGAAACAGATAAAATGGATTTCCTCTAAAATAAAAATTATTTTACGTGTTCGAGACATTATACCCCTGTTAATCTTGTTTGAGTCATACTTGCTAACTCCTCCTCTGAGTTCATCATGCCATTTTTTGAAGGATGTTTCTTTATCATCAAATTTTATGTCACCTATAGCGAGGATTGTTCCATAATAGCCGTAATCGCTTATTGTGTTTGCTATTCCTTCTGCACCATTCGCAGTGACACTATAAGTTCCGGGATTAACTGAATCCGCCTTAAAATCCCACGAGATTTCACGAAATGCATCAAACCCTGTAATGCCATGTTGCTTGCCGGGCATTTCAATTATGCTACCGAAATGTTTTTGACCCAGAAATTTAAAATAAAAATCTATCCATTCCATCTGTTTCCAATCCTTGAAACCAGCATCTTTCATCTCAAGGATAGATTCTCTGCCATTCCAAACTTTTGGCATGTTTTGAGAGGCAAGTCTCAATTTTTCTACTGTGTCAACTATTTTCTTTTCTACCATATCTTAAATCCATCAATTAAACCTGCTACCGGCATTAGGTTAAGGATTGTTGGCACTCCATCTCGGAAACCGAGACGGGGCATGGTATAACTCAGCCAAATCCGAATCTATGTTGCCATTAAAATTTCGAGGAATGCTGTCATATACCCGATGGCATACGCTCTGCCTCGGTGTCCCCAGTCTGTGTCATCAACGACGTGTGGCACATGGTCGGTAATCATAAAGCCTGTAAAACCGACCTCTTTCAACGTCCGCATCACGTCAAACATATCGCAGTTGCCGTTGTTAACGAAGGATTCCGCAAATTTTGGGACATGCCCTTGGACATCTCGGAAATGGACGTAAAAAATCTTGTCGCGTTCTCCGAAATAACGGATCGCGTCCGTCACACCCGGTCCCATTTCCGACCAGGAACCGACACAGAAATCGAGCCCGTGTATGGGGCTGTCGGCGATTTCCATCCCGCGTTTGAAACCCTCAAAGTTACGGAACAAGCGCGGCACACCTGCAAGGGATTCCACAGGCGGATCATCTGGGTGGAGCGCGAGCTTAACACCCGCCTCTTCTGCGACGGGCAGAATGGCGTTCATGTAGTACTCGTAGTTTTTCCATATCTCGTCTTCCGTGTAAACCCGACCGTGCGTTAAAGGCGCGTCTTTAACCTGCTCCATATCGAAACTGGTAACAGCGGCACCGCCTCTCCCCAATGTCGTTCGGGAGGTCCGCCAGACTTCATTGGGCATCCAGTGGTACCCGAATATTTCAACACCCGCCTTGCCGAGGTTGCGGATCGTCGTTACCATGTTCTCAATCTGGGCGTCGCGTCCGGGCAAACCGAGCATCGCTTTATCGTAAAACGAGACAGGCACGTTCTCAAGTGCCGCTAACCGTAACCCGGCATTCTCTATCTCTGTCCGGAGATGAAGGATGTCCATGAATTCCCAGCGTTCTGTGCCGGGGAGTTGGGGAGTGTTGAGCAGCACATCTTCAACCCCAAGTTGCTTGATGAATTTCAGCCGTTCTTCACTGAGGGCATTGAACTGACCTAAGCCGAGACGCATTTTCTGTGCCATAGTGCTCTCCTTTGTGAGTCCAAATTCGCTGAATTTTTCCTGAAGAATAAACTATTAAAACCCAAGTTGCTACTTAACGGGTTTTGGACGTTTCAATAGCACTTTTCAAGTATTTTCGCACTCCAGCGGAGTGCTATGTCTATAGAAAATCGTGTGTTCAACCTCTTGCACTCCAGCGGAGTGCTATGTTCATAGGTAGGTGGCAACTTAGGTTATTAAACCAAAGACGCAGCCTGCAACAACGGCGCAGGCGAATATACGGAGAAACGCATAAAAGCACAAACCCGCCTGACAGAACCGCAAGGAAAATTAAAATTGTTTGGCGCTGTCCAGTAGAATGGTGACGGGACCGTCGTTAATGAGTTGAACATCCATCATCGCTTGGAAGGTACCACCTTGCGTGGGGACGTTTAGTTTCTCTAAAGCGGTGATAAACGCTTCATAAAGCGCATTCGCGACTTCCGGACGAGCGGCGTTGATAAAACTCGGGCGTCGTCCTTTGCGGCAATCCCCGTAGAGGGTGAATTGCGAGACAACAAGCGCAGCCCCTCCCGTTTCAAGGAGCGAACAATTCATTTTACCCGCTGCGTCCTCGAAGATACGTAAATTGGCGACCTTGTTGGCGATATATTCTAATTCTGTGGTTGTGTCCTCATGGGCAACGCCGAGGAAGATGAGCACGCCTGCTCCTATTTCAGAGACGCGTTTACCGTCTACTGTAACACTCGCGGATTTGACACGTTGAACAACTGCTCGCATCTTTTTAATTTTCCCTTAATAATTCTTTCAGTTTTTATGCTAAAAGAGCAAATTTTCATCGTCAAATGCTTGGGTCTCCTCGCCACCGAACGTTAGGTTAAACTGAAATCCGGGCTGGCTGTTGAATCCGAGTTGGAACGCAAGCGTATTCGATAGTTCATAGCGGAATCCCATCCCGATGAGGTTTGTCACGTGTATACCGGCATACGGGAGTTCGCGCGAGAAGTCGGCTATCAACCACATGTTGTCAGAGACAGCGATCTCACCACCGACTTGCCAATTGAGTGTAAAGAAGTCAGTCGTTTTGAGTGCCTTTGAGGTTAAAAAGACGCCGACACCGGCATGGAGTTTAAAGAGGCTACCGAATCTTTGGGTGCCTACGAGATAGGTGTTGATACCGACAAACGGAAATCCATCGGCAGGGCTGTGGTCGAGGAATTCGTTGTCTGTGTTGAGGCGATCATCTGCGGTGAACCCGAAATGCGCGTCGCCACCGACAGAAATACTGGGTAGATTGTCGTTCCGATCGGGTTTGATGTTATATTTGAGTCCAAGGCTACCGTCGAAAAGCGGCTGGTCGTAGACGCGACGATTGATGTTTGGGTCGTCAGCGGTTTCAGTGGCGGTATTGTAGAAGTCGTGGACGATTTTCCGCACCCCGCCTGTCGAGAAGGTGCCGCCGAGCACGAGGTCGAGTGTGTCACTTAACCCGTAAGCGAATTTAACAGGGATAAGGAAGGTCTCGATTTCCAGGCTTACACGATGGGATTCCTCAAATCCGCCGATATCGACCCTCTGGTCGAAATCCGGTAGCAGATCCACTTTGGGATATTGAAAGAGTCCGAACGTGGTACTGGAGCCGCCCTTACCCACTGGCTCCGCAGTTTGGATAGTGCTGAGGTGTGAGATGGGAGGCAATTGTGCCCATAGAGGTGTTGTTATGCCTGTGAGCAGCAATAAAGTACAGATGATGAGAATGAAGGCTTGCGTGTTGTGCTGTCTCTTTTGCGGCGCATAACGGGTAAGCCCAGAATTTAATTGAGAAAAATTGGCGTGCATGAATGTATCCTTTAGTATTATGTCGTTCTTCGGGATGCTTTGCAGAGGCACTGCACCTATCGCGATTTCGCCTCCACAAGCGCGCTTTCGTCGCGTCGTCCGTCAGGTCCGGGTGTATTGTCATAAGCGGTGATATAGTACTTCTTGAATTCTAATGCTTGACCTACGAGAATCGGGTCTTCACCGGGGATCGTGAAAGTGCGCTCCTTGGGTCCGACTGCGGGGCGCGGGAGGAGTTTCCCTGCGGCATCTCTCGTATAGAGTTGGTACCCAGCAAGATCGGGTTCCGTGTTCGGGGTCCATGAGATAACCGCGTCATATTTTGTATTAAAGAGAGAACGCGCCAGATAGCGCACCCGAACGTCTTTTGGTGAGGCAGGCGGCACATTTGGAACCGCTGCCGTAAGCGTAGTGATTGCCTCTGCCCCGAATTCATCAACTCCCGCAACGCGATAGACCTTTCGAGTGCCATCGACTTCAAAATCGTGGTCAAAATAGTAGAGCCGATCTCGCTTCGGCTCGGCAATAAGTTCGAAACGTAGCGGTTTGTCATCTTCGGTGTCGAGGGCAGCATAGACGCGGAAGATAGAAAAGTCGTAAGGGAATTCATAGCCGTCCCAAAAGAGTTTGATGGTAAGGTCGGTCGGATCCCCGAGTGTTACGTTCGGTGCAGGCGGTGGCACGCTTGGGGTCGCCAAAGCGGTTTTCCAGATGCGGCGTGGATCTTCAGTTTCAGCGGGCGGATTTGCTGGGTCCGGCGTTTCAACACCGTTGGCATCAACGTAACTGATGCGATATTCGTAGGCGAGGAGCCGTCCAGACGCGTCGCGCCGGTCGTTTTCGAGATTCTGGGTGTCAGTAAATTCGTTTGCGGGGGCATCCACAGAGCCGACTTGTTGGAATTCCGTGTCTGCACCCCCCGTGGAACGTCTGTAAATGCGGTATCCTTTGATACCCGTCTGTCCGGTGTCGTTCCACGTGACCCGGACCTGCTGATCGCCTGCATAAAGCGCGAGACCATCAGGCGCGCCGGATGTCCGCAGGTTCTCAGGGTCGAGCGGGTTCGCAAAGTCTTCGTTACTCGTGCAAGCATTAAAGAAAACCAACGCAAGCAACATAGGAAGACTTAACACAACCATAATCTTACTGGTTGGTAGTCTGCCGAAAAAATCTGGACTATGATTTTTATGATTCATGTGATTCACCTTGATTATCGGAGATTTTATCCCTATGGATTTGGAGAACACTTCTTTACCGATGGCTATTAAAAAAAGTGCAGCAGGCTGAGACCAGCGCGCCGAGTCTGGAAGTCGTAGTGCGGATGCAACTGGAACGGGGTCCTCGGCAGTAACAGACTCGTGTTTTCAGGGAGGCGGTTTCTGGTCCCTCTCAGACGTGTGAGCGGGATTCCGATATCGGGATTCCAGTTTTCCGCTGAAGATACTCCGTCCTCGACAACTTCGGGTGTATCCAGTTGGTTGTAGATTGAGAAAAGCACAGCAAGTCCGACAAATCCAAAACCGACGCCGGACATAATCGTGCCGGCATTCCGCCGGGTGCGGAAGGCGTCTTTGTGTGTTTGGATGTCTGATTGGATTGCGGCGTTGAGATAGCTATCGTAATGGTTCTGAGAGGAGGCTTTTAGGAAACTGCTTCCGAACTGGAGACTCATACCTGAAGCAAAGAGGGCAATTGGAAGAACGTTCGAGCGGCGCGCAGCATCGGCGTGCTGGCCCGTTAAGATGAAAATGAGAACGCAACTGCTGACAAATGCAATGTATTTCTGAGAGGTGCTATAACGTTTCATCAAGCTTATTCCTTTATTAAGAGATCCATTTCTATTATAAAGTTTACTCCATTTTTTCTTGAAAGTCAATGCTTTTTGTTAGGATACGGGAGTATCGGTTTGAGGGATGCTCCTGTCGGAATGATAGTTCCCCCGGGGCCGGTAGGGTCTTTCACCTAACCGCACCTATGCTGAATGTCTAATTAATTCTAAGGTCTACCATAGTCCTCGATTCTCAGTAACGAGGAATCTCTGTTTCCAGTTTACATCAAAGTAAAACTGAATATCCATACGGGGATGGTGAATTCTATTGACAATCGGTGAAATGCATAGTAAAATTAAAAAGAACCTTTCTGAAATCGAGAGTGTCTCAATTGTAAGAGATAGAAGAAACGGGTAGATAGGTAGGGACGCTGTCCTAAAGTTCAACGGAGAAGAGCAATGCCATTGAAAATCGTTAGCAGTCGAAAAAACATCGTTGCGAAGTTAGGGCTCGGTTGTGTCGTGTGTCTACTCCTCGGGTGTGGGATATTACTTTACGCGCAAGACAAAACGAAAGTGGAATTTATTGCTGCAAAGCCGGATATAAACCCACTCAAAAAAACGGAGAGCGACTCGGCGAAAACACAAGCACTCCTGAAAATGAAGGCGCAAGCCGCAGCACCGGTCAATAGGTTTCGTGCACGTCAAAATCGAGGGAGCATCGACTTCGGGGAAAATGCGGCGTTCTACAAAGTAATTATTGACAACAATCTCTTTCGTCCGCTTGGCTGGACCCCACCGAATAACGAACCCGCCTATAGTTTAATCGGTACCGCTGTTGGAACAGAGGGGGCCGTGTCTCAGGCAACGCTGCTCGAGAAAAAATCCAATCGGTATCACTTTGTGACGATAGGGACAAAACTCGGCGATATGACCGTAAAGGACATTCAAGCAAAGCAGGTAACCTTGGACAACGCCGGGAAACCGATAACGTTGAAGGCAGGCGAGCTTCAGTTTCTTACAACTGCGCGCGGGCGCGAAACGGGTAGGGCTACGCAAACCAGCGAGGGTCAGTCCGAAAAAGCCGAAGGTAATAATCAGGGAAACCAAGCCAATGCTAAAATGGAAGCTGAAAAACGTAGACAAATGGAGATGAAAGAGCAAGCCGCGGCTTGGGGAATGAAACCCGGTGAATTAGCAGAGAAACTCAGGAGTGCGTCGCCAGAGGAACGGAGAGAGATAATGCAGAAAATGCGACGAGAACGGGCAGAACGCGGGGGTAGAAGAGGACGGGCGCGCGATCGGTAGTCTATAGTTTACACATATTCGTCTTTTGCAAAGGCGCGGCTTTAAACCGCGCCTTTCTTTATTTCCATAACTACGCCGCTTCTTCGGTGTTCTCTGGCATGTTTTCAAGTCGGGAGAGCCAGTAGCCGATATCAAACGAGTCATCACCGGTGAGGAAACGCCATTGCTTGATACGGTTGACGATCTCAAGCCGAACATCGTTCCCATACCATCTGTGATTCCTGCCTAAAGCACCGTGAATCCCCGGTGTGTCTATATCGTCTGTGTTCCAGAGTTGGCACTGACGGACCGTTGGGTTGAGGCGGAGCTTGAACATGTAGCGCGTCCGATCCGTCAGGTTCGGTTGCGCGCAGTGCCACATCCCGTGATGCACCACAATCAGGGTGCCAGCATTACAAGCGATAGGCAGTTGCCCGAGGAAGTTTTGATACCGCGCGATGTCCGTTTCACAGACACGGCGATAATGACTCCCCGGTAAAATCATGGTCCCTCCCATTTCGCGCGGCGTGTCGTGCGAGAAATAGAAGAATTGGATGTCGAAGTGCATCCGTAGGTCGATAATCGCGTCGGCATGCCAAATTTGACCGATATCGTTTTGCGGACGGACGATGTGAACAGCGTGGTGATCGTAAAGTGGATTCTCACCGACCAGACTGTGGATGATGCCCTGTACTTCCGGAAGTCGGAAAACTTTGCCAACAGCAGAATCATCGTCCCAGACTTCGTTTAAAACCGTGCCACCGCGTCCACGCACAATAATCCCTTCTTCCATTTCGGCGTGTGCCGCTTCGTTCAAGGCGCGCGGGATGAGTTCGTCGAAGCGGAGATAACCGTCCGCTACGAAATTCGCCATCTGTTCCGTATTGAGCAAATACTTTTTGTCACTCATGGGATTTTCTCCAATTTCTCCAGGATATATTCAAACCTGAGATATGAAGTATGATATTCCATGCCGGGGTAGGCAGGGAATTGTTGTGGAAACTGAATCACCCGCCATCCGTCTTGCATCGCTTCCACAACCGAGTTATAGGGCGGTGTTTCGCTGTCCCCTGTGGTATAGCGTTTTTGACCGGTGCCGTCATACAGTGCCCAAGCGACAACGCCACTGTTCAAGTCAGGCGTGTGCAGATGCAGCACGAGGAGTTGTTGTCTCAATTCAGACATACTTTTAACTTTCCTTGCGGAGTCACAACGGCCGTTTCGACTATCACGGACGTTCCTTAAACCCGCCTGCGCCGTTGTTGCAGGCTACCGATTTGATTTTGACGACTGCTGACGCTTTATCGCTAATTATTGACTGCCAACTGCCATCAAAAACTTTATCTCTTGGAATTTACCGAGCTGCTTGTGATTTGATCTGGCTCCATGTCGTCACCAGTTTCCCACCGGGTTGAACGTCTAACGTAACGACCATTCCATCTTCGATTAATTCGTTGATTTCCTGCTCACTGAGGGCTCTGTCATAAAGCACTACCTCGTCAATAACGCCTGTCATCCAGTAGTTACCGATGTCGCATCCACCGATGAAAAGAAAATTATCGTGGTTATCGGGTTTCGTCCCTGGCGACACTTCGGCATCTACTTGCCCATCAAGATAGAATTTGAAATCAGAGCCATCGTAAGTGCCTGCGGTGTGATGCCAATCCCCATCCGTTGCAACGGTTTTGGCATCGAAGGATTTCCAACCGGCGTTTGTTGTGAAAGAGTAATGGATAACCCCGGTATTAATATGACCGAAAAGCCCGTAGTTTCTACCGGTAGGATTGCGGTTCTCTTTTGAAGCGATGATTTGCCACGCGCCGGAGACTTTTGGGATATTTATCCATGCGGCAATTGTAAACTCGCTCAGGTCAAGGGCATCGTCATCATCGACCGTTACCATATCCGAACCACCGAATTCCATCGCACCATCAAACTTTCCTTTGACCCACTTCGGCTTACCTTGTGCGATTTTTCCATCCAACCCGTTACCGGAGGAATCCTTAACGACTTCCCCTTTGCCCTCATCCAGCAGCCACACACCAACGAGTCCGTCTGTATCGAGTGCCAAGGCATGCGGTGCCATGAAGTGTATTAACACTAAAAGACTCAGCGTTAGGACTGTTAGCAATTTGTACATCAGCAATTCCCCTTGTTAGACAACCTTGATTATGGAATTTAAGGCTATGGATTAGACGACGGTTTCAGGAGGGATTGTTGCATCCTTTGGAACAATAACAATCCCATCCCGAATGTAGTAATCTTCACCATCCAGATTATCGACCCCGTCTCGGTTGACGAGTACAGAATTATCGCCGATACGCGCATTTTTGTCAATGATTGCATTCTGGATGAGGCAATTCTGACCAATGCCGATATTCGGGGTGCCTGCCTGTGCGTTCTCTGCTCGGGCTGCGTCCGATTCGTAGTAGTCTGCCCCCATCAGTACCGACTGATAAATCCGACTGCGGTTAGAGATGATACTCCGGATACCGACAATGGTTCTATCGATCTCGGAATCATCAATGATAGAGCCTTCGGCGAGGATTGAGGATCGGACGCTACTGCTGTTGACTTTAGTGCTCGGTAGGTGCCGCCTGTTGGTATAGATCGGGGCCTGCTCGTCGTAGAAATTGAACGCAGGCGCGGTGTCGGTGAGCGCGATGTTCGCCGAATAGAAGGAGCGAATCGTCCCTATATCCTCCCAATAACCATCGAAAAAGTAAGCAGAAACTGGGAGCGTCTGAATGCTTTTCGGGATAATATCCTTGCCGAAGTCAACGTTTGTGTCGTCTCGAAGGATCTCTTGCAGGACCTCTCTGTTAAAGATATAGATTCCCATTGAGGCGATGTATTCTCTACCGTGCGGTTCAATCCCTCGGGATGTAAAGACTTCGGGTTCAACACGTAACTGATCCAGTTCCTCTTCGGTTTGCGGTTTCTCGACGAAATCAACGATCCGTCCGTTGGTGTCCGCCTGAAGGATGCCAAGCCCGCTCGTGTCCTCTTTCTTTACTGGAATTACGGATACAGTGATGGCTGCGTTAGATTCGGTGTGAACTTTGAGCATCTCGCGGTAATCCATCCGATAGAGGTGATCACCGGCGAGAATCAAGACATAATTGTCTGCGAAACGTGGGTTGAGGATGTAAGGTTGGTTGTGTTTGACGGCGTCCGCTGTTCCCTGATACCACTCTTCGCCCATCAGTGTTTGTTGTGCTGCGAGGATTTGGACGAACCCGCGGCGGTATGTATCAAAGCGATACGTCTGCGCGATATGTCGGTTCAAGGAGACGGAGTTAAACTGCGTCAGGACATAGATGCGTTCCAAACCTGAATGGAAGCAATTACTAATGGGTATGTCCACGAGTCGAAATTTGCCTGCGATCGGGACACTCGGTTTCGCCCGGTCGCGGGTCAGCGGAAATAGACGTGCACCGCGACCACCTCCAAGAATAACTGCAATAACGTTCCCATTACTCATAAGCGTTCACTCCTCATTATAAACTTCCCTTGGTAGATAAAACCCCTGTGATACGTTCATCAAGACGTGTGGCGATATGTAAGGCTTTCGCAACTGCCTTAAAGATGGCTTCAATGATGTGGTGTTGATTTGTGCCGTAGGGGACGTTGATATGCAAAGTTGTCCCACTATGGTTCACAAGCCCGTGAAAAAATTCTTCGGTGAGTTCAATATCAAAATCGCCGACCTTCCCAGACCCAAGCGGTGTTTCATAATAGAGATACGGACGTCCGCAAACATCCAAGTCTACTTTGGCGAGGGATTCGTACATAGGGACGGTGAAACTGCCGAAACGTTGCATACCGGCTTTATCCAAGACCGCTTTTTGGAGGGCTTGCCCTAAACAGATACCGACATCTTCGGTCGTATGGTGGGCATCCACGTGTAAGTCGCCTTCCGCGTGGATTTCCAGATCGAAGAAGCCGTGTTTGGCAAAGAGCTCCAACATGTGATCCAGGAATCCGACCCCGGTGTTAATATCGGAGACGCCTGTTCCGTCAAGGTCAAGCCGGAGGCGGATACGGGTTTCTGCTGTTTCGCGGGCAATTTCTGCTGTTCTATCCATTTTTTAATTATTCCTTGCGGTTCGGTCAAGTAGGTTGGGATTTCGCATTCCTTTCTGTATATCCGCTTTCCACTTCGTTTCAAGCTGCGTACTCTTATTATACGCTTGGAAATGGTTTTGAGCAACGCAAAATATGTTACCCGCTCCATGAAAATTAAAAAATAAATAAGGTAATTTCATAAAGAGGCTCGGTGCGGTTAGGGGATTTCGTCTGGGAATAGACTAAATCCGTTCCTTGTATTACATTTCCATAGCGCAAGTCGCGTGTGGACTTGCGGGACAGTGTATTACATTCCGCACCTACCGTGATTGAGGTTTACGTTTATGCCCATGTAATAAGCCCGAGTTCCTGCGGAGATTGCAAGTCCTCATGGTACGGTAACGCACGGAGGGTATAACCGTGTAATCCCGTCTGCTCCAAGGTGAGTGTCCCTTCAAAGAGATAGGCACCGCCGCCGAGGTCGGTTTTATATGCCATTGGGCGCACACTGCCATTGTGAATTTCGCCTGCTTCGTCTAACACGCCGTGGTAAATTTGGACAGCGAGTTCGTGTGGAAATAGCACATCGGTGTGGACAACCGCTTCTACCGTTGTGGATTCACCGACACCCAACTCAGGATTTTGGATCACAGAAGTTGTCGCATCGACGTGTTTCTCCTCAATCCGTAGATCGCCCCAGTGATCCTGAATATGTGTTTTCCAGCGGGTTAACGCGATACTCCGTTTTCCACCCGCTTCATTGAGATGCTGCCAACGCCGATGCGCTGGGAAGTACAACTGCTCTGCGTACTCGGCTACCATGCGTTTCGTATTGAAGATAGGCGCTAGGTTCTGCATTGCAGTCTTCATCCGAGCCACCCATTCGTAAGGCACATCGTCAACAGGATTGCGCTGATAAAAGAGGGGCACAATCTCTTTCTCAAGGAGTTCATAGACAGCGTTAGCGTGTGCTGTGTCGGTGGATTTTGCGTCCCCATGCGTGACACCCGCATCAATTGTCCAGCCCCCACCGAGATGATTTGCCTCTGCCCACCATCCATCGGCAATACTGAGATTGAGGACGCCGTTCGCAGCTGCTTTCATACCACTTGTCCCGCTCGCTTCATTCGGACGTAACGGGTTGTTGAGCCAGATGTCAACCCCTTCAACGAGATACCGTCCGACACAGATGTCGTAATTCTCAATGAAGACGATTTTATGGTAAAATCGAGGTTCTGATGCGATACGAGAGATACGCTGAATGAGCAGTTTCCCTTCATAGTCATGGGGGTGCGCCTTGCCTGCAAAAATCAGTTGAACCGGACGTTCTGGATGGTTGAGGATTTTGTCAAGACGGTCGACATCTTGGAAGAGTAAAGTCGCACGCTTGTAGGTTGCAAACCGGCGTGCAAACCCAATCGTTAATGCCGCTGAGTTAAGAATCTTCGTTGCGACATTCTCGCTGTCCTGAGAACGTTTGCCATCCAAAAGAGTTGGGGCACTGCCAAGCGCATGTTTCTCCTCTTGTCGCTGGCGCGCGAATGTGATAAGCCGTTCGCGGCGACGTTCATGCGTTCGCCACAACTCAGGGTCCGGAATCTGTGAGATCTGTGTCCAGACGGCTTGATTCGTAAGTTCAACGATCCAACGCGGGCCCAAGTACCTGTCAAAAAGGCTCTGCATATCACCAGAGACCCAAGAACGGGTATGGATTCCGTTTGTTATCGCACCAATAGGCACTTCATGCACGGGGGTCCCGGGCCAGAGATCTTTCCACATGTCACGGGAGACATGACCGTGTAATTGGCTTACGCCGTTGATCATGGCTGAGAGTCGGAGCGCGAGGAGTGCTGGACTGAATTCACTGTGTGTATTGGTCGGATTTGTTCTCCCAAGACCCAGAAAAGTGTCAGCAGAAACCCCGAGTTCCCCATAGTAACCGCTGAAGTAGTGATTCACCAACTCAGGTGGGAACCAGTCAATACCCGCAGGAACGGGTGTGTGCGTTGTGAAGATGTTTCCTGATTTCGTGGCTTCGCAGGCTTCTTCAAAACGGATGCCTGTTTCCAGCATGAGTTGCCGGATACGTTCGATGGTCAGGAACGCAGCATGTCCTTCATTCATGTGGCAGACAGTCGGTTGTATACCGAGCGCAGTCAAAGCACGGTATCCGCCGATACCTAACAGGATCTCCTGTTTAATCCGGAGGCGTTCGTCACCCCCGTAGAGGTAATCTGTTATGCTCCGTAATTCTTCACTCTGATTTTCTGGGATGTTTGTGTCGAGGAGATATAAGGGAACGCGTCCGACTTGGGCACACCAGACTTTCGCGAGGGCTTTACCTTCTGGATACGCGACTTCCACGAGAAGTGGGGTCCCATCGGCGCACTTTGCGGGCTGGATGGGCATGTTGTAGAAGTCATTTGTTGGGTAATCCGCCATCTGCCAGCCATCCGCCGTGAGCGTCTGACGGAAATACCCGTGCTGATAGAGCAGTCCGACTGCAACAAAAGGCAGACCTAAGTAGCTTGTGGATTTCAGATGGTCGCCCGCCAAGACACCTAAACCCCCGGAATAGAGCGGCATACACTCCGTTAATCCGTATTCCATAGAAAAATAGGCGATTTTTAGCGTATGGAGCGTCTCGTCGTTATGATTTGTTTCAAACCATGACGCAGTGTTATGGTATTCTTTAAACTTTTTGTGGATAACGTCAAGACGGGCGAGGAATACACTGTCTTTTGCCGTGGCATCTAACTGTTCTTGGGAAATTTGACCGAGCATCGCAACCGGATTGTGATACGTCTTTTCCCACAACTCGGTGTCAAGGTGTCGAAATAAACCCAAGGCTTCACGATCCCAGGTCCACCATAGGTTTAAGGCAAGTTCTCGCAAAGGTTCAAGATTCGGCGGTAACGTCGGCACCACTGTTAACTGTCGAAGTGGCTTCATTTAATTCCGTACTCCTTCCGAAATCTATACGACTTCTGCGTTTGATTGTTGTGTTTTTAAAGTGATATAGGTGCCCTGTTTCCGTCGCTCGAAATCTAATTTTCCTTCCCGAGCAAGCCAACCGACACCCATTAAAACCGTCCGTTCGGTTTCGCCGATTTCGCGTGTTAATTTTGTAATAGTGGCTTCGTCGTTATCTTCGAGATAGTGCCATATCGCACCAGCCACGCTTCCAATATTTTCTAACATGCCTACCTCCATTTTACTATAGGCTTAGTTTTCTCTTCTAACGTTGAACACACCTTAACCAATACTTTGTGCGACGTGCGCCGAAGTCTCTCACGCAGCGGTGTCGCACAACCTTCACTCTAATATTATAGTGGCTTTTGGCGAGGTTGTCAAGAGCAAAGGTTTACGGAATTTGACACCTGTGCGGATGTCGTGATATAATCTTTCGTAAAGAATGCGATTTTATGATTTTTTCATCCTTTTGGGTTTGGCTTGCAAGCCCAGATAAAAAACATGAGGTGAGGTAAAAAATTGAGTATTGTTGTTCATGTGACACACGAGGCTATCCAAAAAATGGGCGGTATCGGGGCGGTTTTAGAAGGGTTGCTGACAACCCGCAGCTACAACGAAGCGATTGAACGCACTTTTCTTGTCGGACCTCTCTTTTCTGGTGCCGATTTGTCGGACTTGGATGCCGTCCTGTATCGGGCAAGTGAGGGGATAGCAAACACACCCCACGCAGATGCTCTCAGTGAAATTGAGCAGATCTATCATGTAGAACTCGTTTACGGACAGCGAGAGTTTGTAGATAAAAATAAGAACGTTACGACCCTCACGGATGTCCTTCTGGTGAACGTATCCAATAGCAACGAAGTTCGGACGAGTCAGTTTAAGTGGCATCTCTATGAGCATTTTGGCATCGAATCAACTCGGTATGAGAGTGAATGGGAATATGAAGAGTATATCCGCCTTGCAGAACCTGCGTATGATGCCTTACAGGTGCTTATCGGCGGAAAGACGAAGACCCCAGTGTTCGTCATCTCACACGAGTTTATGGGAATGCCGCTTGCCCTCAAGACACTGATTGAACGCGATACCAACGAAGACGCGGCGAACATGCGCACCGTCTTTTATGCCCATGAAGTCGCGACGATACGTCCTATTGTTGAGGGACATCCCGGACATGATATACGCTTTTATAACGTATTGGAGCAGGCAAAAGCGAAAGGACAATCGATCCGTGAAGTCTTCGACGATCCGTTTTGGTATTTCAAACACGCCTTGATCGATAAAGCGCATCTCTGTGATACAATCTTCGCAGTTGGGGATCTGGTTGTGGATGAGCTGCGATTCTTGGCAGAGCCGTTTGAGGCGTTCCCAATTAACCTCGTCTACAATGGCATCCCGGCGTTTGAGGTGAGCCTACAAGAGAAATTGACATCAAAGGCACTCCTCCAAAAATACGCGAAGACCCTGCTCGAGTATCGTCCCGATTACGTCTTCACACATGTAACACGGCTCGTTAAAAGTAAAGGATTGTGGCGCGATTTACAGGTCCTCATGCACTTGGATGATTTACTCGCTTCTAATGATAAAACAGCCGTGTTGTTCATCCTTTCCACGGAAATTGCGACAGGTCGTCCCCACGAAAGTATTCATGAGATGGAGGAGGCGTATGGGTGGCCCGTATACCACAAAATCGGTTATCCTGATCTCGTTGGTGCCGAAATTGAACTCAACAACGGCGTTTCTGCCTTCAATCTACAGTCTAAGGCGATTAAGGTCGTTTTCGTCAATCAGTTCGGATGGAGTCAAGCCGCGTGTGGGAAACGGATGCCGATAGAAATGGAATTTATGGACATCCGCAAAGGGAGTGATGCGGAGTTTGGGCAATCCATTTATGAACCCTTCGGAATTGCGCAGGTAGAGCCCTTGAGTTTCGGCGCGATCTGTGTGGTTAGCAATGTATGTGGGTGTTGCGGCTTCATTCAGCGTGCCACCGATAACCGTGAGGTCCCAAATATCGTGGTTGCCGATTATACGCAGCTGAATATTCCGCCGAAGTCGTTAGATGATGTAATTCATATCGGATTGGCGGAACGGAATGCGATCGAGGTGGAGAATAGCAAAGACATCGCAGCGAAACTCTTAGGACGCTTGCCGCGTAAACCCCGTGATGTAGAAGATATGCTTCGAGAAGGTTACAATATCGCTTCCCGCATGAGTTGGGAAGTCGTTGTTAAGGATTATTTCCTGCCTGGATTGGACAGGGCACTTTAAGGAGAAAATCAATGTCAAATCAAACTGTAGCAGATACACCGGTACCGATGACACCGGAACAGAAGTTTTTCTTCGATCTCCGCGGTTGGATCCTGTTGCCGTCGGTATTATCAGAGTCAGAAATTGAGGAGATGAAAGCAGAGGTCTATGCCGGCGCGAGACAGAGTTATCAAGGGGCACTCCAAACGCTCCTCGACCATCCCGCAGTCGTGGGCATCCTGAACGAGATTCTGTCCGAAGATCCTTTTGTGCACGACGATTGCTACGGATTTCGGTGTGAAGGATCATTCACGACTGTGAGACCCCCGGGGTGGGGTGTGGCAGAACGTGGTGATAACGGGCTCCCACACGTTGTGCGGCCACCACAACAGGCAAACGCCATGCGGTATCAGGTCGCTGGTGGCAAGATTTTCGCGGGACTGACGCGTGTCGTCTGGGAACTTGAGGAGGTCAAGTCAGGGCAAGGGGCTACCTCTTTTCTCAGTGGCTCGCATAAGGCGCACTTCAATTACGGCGGTCCTGACCGGTATCGTCCGAATATCAGTGAGTCGCCCTGGGAGCCGAATATGCGCGAAGTGATGGACGACTACAGTTGCCCACCCGGCTCCGTTGTCATCTTCACCGAAAGCCTCGTCCATGCAGCAAATGATTGGACGAATCCCGCGAACCCGCGGTGTGCAGTCTTCAATTGTTACAACTCCATTTGGGCGCAATGGCATCGGCTCAACCTGAGCCACGAGATCATTGAAACGATGCCACCGAAGCGGCAGTCCTTGTTCCGGGGCACATGGGCAATCGGCGGCGGTCCCGGTGGAAACCGTGCGTATTCGTTGGATAATAACACCACATGATAACAGCACTTTTAAGAGGTGTGGTTTCATGAAGTTTCAGAAAATATTTCGGTAATTTGATATTTTCCCCGTACCCGGTAGGTGCGGTTTCTAACCGGGGTCCCCGCCCGTTACTGGGGAGGGGGTTCCCACCCGTTACTGGGAAGGGACACCGGATTCGTTAGGAAATTACCGAATTAATAAATCAATCTTCATCTAACCGCACCTACCGAGACATTTTAAATAAAAAAAGCTAAAGTGTCTGGCTTTAGCAACCCAACATAGACATGCCGTAGCGGCAGAGGTCACGGTTGGCTGTCCCTATTTTTCCAGAGGGGAAAACACCGTCTATACGGCACGTATTCGGGCAAAGATATTATCAAGGGATGGTGTTACACCTTAATCTGCAGCTTCATCACGAGTCGATTTTGTAGACGCGGGCTTCTCAGCAGGCGGTTCCGGATCAACAAACTTGTATTTGCCAGACTTCCGCATTTCCTCGCCTACTTTTTGGTAGTATGCAAGCAATCTATTAAGATCGTGCCCACATTCTTCTGAAATTTTCATCCGTATTTCGCGAACTTCCTCAACGACTCCGCTTACTTCTTCGGTTTGATAATCTCTAATCTTTTCCATTTTAACTCGTACCTCCTAAATAATCGGTGGGTGTTGTTAATATCGGCGTTGGCAAACCTAATTCTTGGTTAATCTTTATGATAAAATCAAACTTATTAGGATTGGCGAGATGTGCACAATTCCAGGTGAGCAGCGCGTCAACTTGATGAAAGGTGGCGAATGCCAAATGGAGAGCATCCCCTTGTGGCTCTTTTGGCATTATCAATCTATCAATGTAAATTTGTGTAATTTGCGTGATCTCAACGGTAGGAACAAACAGTTCAATACCGGCGAGTAAATCAAGTCTCTTCTGTGCCGCTTCCCTCTCCCCTCGGCTAAGTTCCGTAGCGACAGCAGTACTTGAGGTTAAGGTAGACAGTTTTGCATATTCATGCCACCATTGCCGAGTCAATCTTTGCTTAACAAGCGATTCTTCATCGGTTCGCAACGTATAGTAAGAACTCGGAATTGTTGTTTCAATATAGATACGTTTTGGCATTGCTGATAACCTATGATCATTATATCACATAAAAGTCTAATTGTCAAAACAAATACTATTTTTGAATTTGACTTTTTTCAGCCGCTAACACCAACGCGCTTCGGGCAGGGACATACAGTTGAATGGATTGTGTATGCCCCTCCATGGCGACATCTTGCCACGGATAATGCGCGCCCTCTACAGCACCATAGCCACTGTAAGCAGTATCATCGGTGTTCAAAATAAGGCGATAATCCGCCCTCTCAGGCACGGGGATACGCCAGTCCGTGACCGAAGCAGTCGGATGGAAGTTGAAGGCGAAAACAAGTCCACCGCGTTCATAGACGATCTGCTTTGCGTTCTCGTTAATATATAAAAGAGAGATATTTTCATCGGAAAGCAGAGAGTGGCTTGCGTCAAGGTGTTGCATGGCGCGATCAAAAGCGTTGAGATGTTTGTAGCGAAGCGTGTCATCGTCAACGAGGTGCCACTGCCTGCGCGCATACCAGTAGGAGTGATCGTTCCCCGCACGCGGAAAGTCGATCCACTCAGGATGTCCAAATTCGTTCCCCATGAAGTTGAGATACCCTTCGCCCCCTAAACTAAAGGTCAGCAGTCGGATGAGTTTGTGGAGGGCGATACCACGAGCGATGCGGGGACTTGTTGTGGAAACGCGCATGTGTGTGTAAAGTTCGGTCTCCATGAGTTGCATAGCAAGCGTCTTATCCCCAACGATGGCTTGGTCGTGGCTTTCGACATAAGCGATGTGTTTCTCGCCGATCCGCCGGTTACGCAACATGCCGTAAATCTCGCCGATATGCCAGTCTTCATCCACTTTCTCTTTCAATAACCGAATCCAGTAGTCTGGGATACCCATTGCGAGCCGGTAATCGAAGCCGAGTCCACCCTCCTCGATCGGACGCGCCAGACCCGGCATCCCACTCATATCTTCAGCAATTGAAATTGCGGTCGGATTGACAGTGTGAACCATCTCGTTTGCCAACATCAGGTAGGCAATAGCGTCGAGTTCAACTTCGGCACTGAAATAATCCGCGTAACCCTCGAATTCCCGATCTAATCCGTGATCGCTATAGAGCATGCTGGTGATGCCGTCAAATCTGAATCCATCGAACCGATACGTCTCCAGCCAGTAGCGGATGTTGCTCAAGAGAAAGCGTTGCACTTCGTATTTACTGTAATCAAAGCATCGCGAGTCCCATGCGGTATGTTCACCCTTCTCACCGGCATGGAAATAGTGGTGTGCCGTGCCGTCAAAACGGTTCAACCCTTCATTGAGGTTTTTGACGGCATGACTATGGACCAGATCCATGATAACCCGTAGACCCATACCGTGCGCTGTATCAATCAGTGCCTTCAGTTCCTCCGGTGTCCCGAAACGGCTGGAAACCGCGAAGAAATTGCTCACGTGATACCCGAAACTCGCATAATACGGATGTTCCATGACCGCCATCAGCTGCACGGCGGTATAGCCTAAATCAACAATTCGGGGTAACACGTTGTGCGTGAACTCATCGAACGTTCCCACCTTTTCCGCTTCCTGCGCCATACCAATGTGTGCTTCGTAGATCCGCAGGTTCTCGGTGTGGACATCGAAACGAGGGGCGCGATGTTCCCACTGGTAGGGAGAGGGGGGCACCCAATACTGTCCGGTGAAATCGGCATCTCCCTCCTGAATAACACGCTGCGCGTAAGCGGGGATGCGGTCGAGTCCACCGAGTTCTGATACGACATGCACCTTGACTCGACTGCCGTGTGTGAGCCGATCGGCGTAGTCTCTATCGGGTAGGAAGATGTGCCACACGCCGTAGTCATCAACGGACATCGGATGCGCCTCGCGATCCCAGCCGTTAAAGTCGCCGATAAGGGCAAGGGCATGTGCACCCGGTGCCCATTCGCGATACCAGACCCCAGTCTCACCGCTATTTTCCCCGCGATTGAAGCCGAAATATTGGTGTCCTTGGCTTATTTCGCCTAAGATACCGCCAGTTTTCTCAATCTCTGCTTTGAAACGTTGATAATGTGCGAACCGCTCACGCAGCTGCGCCGTATACGGTTTTAATAAAGGATCTATTTTGATGAGGGCAGTGCCGTCAACCGTTTTTAACGTGAAATGTTGCTTTCCCATTCTTTAATTATCCCTTGCGGAGAAGTAACGAGTTTTGAGACTTAGAGGTTTCCGCATTCGAACTGAAGAAACACCCCGCTGAATGCCACACGCGCATTCGGCGTTGATTCGCAAAAACACCTCCACTTCGTTTCGGACTAAGTTTTCGTTGCTATTTTAACCCAAGTTGCTACTAATGAATTCTACCCGTTTGAAAAAGTTTTTTGGCATGTTTCTTCACCCCAGCGGGGTGATATGTCTATAGAAAGCAGCGTATTCAGATTCTTGCACTCCAGCGGAGTGCTATGTCTATCAATAACTGGCAACTTGGGTTATTTTAGTGTGTCTGAAGTTTATCACAGGGCGACTTGTAATGCAAATGCGATGTATGCTACGATGTGAGAATGCGAACCCCCTTCCATCCAACAACGATATATTTTATATGGATAGTGCTGGTGGTCTGGCAGTCTTCAGACGTTACTGCGGTCGAGAACCCCTTTGAAATTCGGGTGTTTGACGGGCACGTAGAAGTCATGCAACCCTATAGGCTGGTGTCTGGGCAGCACTACCGACTTCAAGCCGTCTCCACAGATCGTGAAGTGCTTACAGCGCAATGGTTTCTCGCCGGGAATTTAGGTAGAATTACGACAGGGAATCAACCCACGCTAACCGCTGTTTTTGTAGGCGAGGGATATCTTATGTGCCGTGTGAACGGAGTGGAGCAGCGCGTCCGGTTAAGCGTCCTTCCAGCAACGGGCACCATCGGAAACCGGGGTGGAACGCTCAAAAGTCCAGCGGGCATCGAAATCTCACTGCCCGAAGGCGCACTCCTGATTGAACGACACATTGGGATAGAAATCGTGGCATCGCCAGGGTTAACGCCAACGGCGCAGCAGCTGATCCGTGTTGTCCAGGTCTCACCCGCACGGCTTGTCTTGAAACGTCCTGCGCAACTTACATTTCTCTTTGGAGGCGATGTGTTTCCAAATATAAAGCCACGCCTCTATTTTTGGGAGCCGTTTGGGAAACAGTGGGTCCCTTTACAAAGTCGCGTGAACACTATTCAGGGGAGTGTGACCACCTCTATTAACCACTTCGGTATCTATACATTGATGGTGCCGACTCCGGTCAATGTGGAACACCCGGATCGGTTGCAAATTCAGAACGTTAAACTTTCGCCGCGTGTATTTTTCGCACCCGACAGGCATCGGCTAACAATCGCGTATCAACTCAACGCACCGGATGCGATGCAAGCGTTTGTAACGATGGATATTTTCGATCTTCGGGGCAAACGGGTTCGGCGACTCCTTGAGAACGCGCCGCACTACATCGGTCCCCACGTTGCACAGTGGGATGGATTGACAGATGAGGGAAGGCTCGTCCGAAACGGACGTTATTTTCTTATAATTCGTGCGAGGATGGGTTCACAGCGCACGGTATACCGGAAGTTAGTCGTGGTCTTTAAATAGATAATCCATCTATTCCGATGAAAACAACTTTGCAATTTCTACCGATAGATCCTTCTTCTCAAGCGTTGAGAGCCTTTGAAACGCTCCGTCTGTCAGTTTCTCAAAAAGTCGGTCGATCTCTCCATACAATTCGGATGTATCCTCTGTCATTTCCATATCAGTGGGAGTATCCAAGTCGACGGTATACGCGTTTCCGTAGTGGTCAACAATCTGAACGACACCGCGTTTCGCCCCTTCCGGCCATGTGAATGAACCATCTGCCTCAAAGATCCAGTGGTTACCGCCAACCCTTCCAGGACCAGACGCGACGCCAAAGCGCATCGTTGGGTCTTTTTGTCTCGGACGAAACGGAAGGTCTTGGACTTCTTGAAGATATATCTCAACGCTGTTTTTGGTGAGGCGTTTTTCGAGTGCGTCAAGATGCGATATTATAGATTTTCTGCTACCGGCGGGTAAATCAGCCAACTTGGTTTTGGCAATCAAGGCGAGGATACCGAAGTGCCGTATATAGGGCTCGACATCAATATCGGTAAGGAGAGGTCCATAGTCCCTGAAGAAGAGTTCAGGATTGTTTCGGTACAACGTCATACTATGTGCTTCCAATTGAAGTCCTTCGCGTTCGGGCAGCGTGTATCCTTTTCCCTCGACAGTTTTGAGCTCTATTGAATGGACAAGTTCAGAAAAGCGTTTTTGTTCTTCTGGGGTGAGTCTCCCCGAATATTCATAGAGAGGCGCGAAAAGTTCCCGCGTTTTTGCGTAGTTGGCTTGGCGTTGCGTATACCAATAGAAGAGCCCTACGCACAAGGTCAGGATACCCAGCAGGCTGGTGAAGAGTATCAGTTTTTTGTTCAATTTGTTTCCCTTTATGGTTCAAAAATAGACACGGAATGAGGAGAAGAAAAGGTTGGGATAACTACCAAATTCCGATCGCAATTGCGTAGAATCGCCGTTCTTCGGTCGCTTTCCGAGGCTAATGAAACCGCCGACAGAGAGATGAATATCCTCTGCGACATTATATGCAATCTGTGGTGCGATCCAGGTCGATGGATCGGAGAGGTTGAACAACATTTGACCGCTGAAACTGATGAGTGGCGTGAGTTGATGGGTGACACCGGGCGCGAGATAGTGGACACCCAGCAAGTAAACCCCACCACGCGTATAGGCTGGCTTCTCTAAATTGGTAAGAAAATTTTCGGGGTTCTCCGCCCCTGCTCCGTTGAAATGGTATTCGATGAAGGCATACATCTCGCCACCGAAGCTATAGTCGAAACCGACGGAGGTCCGAAGGTAGTTCTTCCATGCCTCCGAGCCGTCATCGAACGGTTCGGTGAATACATAAGCCGTTTCGAACCAGAATCCCGCACCCCCTATACCGCGTGCTATATCGAAACCGACAAGCAGATCCCTTTGAAATTCCAAGAATAGAATGGAAAAATCTGTTTCTACGGCGTTCAATTGTGTTCGGAGAAAGACCGCACTTTTATCAAAATTGAATGTGTCCCCAAAAATGTACCCCGTATCTACTTCCCCCATGACACCTATCGGAATACGAACCCGAATTGTATCTACACCCACACGGTCTTCCGTATCCAGTTGATCGTAGGTGTAAGGCGCGATGATGTCGGTCGGATTGATGATCCGGGCGCTCCCCCACGCGATGGCGTCTCGACCGATGGAGAAATCCGCAAAATCTGTGCTGAACTGAACGGAAGCACGATCGAGGTTATGGTAGATGCCGACACTACCGACGGATGCATCTGTCCTTGGGTAAATCGGTGAGTCAAGGTCCGCAACGCGGTAACGGGACGAAGCGATACCAACGGCAATCGGAGACTGAGAAAAGAGCAAAGGGTCTTGAACCCGTGGCGTAAAGTCGTAGGCAAAGTCATAAGAGAGTGAATCTGTCGGGACGTAAGAGAGGTTGAAGCGCAGCCGATTGACCACGACTCCTGTCAGCGGGGCGTCTGGGAAGGGTGAATTGAATACGGTGGAAAAATTTTTGTAATAACCGTCGACTCGAAAGGCAGCATCAGCGATTCCAGAGAGAGGTCCTGTCATCAAACAGAGGGTAAACACCACAATTCCTCTTAACTGACCACTGATAACTGACCCCTGACTACTATTTCGTTTCATCGCTGTCTATGTGCCCGTCGCGAAGCGTAATGAGACGTTGAGCACTCTCCATCACCATTGGATCATGGGTTGAGAAGATGAACGTCATACCGGTTTCCGCGTTAAGGCGATGCATCATCTCAAGAAGATCGGCACCCGTTTTTGAATCAAGGTTGGCGGTCGGCTCATCGGCGAGGATAATTGTCGGTTCAGAGACCATAGCACGCGCAATAGCGACGCGTTGCTGCTGTCCACCTGAAAGTTGCGTCGGCATCCGGTCGGCAACGCCCTCTAATCCGACGGACGTGAGCATTGCGATAACCCGCGCATGCCGCTCTGCTTTCGGGACACCCGCCAGGAGCATGATGTACTCAACGTTTTCTTCAACCGATAGCACAGGAATCAGGTTGTAAGCCTGAAAGATGAACCCGATATTATCCCGTCGAAAGTCAGAGAGTTCGTTGCCACTCATCTCCGATAGCACCTTGCCAGCAAGCCACACTTTCCCGTCTGTCGGACTGTCCAACCCAGAGATAATGTTGAGAAAGGTTGTTTTGCCTGAACCCGAAGGACCCACCAGCGCCGTGAATTCTCCCGATTGGATGGTTAAATCGATCCCGTTAAGGGCGTTAACGGGAATTCCATCCGCTGCATACACCTTTGTTACACTTTCTGTGACGATGACATCTGTCTGCTGTGTCTGTTCCATCTTTTAATTTATGGGTCTCTGATCTGCGCTCCAAATGTAAAGCTAAGACAAATTATGCCATTTAAGGCATAATTTCATTACGCGCAGGTTGTTGGTAAATTCGCGACTGAAATAAGGATATGAATAGTATAACACTAAAACCGAAGCCTGCAACAATACGCAGAAATACTCAAGCAAAAACACGCAGGGTTTTTGCTGGGGGGTTTCTTCGACTCGAACACGAAAAGCGTCATAGCACAGACTCTGTTATTTCTCCGCAAGGTATAATTAAAAACTTCGGCGCATTGCGTCTACGGGGGCCATTTTCGCGACGTGCCGAGCCGGGTACAGCCCGGCAATGAGCGTAAAAATGAAAACCCATATAGGATAAATGATGAACTGCTGAACCTCCAGGACCGGATAGATGAACTCCTGCATTGTCACGCCCATCATTTCAATACCGGTATAATCGATACCCACATGTGCGAGAACACCTGTCAGAACGAAACCGAGTATTGTTCCCAATCCAATGCTCACGATTGCCAAGGCACCCGCCTCAAATAAGATAACTCGCGCCATCCCGAAAGGACGGGTTCCCACGGCACGTAACACGCCAAACTCAAACATCCGTTCATACAACGACATGAAAAGTGTGTTGATAATTCCGAAGACAACCACACCAAACAGTATAACGCCCATGATATATTTACTGTATCTTGTCATTTCTAACACAACGGTCAATTGCGACATCAGTTCCGTCCAGCTTAACACTTCGTTGCCGTGCTGGGAATAGGTGTCCCAAAATGGGAGGGTTGTCTCCTGAGAGTAGGCGATGGAAGTAAATTTAATCGCGATTTCATGAATATCCTTACCGAGAGCAAGCATCTCTTGCGCTTTTTCGAGCCGAACGAACGCCATACCGCTGTTCATCGCCGCGTCGGCAAAGTGATAGATCCCCGAAATACGGAACATCTCTTGTGAGAGTTCTCCGCTTCCGGCTTGTGCGACCGTCACGACCACGCGGTCCCCAAGCCCGATTTCTAAGATTTCAGCGAGCTTCGCACCGATGACAATATCGCGGCTATTATCCCCTTCAAAGTAAGTACCCTCTGTTATCGCATCGTCAATCAAGGACAAGAATTTCTCTGTCGGCGGATGGACACCGACGAGGCTAATCGCGCTGACATTCGCTGGAGACGTGATCATACTCGAAGCAAGCGTCCGCTGCGTAAAATGCGCAACACTCTCTTCTTTGGTGAGACTTTCAGTCACCGAGCCGAGTGCCTGAACTGTCAATGATACCTCTTGCGCGTCTCGGAAACCTTCACGATGGATCTGCGCATCCCCGAGGAAAGAAGCGGTTGCTGTGCGTATCATCGTCTCTTCCATCCCTATCATGAAGGCATCAATAAAAATCAGAGCGGTCAGACCGATACCGATCGCTGTCGCGGCGATGAGGGTGCGGCGTTTATTCCGAAAGATATTTCGCCATGCAAGCTTGACTAAAATCATATTTTATAGTAAATCCTAAAAATATATGAACAGTTCTCGTAGGGGTGTTTTTGCTGGGGGTATTTGCTTGGGGCTTTTCTGCGGATTTCCCCCAACCCTAAACACACCCCTCATCTCGGTAGGCGAGGTTTCTAACCTCGCCGATGCAGCGTGTCAAAGTAATTCTAAAATCTACCATAATTTTACCTTTGACTGATAACTGACAACTATCTTAACCCAAGTTGCTACTAATGAATTCTACTCGTTTGAAAAAGTTTTTCGGCACGTTTCTTCACCCCCGGGGAATGCCATAAGGCATTCATACCGTTGATTCCGGGGTGATATGTCTATAGAAAACAGCGTATTCAGATTCTTGCACTCCAGCGGAGTGCTATGTCTATAAATAACTGGTAACTTGGGTTATCTTAGTGTGTCCGCATCGCGTGTGCAGGCAGAATTCGAGCGGCTTTTATCGCAGGAAATAGACTCACAACCGCCGCTGATAGCATAACGGTGAAAGCCGGAACAATCAGACATCGAACGTTGACTTCGGCATATAACGTCTCGAATTTCATACCTCCGAAGCTAATTGGCTCGGGATATGTAATGCCGTATATGGATAGCAGATAATTGGCGAAAACCCCAAGGATCACGCCAACTGCGATACTGCCGATAGCGATGATAATTACTTCACAGATGACCAGCCAGAAGATTTGCGACGGCTTCGTCCCGACCGCCTTCAGCACACCGTATTCACGCGTCCGTTCCAGCACTGACATCAGCACTGTATTAAGAACCCCGATTGCCACAATAAGCATAATCACCCAGCGTGCAATCGCGTCTCCCTGTTGATCGGCTTTCATGGCGCGATAAAAGGATTTCGCGACCACTTGCCACGGTGCGACCTCAAGCCTCGGATCGTCGAGACTCGCTTCGATTGCGTTCCTAACTTTATCCACCTGATTGATATTTGAAACAATTACAACAATTTCGTGGACGCGTCCCTCAAGCACAAACAATTCCTGAGCATCGTCGATGTGTAGATAACACGCCACGCGGTCTGTCATGTCGTCTCCACTCTCTGCGATACCAACGATTTGATACACATCATTTGCGATTGAACCATCCGCACCCTGCGAAAAAATCACAATCTCGCTACCGACCTTTGCAGAAAGAATCTTCGCCAAACCTTTCCCAATAACCGCTTCATGCGTAGCGATTTCCGCTAACGCCTTACCTTCAATCACCTTTTTGTCAAATCGAGTCGCTTGGATCTCCCGCGCCACATCAATACCAATAATTTGGACACCCGTGCTCTTTTCACCGACCGATCCGAGTCCGGCGGCGTACATTCTCGGGGTCCACGCATCAACACCCGCAGTCCCCTGAATCGTCTCACCGATAGCAGCGTAACCATCAATCGTCTCGTAGAGTGACGGCTTATCAAGATACCCTTCACGGTGCACCTGAATATGCCCCGTGCGATTTCGTGTGAACATCTCAATAATACCGCCATACGCCCCGTCGGACAAACCGATGGTTACCGACAAGAGCGTAAAACCGACAATCATTGCGAGTCCGGTCAGGATTGTCCGCCGCTTTTGGCGGAAGGTGTTACGAAACGCAATCTTAAGTATCATAGTAGTAGGCACACGCCGTGTGCCGTAACATCGAACGAATTATCTCCTTTTCTGGAGATTTCGACGAGTAAAAATTTTAGCATCTATATCTGCGTCGAAAGTAGCATTCCTCCATCGCACAACCGTCTTATGTCCCTCTTTGTTTTGCGGAATCATCTCCATCACAGAAGGCGCGATTTTATCACCAAAGGTCTGGATCTCTTTGAAATTCATCACCCGCATCAGGTTCCCTTTTTCGTCATAGAACCGCTGCCACACCGGTAGATAATCGCTGGATTGCACGGCAGCAACAATCTTTCCCCAAACGATCGGAGAATCTTCTTTCGGCATGAGTTGGACATAAATATGGTCAGGAGACGCATCTTCAGGCGTAACGAACTCATAAGTATAATCGTCGAGCATTGACGATTCCCTGACCAAGTCGTCATTCGTGAAGTCGGACCCCATCCACGACCCCATCATCATTGAGGGCGGAATCTTCATCACCTTATTGGTTTTCGGCAGATAGTTCCACATCTCGTTCCCGATACGGAGTGTTGCGACCCCTTGTTCCTTCTTCGGTGCCGTAATTCGGATAAACGTTTTATCCATTCCCTGTGACCAAACGTTCATCGCCAGCGTGCGTTCCCAATGCGGCGTGACGATGTGCATCTCCATCTCAGCCTGACTGGTATCGCTGCGATAGAGTTGATCTATCTTTTTAACGATAGTTTCGACATCCGGAGTAGCTTCTTGGGCTGGCGCGAGCGCGGAGAAAAGAAGCATTGAGAGAAGGAAAGAATATATTATCAAGTTTCGTGTTGTTACCTGTATCCTGTTTCGGAATTTTGCCATTTTCTTGCGTATCCTTTTTGATTTTTTGGAGTTTATCATAGGACGGCAAACATGGAAACTGTGCTTTCTATTCTTTATTATAACGCAGAGTCCTTTAGAAAGCAAGTGGTTCTTAGTTTGCTTTTATGTTGGTTCTGTTAATAGTAAGTTGGGTTGAACGTAGTGAAACCCATAGCCGTTGATTAGTGTATAGTCCCGTAGGTTGGGTAGAGCGAAATAGAAAGAGGCGGTCGCGATACCCCAACACTTCTCAATGCCAGCCCTACTCGTATTGCTGCAACTTTGACTTTATGATCAGTAGGTGTTTTTGATAGGGTATTTCCTGCAGGTAGAGCGTCAGCGAAACCCGACATCTTCGGGCATTTTTCACGGTAGGTGTATCAACGGAACCCCCATTTTCCTTGAAGGGATAGCGCGCTATTATTATCCGTCCTACCCCGCTGAATGCCACACGCGCATTCAGCGTTGATTCGCAAAGACACGCAGGCGGATATACGGAGAAGAACGTGAAT
>JAJEIP010000113.1 GCA_022827885.1 Candidatus Poribacteria bacterium
CGTCCACTGTGGTCCATAGACGGTGTCCACCTTCATTTCCATCCAACTGAGTGCCTGCTCTCTATCACCTGCTTGTTGTGCGGCTGCCCAATCTTCGGCGAGTGCATACCGGTCGGTTTTCCACTGGCTTCCACTGGAGGAACTCTGCGGATAACAGATCGGCGTGTGTTCGCCTGTTTTCGCATCAACGAGTCTTAAACCGATGTCGGGATGGACAGTGTCGCATAGGACTTTTGTCCCGTCGCGATTGCTGGCGATGTGCCACGCGTTGAAATCGGCGATCGTTTGCATCTGTAGGGTTTCTAAGGACATCCGTCGTAAGGCATAGGGCCAATGTGTCACGATCAGTTCATCCAACGCGCCGAGGAAGGTTTCGTGGACGAGGAACTCGTTATTGTCGTGCTGATAAAGCGATCGGTTTTCTGTACCGTCCCGTTTGAGAGTCCACATCCGAGGGGCCGGATCCCCGGAATACGCGATGAGGTCAGGATGTTTCGGATGAAATTGTGGATGGATAATCGTCTGATCTGGAGAAGTGTAGATCACTTCGCCGCCGCTGCCGTCGGTAGCGGTTACGGTGATGTGCGATTTGTCGTCGCGTTTCATCGCCGTCACGATGAACTGTTCATCTGCACTGACGCTGCATTCACCGAGACTCCCACCCGGAAACTCTGCGAGCACACGCTCCTCAAGGGTATCAAGATGGATCGCTTTTATGGTATCTGCTTGGGTGTAAAAGAGCTCGGTCCCGTCTTTGGAGATCACACCGGAGTAGCCGTGAATCTCGTCGGCATCGGTCAACTGGACGATGTCGCCATTGGGGAATTTTAGTTTGAAAAAATTCGGCTTCCCTGAACGGTAGGAGGTAAAGATGAGATGTCCTTGGTCGGGGGTGAAGGAAGATGTCAGGAAGTAGAGATTGTGGTTGATAGAGGTATCGTTCGTGAGTTGGTAGATGTGCGCGCCCGTTTGGCTGTCTTGCAATTCGCGGAGTTCTGAAGGATGAACGGACGCTTTGGTGTAGTTTGGCATAGTATACTCCTCGTGAGTCTGTTTATGAAATAATTTCTACAGATTGAACAGATGGTTTATTAGCTGCGCGCCTTCGCGAAAATCGGGGATAATGATGTCTGCTCCGGCGCGAATAAGACGTTCCCGTTTATCGGCGTTCATATTGTATATATTGCCCTCTACAGACGCAACCCCGACAGCGAGTGCTCCGACTTCTTTGGCGTTTTCAATCTCTACGTAGCCGTCCCCAACGATTAATAATTCACTTCCGCTGAGGTTGAAATCCGTGATGATCTTTTGGATAATCATGGCTTTAGAAAACTTTTGATATTCCCGCAATGCCCCGAAAATCCCACCGTCAAAGTACTCCGTAACACCGAGGAGTGATGCTTCGTTTTTAACGAATTCGACATCTGTGCCGCTGGCGAGATAGCAGCTGACCCCCATCTCACGGAGGCTTTGGAGGAATTCGAGCGACATCGGCACTCGGAGCGGATCGGCTGACAGTGTTCCCGCGGTGAGTCCCGCAATCCGTTCCTCAACGACGGGCAACAATCGACGGTTATATTCGTCTTTATAGGCGAGTGGATCCTTCGGTGTTCCACCACGTTTCTCGATTTCTTCGCTTAACTGGATCATTTGATAAATGGTCTGTTTACCGGTCAGTCTATCCACAAATTCAACAACGATTGCTTCGAGTTGTTCTTGTGTCTCGGTGGTATCCGTTTCGGTTTGAAGGTATTCAATCATCATTGGGACCATCACATTCTGCCAACCGTCTCGGATGAGGGAGATAGTTCCGTCGAAATCAAAGACGACGTGACAAATGTTTCCGACCTGGATTTCACGATGGATCTCAATGGCGGTGTTATCCAAAAAAGTGTTTTGCATGGGTATAGGTTTTATGGTTGTCGGTTGTGAAAAGATATTGATTCTGCTCTTTTTCAATAGTATAATAGCGTTCAGAGCATTAAGCAAGGATTTTCCTTTTTTTAATTTTCCTCACACAAAATAGGATAAATGGACGAAAAAGAGATATTGAAAAAAATCCAACGCATTGAAATATTTACCAATCGGCTCGTTAACACTGTTTTTGCGGGGGAGTATGAAAGCGTCTTCAAAGGACAAGGGATTACCTTCGATGAGGTTCGCGAGTATCAGGTAGGCGATGAAATCCGCACAATCGATTGGAACGTCACGGCACGCATGGGGCAGGCTTACATCAAAAAGTACGTGGAAGAGCGTGAACTCGTCATGATGTTGGTTGTCGATATGAGTGCCTCCACCAGTTTCGGAAGTATCGCAGAAACGAAGGCAGAAATTGCTGCCGAGATTGCAGCGCTCCTCGCCTTTTCTGCCATCAAAAACAACGACAAAGTTGGACTTATCTGTTTTACGGACACCGTTGAGCATTTCGTCGCGCCACGAAAAGGAAAAAGGCACGTCCTACGGGTCGTTCGGGATATTCTCCATTTTCAACCGAAGGCACCCGGGACAAACATTGAAACGGCGTTAGCGTTCGCCGATCGGGTCCTCAAGCCGCACAGCGTTGTGTTTCTCATCTCGGATTTCAAGGATTCGGGGTATGAAAAGCAGTTACGCCTGAGCAGTAAACAGCATTCGCTTATCGCTATTACCTTACAAGACAGGCGCGAGGTAGAATTGCCAAATGTTGGACTCATAGAACTGGAAGACGCGGAGAGTGGAGAGCGGGTCATTGTTGATACACGCTCCGAGGCAGCACGGGACCGCTATACGGAACTGAATCGGCGTGCCGATGCGGAACGCCGACACGTTTTCAGGGCAAATCAAGTGGATTCCATTCACATCAGAACAGACGAATCGTATGTGAAACCACTTATCCAATTTTTCCGCCAACGTGCTGCCCGACGCCTTTAACCGTGATTTACTGATTATCCGTGTTACCGATTACTTAGAATTCTATCCAAAAGATAGTAGTGATGGTGAGAATTTGTAGGCTTATGAGCAGATTAGCGGTCAAGAATTTAACACAAACCTTTGATCAGAAAAACACCGCATTGCGGGTCCTGGACGGTTTGAATCTCTCTGCTGATGATGGGGAATTTGTCGCTTTGTTGGGTCCCTCTGGTTGTGGCAAAAGCACGCTTTTTAATATCATCTCTGGACTTCTCGTTCCAGATACCGGCGGAATTTACCTCAACGGTGAGCGTATCCATGGCAATACCGGAGATTTCGCCTACATGCAGCAGAAAGACCTCCTTTTACCGTGGCGGACCGTCCTTAGGAACGTCCTCGTGGGCCCAGAAATTCACAACGAACCGCTTGACACCGCGAAGATAGAGGCACAACAGCGTTTAGCACAACTCGGATTGAGCGGATTCGAAAATAGTTACCCGATGCAGCTTTCAGGGGGGATGCGGCAACGCGTTGCGCTCGTCCGGACGCTTATGTTTCGGAAGAGAATCCTGCTTTTGGACGAACCTTTCGGGGCACTGGATGCAATGACCCGGACTGTCATGCAGTCCATTTTACTCGACATCTGGGCAGCAGACAAACAGACTGTGTTACTCATCACTCACGATGTTGAAGAGGCACTTCTACTTGCCGATAAAATCTATGTGTTGACAGCCAGACCCGCAACACAAAAAGCAGAGATACTTGTTCCATTGCCGCGTCCGCGGAACATTACAGATGTTTCCCTCATTCGTTTGAAAAAGGAACTTCTGGCGGTATTACAGGTCGAAATGTCAAAGGTTTTCGATGCAAGCTAACGCTCTTCAGCGTCCGAATCCTTTGTCAACGTCCGCCAAAATGAACGCGAAGGACGGTTCATGTTGTCAAACATCTCGTAATTCTCTTTTTCACAGAATTCGTAGAGTGCTTCTGTTAATGGAATTTCAAACCCAGAAGCTTGTGCTGCGGCGAGGAAATAGGGCAATTCCGGGTATTTGATGACGAGGGTTCCACCTTCCCCATCGATAATGCGTTTGGCGATTCTATCGAACTGTCCACGCCACCCCTCACCCATACCGACGGCTTCGCGAATCGCGGTCGGATCCACGCCTGCACATACACCGAACGCCATTGCCTCCATGAAGGCTGCATCGCCGAGTCCCATCGCCAATTGATTCACACCTTTTACGATCTGTCCGGAACCGCTCGGCCCACAGTATACCACGTATTGCGGTTCCCCGAGCACTTCTAAAACCGGTCGGCATTCTTCGACAACCGCTGCATCACCACCGACAAAGATACGGAGTGTTCCGGTTTCGGATCCGTGTGGTCCCCCGCTTACCGGGGCATCTATCAGGGTCGCATTCTTTTCGGCAAATACCATCGCAATGTCCCGCGTTCTCTCTACTTCTGTCGTGCCTAAGTCAATAAAGACGTGCCCCTCGCGCGCATTAGGGATGAGGCGTTGTTCTGCGACACTGCAAAAAATATCGGACGAGCGTAAACTGGTCATAATGACATCGCTATTTTTCACAACGTCCTCGGTATCTTGCCCCGCAGTCGCGCCTGTCGCAGCGAGTGCCGCGCATTTTGCGGCATCAATATCATATCCGATGAGGGGGTACCCGGCAGTGTGAAGATTCTTCGCCATCCGTCCGCCCATGTTTCCGAGTCCAATAAAACCGATTCTGGGAAGTTGTTGGGTTTTCATAATATTCTTACCCCTTAATTTTTTAAAGGCTGTTAGCACGATTACCCAACCGTTGAGGTCATCGTCCATGCGTCTAAATTGTTTAAAGTTGCCTCACCGCCGCGTGCGAAAATTGAGACACCGAGGCTGTCTGCTCGCGTCGGATAGATACGCTGGGTTAGGCACAATCGACTGTTCGCAAAAACTTCCAGCACCGATCGGTCTACAAAGATATGGAGTTTCAAGGGTTCCTCCGCAAGCAGTTTAAACGGTGCTTCCTGTGAATTTGTATAACGTTCTCCGCCGTCCTCGTCTTGTGGTGTCAGGCGCGGATATTTTACTTCGTCATCCAAAGTCGATTTCGTGAGGTCAATTTGAAGGAATTCGTTGGAGGACGAATACACAATCGCTGTTTCCTCCTCACCCTCAGGAGAACAGCGAACCTTCACACCGAATTCTGTGGCCCCTCTCGGCTCAATTTCCACCTGTATTTCAAGACAATCGCCGTTTACATCTTCAATCTCAATCTCCGTATCCGCATCGAGTCGGGTTGTTTCTTCGTGGTGATGCCGAGTGCGGAGTTTTTCGAGTTCTGGCGCGGGTTCGATACAAAGACTTCCGTCTTCACTTAACGATAGAATCCGTGGCAAGGTCATCACGGACGCCCAGCCGTATTTCTCCCATGGACGGGCTTCGCGAATCCAACCGAAAAAGATACGGCGTCCGTTATCGTCAAGGAGCGTTTCGGGACCAGAAAGTTGTCCGCCTTGCCAGTTCATACGTCCGTGTGTTTCAGGATAGAACTGCTCATCTTCGTAACGCCCGAGGTAGTAATGTGCCATACCGTAAGGACGGTGCCCGTGCATCAGGAGCATATATTTATCGCCGATCGGAAAAAAATCGGGACAGGCACAATCTTCAACCTCATCCGTCCACTGCCGCGAAGATTTGTAGAAGGGACCGAGGTATTCCCACTGCATACAGTCGTCCGAACGGAAAAGACTCGTCGCGTCGCCTTCGTATCCGGGTCGACTGTTTTTGTTGCCGATGAGGGCATAATAGGTCCCATTTTCATACCATGCACACGGATCAAACACGTGGTATTCTTGCGGTCCGTCCGGTATTGGAATGACCGGGTTTTCGGGTGAAGGGTTCCAGTGAATCAAATTGTCGTCTTCACTGGTTGCGATGCAGGTCCCTTGATTCGGCACGTGGTAGATGAAGGTCGGAATCGGCGCGTTCTCAATAGCGTCTCCGCTATATATGCCGCGCGGCATTGATCCATCAATTGCAGGTTTTATCGCCGGTGGGTGATGTATCCAATGCACCAGATCGCAGCTTGAGGAGTGGTCGAGGACCGGCAGCCACTCGTCTGCATTTGGATTTGGCATCCGTCCAAGATAAAAGACGTGGTATCGCCCATTCCAGAAAATAGTGCAGTTTGCGTCGTTGAAAAACCCATCGGGTGGGAGCAGATGATAGCGTGGACGGTGCGGGTCTGCTGAGAGATATTCTCGCAATTCACGCGCATTCCCGATATATTTATGAAGATCGTCAATTGTGATTGCTGGGTCCATTTGCTACGAGTTCTCCTCGAAAACTTGCTCTTCAGAAGTTTGTTGTTTCAAGTGTAGAAGATGGTATCAGAGTATAGCAGATTAGGAGAGAAGTGGCAAGAGAAATCGGGGTACATCAAACCTATCTTAGTGTGTTTATAGAGATGTTTTTCCTTGAGGTTTTTTATTCTCTTTGCTATACTGCCTTGATTGGTTTTAACATCACTTGGGTCAGTGGATTTCGTCTCGTCTCAATAATTCTGATGGATCGTAACAGAGGAGTTTAAAGCATGACACACCTAATCGGATATGCCTTGATTCTGACGATACTCATTTTTGGAACGTTTGATGCGACAGCAGAAATTGTGTTACAAGAAGATTTTGAGGGCGAATTGGATTTAACTTCTAAATGGCAAACGGGTCATCCCAAATTTGTCTACCCGAAAGACGGTATCCTCTATTTAAACCAGAAGAAATCTGGTGGGGACTACGTGAGCCTCCGGTCTTCGGCAGTTTTCAGCGACGTCATCATCTATTACGAATGGTTCATCATTGAATGGAGTGGACAGGGTGATGGTGGTGGTGCACTCCGACAGACCCCAGATGGTTCTTATTGGATGCGCTGGTGGGGCCGCAACAGTGTCAAAGTAACAACGAATAAAGATGGACCTGTCAATGCTTGGCAACCTTTTCCAGCGAAGGGGGGTCCGGCATCGTCTAATTACAATGCGACATCTGACCATTTCATACTCAAAGCAGCGTTAATGACGCAGGAAAAGCGGGTGACCATTCATATATGGGATGTCACTGAGAAAAAAAAGATACAGGTCGCTGAGTGGGAAATCAAGGACGACACTTACAAGTCAGGAAATATCAGTTTTGATTGCTGGAAATTTGGTATTTATGGTGTTGATAATGTGATTGTTGCTACGCCTGAACATGAAGAAGAGATCTTCGCGGAAAATTTTGATCCACACGGTCTTGCCGTTCAACCGGAGGGAAAACTCACAATGACGTGGGGAGACCTGAAATTACAGGGTTGGTAAACAGAAAGGATTTAGTTATGCAAAAATGTGCACTTATTAGCGGTAGAGGTATGGGGTTGATGCACGGTGGAAACTTCCACAGCCATCCCGACGCAGAAGTGGTCGCGGTGTGCGATATGGACCCGGAACTTCTTGCGAAGGCAGCAGAACAATTCGGGGTTCCCGGGTATTCAACAATTGAGGACCTCTTAGCAAACTGCGATGCGGAACTCGTTCTTCTCATTGTCAATGAGACCCGGCGTATTCCGCCGTTGCGGCAACTGCTCGAAGCAGGACGAAATGTATTCACAGAGAAACCGCTCTGTGGATTGGAAGGACAAGCTCGGTTGCGTGAAGAGGATCTCCGAATCGCGGCACCTGCTATCGCAACATGGCGCGACTCTCATCTTAAGTTCGGCATCGATTTCAACTACCGATTTATGCACCATTTCCGTAAACTACACGATGATGTCGCCGAGAATCGGTTGGGTGAGATCAAGATGATCCACGCCCGTGCCCATTTCAACTGTTGGTCCCACGTCATCGATCAGATTCTCTGGACGGTCGGCAGACCCGAATGGGTGAGTGTTGTCGGAAATCCGAATGAAGCCGGGGGTTGGAGCCGTTTAATCCACATCGGTTGGGAAAATGGTGTCATCGGTTCCCTGAGCGGCACAAACCTGTGGGGTTACGACGATCACCCGCTGCGAGTTAAGGTCCTCGGCGATGAATTCTATGCGGAGGCAAAAGGGCTGGAGGGGTCGTACTGCCGACGACAAGCGAACACTTCGGAAATAGAAGAAGTCTGGGAAGCCGAAGATGAGAGTCCAGAGATGCCGGAGTCTTTCAAACGGATGGCTGATGGTGTGGTTAAGGCGATGCATGCCGACACGCCCTTCCCTGCGGATGGTGAAGCGGCATGGAACGAACTCCTGTTTGAGGCGGCAGTCCACAGGTCTGCCTTGCAGAACAATGCGCGCGTATATCTGAAAGATGTCGAAGAAGAAGCGAGTGCCTGAAAAAAATTATAGGCGCGGTTGAAAACCGCGCCTATATCTCAGGGATGGTATAACGTCTTAAGCGGCACCACCTTCGACAGCGATCTTAATGGCATCCTTTCCATCCAAGTTGTAACTGCCGTGTAGGGCGTCGAAACCTTTAGACACATCTTCTAAGGGTAGAATATGACTGACGAAACCTTCAAATAGGTGTGCGTGTTTCTCAAGCATCGGAATGGCGCGGATAAAATGCTTCCTCTCAAATCCCCATCCAGCCTCCAATCGAAGATTTTTACGCATTAACATCTGATTCGGATTACAATCAAAAGAACCGACATCCACAAAGTGTCCATAGACAACATAAGCACCGCTATGCCTGATATAGTCCAAACCTTCGGGAATAGCAGCGAGGAAACCGGTACATTCATAGACGACATCGGCGCCGTTGCCTTGTGGTGTGTTTTCTCTGACAATCCGCTTTCGCTCTTCTGGGTCCGGCACTTCAGCGATGTCAATTGTAAGATCTGCTCCCAATCTTTTTGCCATCTCAAGCCTTCCCGGAGGTCCACCGACGACGATAAGTCTTCCGGCACCAGAGACCCTTGCCCAATTAAGTGCCAGGAGCCCGATGGGACCAGTGCCTTGAATGACAACCGTGTCTCCGAATTCGATTTTGCCGCGTGACACACAGTGTGCTGCACAGGAAGCAGGCTCCGCGAGCACAGCGATTTCCGGTGGCAGATCGGTCTTAATAAACATATTTGTCGCCGGGTTTGAGAGGTAGATGTACTCACTGAAACCGCCGCGCAGATACGGTGCTTCTTCCGACGGAGAGAAACCGAGTCCTCCACTTGGGGAAAGTGCGATCCTGTCCCCCTCTTTAACGGGGTTGCCGAGGTAGTCGGTTTCGACCCCTTCCCCCAAAGTCTCAATCACACCGACGTTCTCGTGTCCGAGGATAATGTCGTGGTCGATACGTTGAAATTCCCAGTTGTGAAGGTCGGTCCCACAAATACCGCCTAATTCCTGACGCACGAGAACCGTGCCGGGAGCAGGATCGACGATAGGGTACTCTCGAATTTCAAAATCTTTGCCACTCATCACGGTGGCACGTGATGTTCTGGTTGCCATGTAAAACTCCTTTATACTTTGACGATAATCTTCCCGAGTTTTTCGCCTGTGAAAAGCGCGATAAACGCCTTGGGGGCATTCTCTAATCCTTCCACGATCGTCTCTTCCCACTGTATCTTGCCTTCGGCTATCCACTGCCGCATATCGCTGTAAAATTCAGGATTGCGCGCCATGAAGTCGGTGACGATAAACCCTTGTAATCTAATCCGTTTACCGATAGCAGCACTGAGGTTTGTCGGACCTGGGGTCGGTTCAACATCGTTGTATTGGGAGATCATACCACACAGCGGGATCCGTCCGTGCATGTTCATCACTGCGAGCGCGGCTTGTAGGTGTCTGCCGCCTACATTTTCAAAGTAGATGTCAAGTCCATCGGGACAGTGTTTCCTGAGTTCAGCCTCCAAGTCATCGACATTTTTATAGTTAAATGCGGCGTCAACACCAGCTGTCTCCAATAGCCATGCGACTTTCTGATCGGAACCCGCACTCGCAACGACTCGGCATCCTTTGATTTTGGCAATTTGGCATACGATTGAACCGACAGCCCCTGCTGCGGCGGAGACGAAAACCGTTTCTCCCGCTTCGGGTTGACCTATCTCCAGAAACCCGAAGTAGGCGGTGCGTCCCGGCATACCGACAGCCCCTAAAAACGACTGGAGCGGGGCAATCGTCAGATCGACAGCGGTCACGCTCTCTGCAGATGCGATGTAGTGGTCTCGCCACCCTTGCATCCCCGTTACATAATCCCCGACCTGAAACTGGTCGCTGTTGGATTCCACTATCCGACCGGCGCATCTACCTTCTAAGGGTTTACCGAGTTCAGCGGATCGCATACCGCCACGCATATACGGGTCTACGGACGTGTAAAGGTTTTCCACTAACACCTCTCCTGCTGCGGGTTCAGGGAGCGTCGCCTCAACGATTTCAAAATCATCTTCCTTGGGCATACCGACGATTCGGTTCTTCAAGCGAATTTGTCGGCTTACGGTGTTTGGCATTTTCTTCTCCTAATTGGCTTATGATTTGATTAATTTAATTAGCATAGATGCAATGATAACACATCTGAGAAAAAAGTCAAGATTCAGGATATTTGGTTTTGGAGGGATAGGTGCTCTTTCCGGTTCTATCTTGCCCTTACGAGACAACTGAATGTTCTGAAATCTATTTGACATTATGGTTGTAAATGTGGTATAATTTGCGGTATAAGGATGAACTTACACAAGTGCCCGCTCGTCATAATCCTTAAATCAAGTCAAACGCAACGGCGCGAAGCGTATATTACATTGATCGCGCTTACCTATCCAAGTAACTAACCGAAGATTTATAGCTGTTTATCGCGGACAATCCTACTCAAGTTTTTGATTGAAAACTTACGTCGTTTGCTGCTCATTTCAGGAGGAAAAGATGGACGTTCTCCCTAACGAATTTCTGAGAACAGATTTTGGACATGAAATATATGATGAATGGTATCTTGGATCTGCGAGTTACAATTTTGATCCACCGGCGTTTGTAGAGAGGCATTTTCCTTTCTATGAAAAGGCACTATCACTATCTAAAGATGACAAAATATTAGAGGCAGGTTGTGGAACGGGCAGTTATGCGCGGGCATTTGCCCGCCGTGGATACCCTGTTATCGGCATGGACCTGTCGCCGAATTTTCTTGCTGAGGCAGAAAAAATTACACAACGCCAGAATTTAGAGATTGAATTTATTCTTGGTGATTACAACAAAATGGGTTTTGAAGAGGAATTTTCTGTTATTTTCTTCGAAGGTTCGTTTTTCTATCAATCCAAAGAAGGTTTGGTGTCGCTCTTAAAGCGAATCCATACAGCACTCACACCTAAGGGTAAGGTCTATTTTGTGCATTCAAATCCGTCAACGCGAAAGCAGCAATTTCCAATGGTGGATTGGAGTGAGATTCAGGAAAATGTGTTTGTCCTACAAAAGGCAGAATGGGACGAAGGTAATCAGGGAGAAAGAGGCACTTGGCTTAAAATAGATCTAAGGACCCAGCAACATTATCGGTGTGACTTTTTCAATCAGCACCTCCGACCAGACGCACTCAAGAACTGTCTTGTAGCGGCGGGGTTCATGGATTTCCATTTCTACAAGAAACGTAGATTGGAGGACTTCCATCCAGAAAACGATGATGGGTTCTCCGTAGTGGCTACAAAGTGACAACAGGAGCACTATGAAAGTTGAAAAACCGAAAGAAAGATACGATCAATTGATCGCTGATGGCTATTGTGTCGTTGAGGATGTCTTGAAAGAAGAGATGCTTAACCGACTTCGCTCAGTGACCGACGCACTCCTCGATGCACAAACGGAAGATCAACACGCAGCCTATCGCTCTGCTGGCAGTATGATTAGCGTGTATATGCATCCCCTGTTCGCGGAACTCGTCGTTTACCGGCGCGCCCTGCAGGCACTTGAGGCTTTGGGGTTCTTGAGACCGAAATGGTCGTCGGG
>JAJEIP010000148.1 GCA_022827885.1 Candidatus Poribacteria bacterium
CTCTCTTTGAAAACAGTGTCCTTCATTCTTGTGGGAGGGGTGAGAACAGTGTCCTTCACTTGTGGGAGGGGTTTGTAACCCCGATACTCGGGGTGTGTTTTTATTTCTGAATTTCCACTGTTCCCTTCTCTTTGAGAACAGAGTCCTTCATTCTTGTGGGAGGGGTTTGTAACCCCGATACTCGGGGTGTGTTTGTATTCCCGAATTTCCACTGTTCCCTTCTCTTTGAGAACAGAGTCCTTCATTCTTGTGGGAGGGGTTTGTAACCCCGATTCTTGCGAGAATGAAAAACAGTTGACCTTTGGGATAAAAATATGGTACAATCAGAGTATCACGTTGGCAGACATATCGAGCGTCACCGCTTGGTGGCGTGTCTGCCTCCCACTCGATAGGGGATAAAAGCGTGAGCGTGAGATTCAACAGATACTTTTGAAAGACAACCGTGAAAGCGAACAGAATAGATCTTCTATGTTCACAGTCCGAGACGCTGAAAGCGCGATGATCGCGTTGACAAGTTTCTCGATCGCTGTTATCGCTGGAGTCTTTTTATACAATCTTCTCATCGTAGGGAATAGCACCTTAAAATCCGTCAGTGCAGTGCTTGGCAATGTTTCAAACATTCTGTCAGCAGCAACACTGCTGACGATACTTGAAAAATGAATCAGTCTCATGTTTTACCGAATCAGACTCGCTCTCAAAGAAGAAAGCGAAATCAAAGAACAGGGTCGCCAAGAAGCTTACCAAGAAGTGTCCGACTGGAACAGTCGCCGTCTTGAAGCCGAAGCACGTGGCGAAACTTTTACAGAGCCACCGCCGGGACACGATTCCCTAAAACCCAGAAAGAAAAAACGCTTCGTCTTCTTCTAATTTCTCTTAATCATCGGAACACGCAATGACTTCAAATATTAAGCCCAAGACGATATTTACGGGTGATAATCTGCCCATAATGCGCGGGATGAACAGTGCATCTGTGGATTTAATCTACCTTGATCCCCCTTTTAATAGCAATGCCAACTATGCAGCACCTATAGGTTCAGAAGCGGCGGGTGCTGAGTTCAAAGATACATGGACGCTTAATGATGTTAACGTTGCGTGGCTCGATCTGATTGAAACGAAGCATCCTGCCCTTAATCGAGTGATCCACGCGGCAATGACAGACAGTGATAAATCGTACCTAATTTACATGGCAGTTCGGTTGATTGAGATGCATCGTGTTCTGAAGGATACGGGGTCTCTCTACCTACACTGTGATCCGACAATGAGTCATTACCTGAAGTTGGTTATGGACGCGGTGTTTGGGAAGGCGAACTTTCGGAATGAGATTGTATGGAAGCGAACCGCAGCCCATAATGATTCTGCTGTTTATGGGGGTGTTCATGACATTATACTTTACTATTCAAAAGGTAATTCCCTCACCCTTAATGAGCAATATCAACCCTATTCTGACGAGTATCTCAAGAGGTATAGGCATACGGATGAAAATGGTAAAAGATTTTTGGACAGAGACCTAACCGCTGGCTCTTTAAGTGGGGGTGGATATCAGTACGAATGGAACGGCATTACTAAAATTTGGCGGTGTCCGTTTACCACGATGCAGGAATATCATAAATCTGGTAAGTTATACTACACTCGCAATGGAACACCGAGATTAAAGCAATTTTTAGATGATATGCCGGGTGTGCCTGTTCAAGACGTTTGGATTGATATACCCCCTATAAACTCACGAGCCAAAGAAAGAGTGGGCTACCCAACGCAAAAACCCCTTGCCCTCCTCGACAGAATCATCAAAGCCTCATCTCACGAAGGCGATACGGTTTTCGATCCGTTCTGTGGGTGCGCCACAACCCTTGTCGCAGCGGATAGACTTCAACGTGATTGGATAGGTATTGACATATCAGCGAAAGCCGCTGAACTGATTGTCGAGCGTATCAGGGACGATCAAGGTATGTTTGAAGACATTATTGCACGCGACGACATACCCAACCGCACGGATTTGGGACACATTCCCCGCTATAACGCCACTGAAAATAAAACCCTACTCTACGGCGAGCAAGGTGGTGATTGTAACGGGTGCGGTGAGCATTTTCAAAAGCAACACCTTGAAATAGATCACATTATCGCGGAATCTGTTGGAGGGACTGACCATATTGAAAATCTTCAGTTACTTTGCGGTCACTGTAACCGTATCAAAGGGAATCGCGGTCAGGAATATCTTATCTCCAGACTAAACGCAAGTTAGAAAATTCAATTCCGTTGAGGGATACTTTGTAGTGCATACGCTTATTTGGACCACAATTTCGCAAAGTTAAGAGAAGGTGTGTCGTTGAAATTCGATCGGGTGAAGATGTCCATGAGCACAGCGACATAGATGAAACGTCTCTTGAGACGGACGTAGGTAATATCGCCGACCCAGACTTGATCCTGTCGAGAGATCTCAAGGCTCTGAACTCTATAGCCGTTGTGAGCATCATAAACGCACCACGGAACCGTTTCTGAGTTTTGAGGTTCTTTTCAGCTCCACCAACGATGCCTGTAGAGCCCGCAATTTCGGCAGGGACGGGATGTGCAAATAGATCCGTAAGAGTTTACCCCGCCTGATGCTATCTATGTTCTCACAATCTTCTAAAATCTCTCGATATGTCAAGTAATTCATATTAAATTTTTCCTAATCTTTATAAGGCAAGGGTCGTGAAACCGGTCATGATTTTTGCATAACGAGGTCGCTGTAAGAAACCGCAATCGGATCCACAGCATCCAAATGAAGGACGGCTTTAATGTGTTGATGCTCCCGTATCGCCTCGGCTTCAGTCTGACCCCGAAACACCGTCTCCAATTCGACAAATCGCCCTAAATCGGCAACCGTATCAAGATGGATGCGGGTGTGATTGAACATCCAGATGTCCCGTTGTTTTTTTACAATTGTTTTGACGCCAAGTGCAACAGTTAGCAGACTCTTGAGGGACCCCGGATCCGCAATTTCGCAGAGTTGGTATTGACTGTAGCGCGATCCATCTTCGTTTGGACGCTCATAATAAATGAGCCACCCCTCAGACCACCCCTCCGCTTCGCGCAACTTAAGCCGCGGTTCACAGGTTTCTGATGTTGGCGCGTCTTTTACATGCTTTATATGAAAATACGTATCAATTTGGTGGACGGTTTCATGATGTATCGCATTTAAGTCGGATAGTTTCGGATAGAGTCCATCAAGCGACTGAAACTGCCCTTTAAATTCTAAATTTTTTGCCATTTTTCATGTAGTCTACAAGCTAAAATATGAGTTTAGACCTAATATAACCCAAGTTGCTACTAATAGATTTTTCGCACTCAAAAAGGATTTTTTAGTCTTTTTCCTCACCCCCGGGGAATGCCATAAGGCATTCATACCGTTGATTCCGGGGTGATATGTCTATAGAAATAGCATATCTAAGCAACCGCACTCCAGCGGAGTGCTATGTTTATAATAGGTAGCAATTTGCGTTAATATAATATAAGGAATGGATTTTGTCTATTCCCAGACTGAATCCGGTTCATAATCATAAACGCACGATCGATTACAAGGTTCATCGTTCTTAAGCAACGCACAGACAGGATGCTTGAGTTGCAACGCACTCCGCAGGCACGTCCGCAGTTGTTCTGGATTGAAGTCCTCTCCCCAGATGTAGCTATACCCGCCGCCATCCATGGTCGCCCGCGCCCGGGCTTCGCTCGTGACGAGAACAACAATTTTGATATGCTTTTTATTTCTGCGAACATCGTTAAAAATTCGCCAATACCCGCGCGATGTCCAATCAAAAATAACGAGGCGATAGCGCGCAAGTTGCAAAAAACTCAGTGCCTCTTCAGCCGCAACAACATCATATCGGTATCCTTCAGAACGGAGCACGTCCTCCACCCTACGTCGGACATTCGCATGATAACCTACAAACAGCACATCACCTTGAACTTGTGAAACGCCTCGCGTTTCCTGAATATCAAGCGGTCCGAGTGCCGTCTTGACCTTACGTTGAAGTTGGTAACGGGCGACGTGCGTCTGACGTTCTGCCTGTTTCAGTCGCTCCTGTAAGATGGCGTGGACATCAGTGCGGTGCTTCATTCAATTTCTCCGAAATCTTCATCGGATTGGAAACTATCGACACACGATCGGTTGCAACGCTCTCCGTGCGCTAACAACCAACAGACGCGATGCTTCAATTTAAGCGAACTGATCAGACAGGTACGCAACTGCTCCGGGTCAAAATCGCGTCCGACCAAGAAACTGTAGCTCCCCCACCGCATGGCTTCTCTGCCTCTACCGTTATGCGGAACAATCGTAATGATCTTGACGTAGGGCTGATATCTCTTAACATATTCAAACAATCGCGACCGCGAACGACGCGTACAGTCGGCAATTATCATCCGATATTTGTGTAATTTCAACAAACCGATGGCTTCCGAGGTCCGTTCCGGAAGATCGCACCCATAGCCTTCAGAACGGAGCAGATTTCTCACCTTATCGTGTAAATCGTCATCGCGTGAAACGAGCATCACATCGCCTTCCAATTCAGAGATACTGAAGTCCTCCTGAATGTCAAGCGGAATGAGTGCCTCGTCCACCTGTCGGTCGAGGTTTCGCCGCGCTCGCCGCATTCGACCCTCTACGCGATCAAGTCTTTCATCTAAGTCTGGGAGTGGCTTAAAAAATTTTCTCATTTCATTTATTTTCCGTTAGGACCAATATCTACACGCAAGAGATACTATGGTGGATCCTAAAAATAAAAGAACATCTTTGTAGCATAGGCTGTTAGCCTGTGCTGGCATGAGACGTGCCGTTACAATTTACCCTATGATACGAGTGTCCAAGTAATTACGGGATCTACTATAATTACCCAAGTTGCTACTAACGAATTCTACCCGTTTGAAAAAGTTTTTCGGCATGTTTCTTCACCCCAGCGGGGTGATATGTCTATAGAAAACAGCGTATTCAGATTCTTGCACTCCAGCGGAGTGCTATGTCTATCAATAACTGGCAACTTGGGTTATAATTGGAAAACACATAATTAATTTTAACGCACTTTCTGCCATACATCAAGGAATTTTTGTTGATAAAAACCGAGAAATCCTCTAAAATCTCAATAACAGTCGTCAGTTATCGGCAGTCAGTCTTTCTGCTTAGCCAAAGATCGCAAGCCTGAAACATAGTGGAAGGCGACCCTATGAAAATAACGATCAATGCGCAAACCGACTTCATTAAACCGCAAGGAAAATTAAAAAGTCCGCAAGGAAAATTAAAAAGTGTCTATACCACAACTGCCCGTTCCTTCACATTTCGATGCGAGTCAGGTGAGCCACGTCTGGCGGATTCCGTATCAAGAACGCCAACACCAGGCACAGGCATGGGCGCAGGAACATACAATCCAGCCCGCCTTCGAGGATACGCTTCAGACGTGTTTGCTGCTCGTTGATGTCCAAAACACGTTCTGTATCCCCGATTTTGAACTCTTCGTCGGCGGTAGATCCGGAAACGGCGCGGTAGAGGACAATATCCGTTTGTGTCAGTTCATCTACCGTAACCTCTCACAGATCACCAACATCGCTTGCACGCTGGACACGCATACAGCGATGCAGATATTCCACGAAATCTTCTGGATCAACGACGCTGGGGAGCATCCAGCACCCCTACAGACGCTAATTACACAAGCTGATATTGAAGCAGGCAAATGGCGTGTCAACCCCGCCGTTGTGGGGAGTATCCGTCTCCCGTCCCACGTCCCAGAATCCAATCCATACGCATGGCTCAAGGCGTACGGTGAACACTACGTCAAAACCCTGACCGCTGATGGCAAATATCCACTCGCGATATGGCCCTACCACGCAATGCTCGGTGGGATTGGGCATGCCGTTGTCTCCGCGGTTGACGAAGCCTGCTTTTTCCACGCCATCGCTCGCAGGACACAGATACATTATGAGATCAAAGGGCAGAATCCATTGACTGAAAACTATTCCGTCTTACGTCCGGAAGTCCTGGACGGTCCTGATGGAAGGCCAATTGACGAAAAAAACAGGGCATTTCTCCAAAGGCTTCTCGAATACGACCGCGTAATTGTCGCGGGACAGGCGAAAAGCCACTGTGTTGCGTGGACCGTTAGCGATCTGCTGACAGAAATTCAGCGAACGGATACGGAATTGGCAAAGAAAATCTATCTGGTGGATGACCTGACTTCACCCGTTGTTGTGCCTGGGATAGTGGACTACACAGAACCTGCAGAGGAAGTTTTCGCCAAGGTTTCAGATGCCGGAATGCACGTGGTGCAGTCGACTGAACCGATCGAGTGTTGGACTTAGACAAAGCGTCGCGAGGCACCACGCGCGACGCCAGAACAAAATAGGGAGGAAATCCGCTATGGAGAATAGACAAACAGAATTGGGAACCTTCGCGCGATTGTCAGGGATGATGTTTCTGCAGTTCGCGATATGGGGCGCATGGGCTGTGCTTATTGCGGGGCACATGCAAAATCTTGGATTCTCCGGGAAACAGATTAGCTACGTCTTCGGGACGACTGCTATCGGTTCGATAATTTCTCCAATCATCGCAGGATGGGTCGCGGATCGACTCATGCCGGCGCAAGTCTTTGCCGCAATTTCGCACCTCCTCGGCGGGGTTTGCTTGCTGTTCGCGTGGAAACAGACGAGTTTCCCGATGATGTGGGGCGCAATCTTCCTGCACGCCGTTCTCTATATGCCAACGATCGCGCTGACGAACGCAATCGCTTTCCACCACATGGGACAGTCGGATAAGTTCGGAAACATACGCGTCTTCGGGACCCTCGGCTGGATCGCGATTAATTGGATATTGAGTCTATATCTCCGATTCTGGGAAGGGCAAGAGACAACGCTGCCGCACGTCGGGGACTGTCTCCTCTTTGGAGCCGTCCTTTCGTTTATTATGGGCGCCTACTGCCTGACGCTGCCGAATACGCCACCCAGCAAAGAGGCAAAAAATCCTTACGCCTTTCTTGAAGCGTTCTCCCTTGTGTCAAACCGAAACTTCGCCGTGCTACTGATTATCTCTTTCGTCGTTGCTATTGAACTCCCCTTCTATTACAACCTGACGTATCTGTTTCTAACCGAGGCAGAACACGGGGTCGGGTTAGCAAATAGTACCGCCAATTTAGCGATGAGTCTCGGTCAAGTCGCTGAGGTCCTGCTGATGCTCCTCCTCTTTCCGTGTCTGAAACGGTTTGGCATGCGGTTTACGATCTTTCTCGGTATCCTCGCGTGGCCCGTTCGGTACGCCATCTTCGCTATCGGTCAACCCGTATGGCTGGTCGTCGGCGCGCAAGCATTACACGGTATCTGTTACTCGTTCTTCTTCGTCGGTGGAATGATCGCTGTGGAACGGCTAAGTCCGCAAGATATCCGGGCGAGTTCTCAAGCCCTGCTCCTCTTTGTCACGAACGGATTCGGGATGTTAGTAGGGCACATTGTCAGTGGACGTGTACACGACTTCTTCGCTTATGCAGAAGGGGGACACGCATGGGCGAAAATCTTTATGGTGCCAATTGTTGTAACAGTTCTCGCTGCAATCGTTTTCATCCTGTTATTCAACGAACGGAAGTATCAGTCGGATATAGATGCCATCGGACAGGACACCGCAAACACATAAATTAAAAAGATGTTTGATGTCCGAGCACCACTCTTCCTAATTCTACTCGTTGCAATGCCTGTGCTCATCTTTGTGCAGCGGCGCGCACACCTTAGCACAGTAAAGTGGCGAAAGCGTGTAACCTTCTTTCTGAGGGGTGCCGCGCTGCTATGTGCAATCCTCGCCTTAACCAATCTGCACCGGACGCATAAAGAGCAACGTCTCGCTGTCGTTTTCCTGATCGACACCTCCGAAAGCATCCAGTCCACACAGTACGAGACGGTATCCAAACAGATAGATGCCACGGTCGCGAAATTGAAACCTACCGATACATTCGGCATTATCAGTTTCGCAAGGGAAGCCGGGGTTCTGTTGGAGATGCGTCAGAAGCAAAATCAACCAACGGAAATCGCATCTATAGCGTCTTTGGAAACACTCGCAGAACAGACCATCCGACGGGATGGCACCGATGTGCTGACCGCACTCAAGCGGGCAATGGCTTTATTACCCGACGGTTACCATCGACGGATAGTCCTATTTAGTGATGGCATCCACAACGTTGGGGGTACATCTCTCAAAGACTATCTACCCTTGTTTTCGGCAAGCCACGTTGAGCTATTAACAGTTCCGCTCGATACTGTCAACGATGCAGTCCGAGTCGTGCAGCTCCAGGTGCCGTCTCAGGTACGCAAAGGGCAAAGTTTTGAGATCGGGGCAGTGATCGAGACCGATGGAAGTCTTCCGACATTAACGGCTACGCTGCATCACAACGGCAGACCGATGGATGCCTTTGAATGGACACTGCCCAGGGGTATACATTCCGTTTCCTTAACCGCTGAACCTGAAAGGTTTTTAGAAGAGGGAAATCATCGGTACACGCTGAAGTTGAACGTAACCGATGAAATCCCCGAAAATAATCAGGGGCATGGGGTTGTAACAATTCAGGATAAACCACACGCCTTATACGTAGAGGGGGATCCGACACACACTGCGGTTTCCGCAGACTCGGTAGGTGCGGTTTCTAACCAGGGTTCCCACCCGTTACTGGGAAGGGACACCGGACATAGTGCTGAATTGAAAACTGTCCTTGAAGAAAACGGCTTCATCGTCGAGACAATATCCCCTACGGAACTCCCAGTAGAATTGGTCGAACTCCAGCGCAGCCATGTCCTGGTTCTGAGCAACGTTTCTGTAGAAACGCTTTCAAGTGAGCAGTTGCAGAGTATCGAAAATTACGTCAGAGATCTTGGACACGGATGCATCGTTATCGGGGGCGAACGCGCATACGGGCCCGGAGGGTATACCGATACGGCGTTAGAGCGTATACTCCCTGTGGAGATGACACCCCGTGAACGTAAGGACGCTGTCGCAATTGTTTTTGTGATTGATACATCCGGAAGTATGGCGAACTACGTCGAAGCGCGACAGAAAATTGGGCTCGCCATTGAAGGGGTGCGTGCCGGTATCCGTAATCTCGATGCGGAAGATGCGGCGGGGATTCTCGGTTTCAACGTCGATGTTCATACCATCTCCGATCTTACATCTGATCACGATATGCTCCGCCAAACCGTGAGCCGCTTGAAACCCACAGGCGGTACTACGAAGATGAAAGATGCCACGAAACACGCGTATGAGATGCTCAAAGCAAACGACGCGAAACGGAAGCACATCGTTCTCTTATCTGACGGTAAATCTGATGGGGTTACCTCCGTTTTTCTTGACTTAGCCGAACAGATTGCTGAAGCACAGATCGGTATCACAACGATTGCCGTAGGTGATGCGAACAAAGAACTTCTCACGCAGTTCGCGGAGAACGGTGGTGGACGTGCTGTCTTTGTGGAAAATATTCAGCAACTGCCAGCGATTTTAACGGAAGCCGTCCGAGAGACACAGCGTTACATCGTTCAAGAACCCTTTCAACCCGTTATTAAAGCGACAAATGAATCAATTGTAGCGGGTATCGGCGTGCCACCACCGCTTCATGGGTATGTGGCGACGAGTGAAAAGGGGACTGCACAAGTGTTCATCCAGTCGCATAAAGATGAACCGATCCTTGCGGGTTGGAATGTTGGTTTGGGGAAGGCGATCGCGTGGACATCGGACGCGAAATCCGCATGGGCAAAGGAGTGGATTCCCTGGCACAACTTCGGGAAATTTTGGGGACAGGTTATCAATTGGACGCTTCCCGCAGCAGACACAGGTACTGATTTCGATCTCAGGGTATCCATGCACCAAGGCGTGGCGGAGGTTAACATTGATACCCGAAGCCCATCAGAAGCGTCTTACAAGGTCCATGTCGTGGGTCCAGATCGCACAAATCAGAGTGTTGACATCCAACAGATTACACCGACACGGTATAACGGCACATTTCAGACGCAGGACCGTGGTGCTTATATTGTCACTGCGGAACGTGCGGGTGATGCGCGTAGAAGTGTCGAAACCCTGTCCCTCCCTTATCCGGCAGAATACGCCGAGTTTCAGGTCGATACCGCCTCGCTAAGGAGGCTCGCCGCTGGCACGGCTGGTATTTATGAACCGACACCAGTCCAAATAGCAGCACCCGCTGGAACACCAATCGAACGTCAGACCTCGCTTACCCAAGCATTATTGGTTGTCGCCGCCATTCTGTTCGTGTTGGAGATGATCCTCCGCCGTTTCAGCATAACAAATCGGTATCTCACAGCGTTTCTCACTCGGTTCCACGAAAAGCCAGATAACCTCGTAGGGGCGGGATTACCCCATCCACCACCAGCGATGCCCTCAACCGAAAACACAACCCCTCTACAGCCAACAGAAGCTTCAATGACGCGATTATTAGCCGCCAAAAAGCGAGCGCGTTGATAAGATGTGATTAGGAAAATACCTCTCACTTTAACGCCACGTATCGGCTGAGAGCGAGGCAACTGCAGCATCTTCAGTATCAAAATGCTCGAAGAGACGAATCAGTCGACTCCGGACGACCAGATTTCTGATGTTCCCTCCAACATTGATGATACCGATACGTCCCTTCTTCTGCCTTGCCTCAATATACGCGCTGACTAACGCACCCAGACCGCAACTGTCGATCTTGTGAACGTGAGCAAAATTAATCAGAACACACGCCGCATCTGTCGCGTTCACTCGTGAAACGAGTTCCTCTTGTAAGTCTGATGCTGCCGTGCCTATGATGTTTCCATTAGGCTCTACTATTGGAATGCCGCCTTTCATTTGCATTAAGGTGGTCATGAGTTTTCTCCTTCTCTGGGAGGATGTCGGGGTTCTGTCCGGTGTGTTTCTCTTTCCTATTCTCGAGATGCTGCATCGTTTCGGTCGTCCGCATCAGTGCCGCTGCAATTTCGCAACGGATGTGCCACCGATACAGTTGAGCCCCGAGGACCAGCAGAAAGAAAATGACACCCACAAAGATCGCTCGGTTTAAGAGAGCTTCACGGAACATACGCTACCTCCAGGCTCTTATGCGTTTAAGTGGTCTAAGTCAGGCAAGTTTCATGCCAATACCCTAAAAATAGCATTTTCTGAACCGAAACCCTTGACATCCCAAAAATATTTTCGCTATAGAACGTCCTAAAACTCGTGTATACACAGAGTTTATTAAACCCTGCGGATAACCCCTAATTTTCAATTTAAAAACTTGTTGTGTTGAAAGAAGTAAAGGACTCTGGAATCTGCGGGCTATCGGCTACACGCAAAAATTGCTTAAGGAGACGCAAAAATTGTAGGTTAAGGTGCAAAAATTGCGTCACGCGGAATTCCGTACGTCTCACGCGTCTTTGCTTGTGAAAAAAAATGGGATGTGGTATGATCTTCTTACGTCAGATTTTCTTATACGGATGGGGAGAACCTTATGAACATGCAGCCAATATTTATTGAACTGCCATCAGCACCGATGCAGGAGATTTATCGCACGATTCAGCAGGTTGCGGCTTCAGACCTCCCGTTTTTCATTATGGGCGAAACTGGGGTCGGTAAGGAGGGGATCGCACGATACATCCACAAAAATGGGCCCCGACGGGACAAACCCTTCGTCGCTATCAATTGCGGGAGATTCACCTTTGAACTCCTGCAAAGTGAACTCTTTGGACATGAAGAAGGGGCGTTTACCGGGGCAAACCATCGGCGACAGGGAGCATTTGAGACGGCAAACGGCGGTGTCCTCTTTTTAGATGAGGTGATTGAGATGCCCTTGGAGGCGCAGAAGATGCTCCTCCGGGTCTTGGATACGCGGATTTTCACGCGGCTCGGCGGAAATAAGAACCTCACGACGGATATTCGCATTATCGCAGCGACAAATAGGAATATTGGAGAAACCGTTTTGAAGGCAGGATTTAGACCCGACCTCTTCTACCGCCTCATGGGCATGAGACTTGAAGTCCCGCCGCTCCGAGATCGTCCAGAAGACATCGCACCCTTAGTGGCTTCTTTTATTCGAGAATTCAGTCCTAAACGTGGGAAACGGGTCACAGGGATTACGTCGGAGGCACTCGCTCGCCTTGAAAAAGCAGCCTGGCCCGGCAATATACGGCAACTGAGAAGTACGGTTCGAACCGCTATCGCACTTGCGACAACCGACAAACTTGAAATCAAAGACTTCCCCTATAACTTTTTCACCGCCCCAGGTTTGGAAAAGCCGCTCTCCGCCCCAGATTTAAAAGGAAACCCCTCTACCTTCCCAGAATTTATCCAGATCCTCATCTTTATATGGAAGACCCTGCCAGCAGAGACACAACAGACGATCATACACGAGCTCTCAACACATCTACCGGAGTTCTGGCGCAATTTCCAAACTTCTCATGTTGCAACAACAGACGAAAACCCTGAACTTCTCAATATAAAAGATATGGATCAGCATGAAATTCTACGCGCAGTTGCCCAGAGACGTATTGACGCATACGCCTCCCTCAATAAGGCAGCACGCTCCTTAGGGATCGATATCCGGACCCTTCAGAAACATGCCCACTGGGAAGAACACAACGATGCCGAAAACTGATAACCTCTCTGTTTTAAGTCAACGGTCGTTGTCGAATCTCATGCCAAGGACCCGTGATCGCCAGTGTAATCCCATGACTCTGAATGTTCACAAAGAGCGTTGTCCCATCAGGTGAGAACGTCGCACCCGCAAGCTCTGACATATTACCGGCGTTTCGAGCAAACTTATAGAGATGTCCTTCGGGCGTTATGCCAACCAAAAACTCCTCTTCTGGACCGTCTTCACAAATAATTAAATCCCCCCACGGTGTGACAGTCAGGTTATCGGCGTTTTCCATGATATTCCTGTCGTTTGGCTCAACGAAAAGTTGAAGCGTGCCGGGTTCCTGTGCCTCGCGGCTTGTGCCTTCATGCGGACTCGGTATGTATTTCCAAATCTGCCCTTTGTATGCAATACCACCATTCGTACAGGCAATATAGAATTCTCCCTGATCTTGATTGCTGCCGTACCAAATCCCTTCGCCGCGTGCGAACCTTGCCGCATCTTTACCTTCAGCACCTTGGATACGGAGATCGTCGTCCGGTGATTCCACGTTCTCAATGTCCACCCATTCCACTGCGAATGTTTCACCGACTGGGATCGGGTTATATGTCCACGGAAGGACCTTCTGCATCCGGCTTTTCCAGTTTCGGGTATCTGCGCTTTTCATGTCCCGAATTTTCAGTGCCTGAAGTTTGCCACCTGCAGCGAGTTCAGCCGTCTTGCCATTGAAACGATCTGGGATAAACCGATACATTAAACTATCGCCTCTGTCTTCCGTTTGATAGACAATCCCAGTCTTCGGATCGACAGCGACTGCCTCATGATTGAAACGTCCCATCGCTTTCAATGGGATCGGGGCGGCTAATCCTATGTCAGCAGAAACAGGCACCTCAAAATTATAACCGTGGTCCACCTCGTAAGTCTCTTCTGCCTTCTGCATAGTTTCTTCACAGGTTATCCACGTGTTCCAAGGCGTTAAGCCACCGGCACAGTTCCGGATCGTCCCGATTAGGCTTAAGAAGTGTTTCTCCAGTGTCTGTGTCCGCGTGTCATAGACAAGTGTCGTTGTTCCTCCGAGGCAAGGTAATTCACCGGATCCAGCGTCATATAAGTTGTCGCGGGCAGTCCGTTCAAGTTTCTCGTTATTCCATCCAAAGGGTCCAACGTTTTTGGCGGTGGCGGTCAATTCGTGATTTCGGACGAGGAGCGTTTTACCGTTAGGACCCGGATAAGCCGCCATACCGTCGTGCCCGCCCGGCACCCAGAGTCCATCGTCCATGATTTCACCCGTCCTCGAAAAAGCGTGTGCGGTAAACCCTTCCGGTAGGTCGAGAAGACGATTCGGGGTCGGCGTGAACTCATACGGCGGATCGGGTCTAAAACCCGGCACCTTTTGAATTAATGCATTGCCACACCCTAAAAATCCGAGACTGACTGCTGCCGATGCAGCCGAGAGGGTGCCATACCGTAGAAATTGTCGTCGAGAGAGTTTATTTCTCTGCTGCTTGCGAGTAGAAACGTGCTGTGTAGAAGTCATAAAGTGCCCCCACCAAGCGTCAAAGCGGTGATTGAAGTTATTATTGGTAAACCAGAAAGATAAACAGACATTTACCCCAGTCCCGGTAGGTGCGGTTTCGTGAAGTTTCAGAAAATATTTCGGTAATTCTCTATTTCCCCCGACCCGGTAGGTGCGGTTTCTAACCAGGGTTCCCACCCGTTACTGGGAAGGGACACCGGCATTGTTGGGAAATTACCGAATTAATAAATTAATCTTCATCTAACCGCACTGATTCTGAATGTCTAATTAATTCTAAGGTCTACCAATATTGGAGACGGACGCATTTTTTTACTTATGTAACCCAAATTG
>JAJEIP010000021.1 GCA_022827885.1 Candidatus Poribacteria bacterium
TCGCCAGGAATGGAATAATCGGTAATTGCGAAATAGGTTCCTCTTTTCTAAAATTCGGACTGTAGCGAATTTCAAGAATGTTGTTGCGGTTATAAATGTTCCATATCTCAAGTGCCACCCCTAATTCCCAACCTTTATCCTCTAAACCGCCTAACAAACTGAATCGGAGACTCAAATCCAATCGGTGATACGGCGCGGCGCGCGTCCATTCTCCGTAAAGCGGACGCCATTTCTTCTCCTTCGTCCGAAAGTTCGTAAACGGGACACGGCCGACTAAAGGCGCATAGAGGACCCCGCTCTGGTATTGCCACTTCGCGCTTATATCAAATGAGTCGATGAGTGGCACGGAGAGAAGGAGGTCTGGCGGGGCACTGTAACGCGTCGCCACAGTTAGCACATGCGGGCTATTGTAAGTGTAAAACCGATGAAATTTTTCGGAAAAATCGCGGCGTTTGGAGACCGTGTAAGCATACGCCACCCACCCATCAAAGAAGTCAGAAATTTTCTGTTCAAAAGAAACTTCAAACCCGCGCACGAATCCTGCCTGACCGTTCTGATACTGCTTCTCATCTTTATTGTAGATAATCAGATCTCGCAGTGTTTTGTAATAGCCAGCGATGTTCACTTGCGCACCGAACGGGAGCGTCTGTCTCAACTCAAGGATATAATGCGTCGCAAGACTCTGTTCGAGAGACGGGTTTGGGGGGACCCCCAGCACGAATTGATCAAATCGTGGATTTTGTGCATAACGTCCGTAGCTGAGGTATAGGAATGCCTCCCAAGGTAGACGATAACGGAGTTGCGCACGTGGCTGAACCGATAGGTTATCCGTGAGATTGAAGTAACTCGATCGCATACCGAAGGTGCCTAAAACGTCGGAGGTGAACAGGTGCTGACGAGCCTGGAGATATCCCTCTAAACGATGAAGGTTTCGGGTTTCGATGACCTTAACTGTTTCCAGTTGATGCCGAATTCGGAATTCATAATCGGGATCGCCTTCTTCAGGACGACGCGCACCCTCACTCATAACCGTTGAAGGGGTACTTGAAAGCAAGTAGCCGAATTCTACAGCCTCATCGGTGTTCTCCGAGGAAGTGGTATAACTGAAATCGTTTCGGAGGGCGTAGACAGAGGCAGCCGTCCGGTAGTAGTAGCCTTCACCAAAAGCGAGTTCATTTTCTGTAAACGAACGCGTGAATGACAGGATAGATCTAAATCGGGGCAATAACCGGGAATAAAAGTGAATTCCTTGGACATCAAAAGGGTTTTCGGAGCTTAAAGGACCGCGAAGATCGCTATTGTGGACTTCATTTGATCCCAATCGGAATTCGGATGCGTCATACGCCGTGACAGCATTAATCACCATTCCATGGGTTTCGTTCAATTTATAAACACCCTTTAACTGATAACTCCAAAAACGTGGCACTTCTCGAACCAGATCCTCAAGTTCCACTAATCTCGATGCCAATTCAAAAAAGGGTTCCAGATAACTGAGTCTCCCAAAAGCGTACCAATAACCTTGCCCGGGTAACGCCCTATTTTCTAAGAATTCTTGGTCGGTACCCGCCGGTTTCGCACCCGTTTTATCCGTATCTCTACCGAATACCTGAGCATCATCGAGCAGGATATTCTTGGAAAGAGAAAAAAAAGATTTTTTGTCCGTTTCCTTCGGAGCCTTGGCTGTGGGTTTCTCTCGAAACGATAAAGCACCGCTGAGAAAGCCTTCGGAATAGATAAAACTCGGTTTTAGCATACCATCCAGCCACCCTAAAGCCTCCAGCTTTTGTGGGTGGGAATGGATATCAATCACTGCCTGTGAGTCCGCGCCAAATTCGGCACCAAACCCACCCGGATGCACATCAACCTTTCCAAGGACCTCGGAACTCACGACCGAAACGATACCAAGCAGATGATAAGGGTAGCCTAACGGCAATCGATCAAAATAGTAAAGGTTATCTCCGGGTGCACCACCTCTTATGGAAAGGACTCCCATGAAATCGTTAACTGTCCCAACGCTCGGAAGTTGGGCTATCCCGCGAATCGGATCGCCACCACTGCCTGTCATGCGTCTGAGCAGGTCGCCACGCAGTGTATATTGAGGGCTTGTTTTCAATCGCTCCGTTTCGACCGTTATCGCTTCCATTGTGACAACGGATTGTGATGCTTCATCCTCTTCCGCATCTGACGCCGGAGCATCACCTGCATCCGTTTGACCGAAGGCACTCAAGGGTAGTATGAGAATTAGAAGGATTAATATCCGTTTCAGGTTTTGGGTCTCCTCGGCAAACACCTAAAATTCCGCTGTGATTCCCAAATAAGGAATGAAGGGCAATTGATTGACGTCTTCACGCTCTGTGTAGTTCTCGCTATAGCTGTAATCGAGCAAATTCTTTCGGTTATAGGCATTTAAGAGTTCCAAGAAGGCGCCGAGTTTCCACCTTCCAAATTGGTAGGTTTTACTGACACGCAGGTCGAGCCTGTGATACGGGGGCAATCGATCAGAGTTGGTTTCCGCATAAATGGGAACGTAAATAGGTTCTCCATTTCTCGGATCAAATCGGATGGTTGCGTCTTCAACGGGGGTATATGGATTCCCAGTGCGGTACTGCCACTTCGCACCAATCTCCCACGTAGGGGTCAAGTTGTAACTCGCAGCGAGCGTAGCGACGTGCGTCTGATCAAATGAATAGAGGCGATAGGGTTCATCGGGACGGTCACGCCGTTTAGAGAGCGCGTATGCGTAGGAAATCCACCCAAAAAATCGGTCACCCCGGCGATGGCGCAGGAAAATCTCCGTGCCTTGCGCATAACCGGCACCTTGATTCAGATAAGCCGATTCTTCGTCCGCGGTTACTAAGTCAGCGAGGTTTTTGTAATAGGCTGCCATCTTGATTTCTGTATCTTGTGAAATTTGCCGTTTGAGTTCAAGAATGTAATGACTTGCCTGACTCGACTTCAAGGCAGGGTTACCAATGCTGGAGGAGAGCTGTGCCGGTATCGGGGTCTGATTGTAAATTCCGTAGGCAAATTGCAGTTCCGAATTGTTGGGAAGTTCCACAAGCACACTCCCGCGCGGCTGGACAGAGAGTTGATTAATGCGATTGAAATAGTCAAATCGCACGCCAAACACAACTGACAGAAACGGCAGCACTGTATACCGGTCTTGCAAATAGGCCTCAGCGCGATACCCTCGCACATACTCGTCTAAGTCGACTTTTTCTTCGAAACGGATGTCGTAGTCGTCTTCACCTTCATCAGGGATCCGAGTGAAGGTGCCAGAGACCTGTCCGGGTTCAAATCCGAGGATTAACCCAGACTCGAGGCGGTGTTTTGCGCTTAACTCATAAATAATATCTTCGCGAAGTACATAGTCTGGCGCATCAATTTCAAGCGAAAGCGATGGACCAAAATTGACATCAAACATGAATTTTGAACGGGTCAGTGATAAGTAAGAGGTGAGCCGCTCTGTCAAGAAGGAACGGAGATGGATCCCGCCTCCCTCAAAACCGCTTTCAAAACTCGTGTTGCCTTGAAAGTCTTCGTCTACATTTTCACCGTCCAACTTCAGCGAGAACCGATCACCGGAAGCAAAGAGATTAAAAAAGAATTGATGCTTGTCGTTGAAGTCGTAACCCGCCTTCAGTTGATAATCCCAGAAACGCGGAAAGGCAGTAATGGCTCCCGTCTCAAATGACAGGGATCCGATGAAAAGATCAATGTAACTCCTACGTCCTGCCGCATACCAATAGCCTTTTTCGCCGAACCTGCCTTGAAGCAACCCCTCCGAAAAGAGAAGATTGAGATTAAATTTGCCACGTAGATCTGCTGGACTGCTGTCCTGCGAATAGATATCAATCACGGCTTGAGAATCCACACCATACTCCGCACCGTAGCCGCCGGCGTAGACATCAATCCGATCGATAATTTCGGAACTCAAGGATGAAACCAGCCCACCAAAGTGATACGGATAACCCACGGGGACCCGGTCGAAATAGTAGAGGTTATCCTCATCGGAACCCCCGCGAATATAGAGGGCACCGCTATAATCGTTGGCGACACCGATGCCGGGAATCGCTGGAAGCGCGCGAAGCACATCACCGGCTGTACCGGGCAGGCGTGTAATTTCCTCTGACTGAAGGCTTTTTTTACTGACTGTCTTCGGGGCACTTTCGCCGGTTACTTCGACCTCTTCAAGACGATACTGTGTCGTTTCGACATAGATTTCAGGGGACAGCGTCTCTTCTGCCTTAACAACAATAGGTGTGCGTTGCAACAACTCAGTATCGGGCACCGTGGTAATTAAAGTATAGGTGCCTGCGGGGATATCACTAAAAACGAATGTCCCATTTTCATCGGTTTTCTGACGTGTGTCGATTTCAACGATGCGAACTTCTGCCCCTACTAATGGCGCTTTCGTGCTGCTGTTATAGACAGTGCCTTGAATGGATCCTGTTTCGGAAAAAGCGACTGCGGGGAGAAAAAAAATCAAAAGTAAAGACCAAAACGGCTTCATCAAAATTGGCAACTCCTATCCGTGTAAGAAAATTGTCTGCGATATATTCAACGTAAGTCTGAATTTAAGAGTTTACATCAGGTGAGCAGGGAGATCAGTTGCTTCTATTCGATGAGAAAAAGAAGGAGAAAACAGCACGTGTGAATGCTATATAGATCGTCCCTGACACCGTGCTTGAGTGTTTTTTGATGTTCTTGTGCGGAATTCACGTTATCCTATAAAAGTATACAATTTTTCTTTCCAGAATTGCCAAAGAAATGTGGGGTTTTTATAGTAAAATCCGCAATTATTTCGACGGTCCGACGCGAGGTAAGACGGGGGTGTCACCCGCTGAAATCTTCACATATTTTTCGATTTTACGATGGATATTTGGAAGGATGAGCATCTAATCCTAAATGCTCATGAAGGGCGGGCAGCGGTGCCCGCCTTTCGTGTTTTTAGGTTAGCGCGCAACCGAGTCAGAACCGAGGTTTTCCTGAATCCACGCGCGAAGTGGCACATCTTTTTCACTGGGAGATGTAAAGCCGTGCCCACCTGTGCTTTTACCCAAAATCTGTTGCCGAATTGGGTCGGAACTTTCCATATAATGTTCCACCGTCATGTCATCGCGTGGCTGCAGCCAGCGGTAACTGTAGCCGTAAAACAGGACCTTCCGAGTGATGTCCGAGCTATTCCGTCCTGCGGCATGCCAGAGCCTGCGATCGAAAAAGACGGCTGTTCCCGGTTTCGCAAATACAGATATCGCACCTTCGGGATCCGCCGTAGGATCATCCGGCATTTCTAATGTGTTCGATTTTTGACTACCCGGCACTACGGAGAAATTGCCACGTCCGGGCACGGATGTATCCGTGAGGAAAAATGCTACCTTCAACGATATCCGCGGTCGCGGCTCACCCTCCAATTCAAAATTGAGCCTGCCGCTGTCTTGGTGCCAACCGAGGCGTTGGGATTTATCGCGCTCTTCTGGGGGCAGCGGCGGTAGCACAATCAGATGTGAATGGTAGAGTTTGATGTTCCACCCCAAAATTCCCCAGACTTTCGGAAAGGTCGTGGGCCAATCAAGCAGCTCGATGAAGCTATCGTCTCTGCCGACAAAATCAAGGAGGTTGAAACGCGCATCGGATGGGAGCTCATTTTTCCCCAGATGTGCTGCCCCGACTCGGTCAACAGCGGCGACCAACTTATCAACCATCTCCTGTGGGATGGCATTCTCAACCGCAAAGAAACCGTTGTCTTCAAATTGCTGTTTTTCTGTTTCGGTCAAACAGTGTTCCAAACATAGCGGGTTCATGGTGTTCCTCCGAAAAAATGTACTCGTTAATTCATATCAAAGTACATTATTATTTACATTTGTCTATAAACTTCCAGAAATTCGGCTCTGGAAATCCCAGACTGGGTACATATCTGACGCAAAGTCGATCCTTTGATACGATGGTGATTCGGCATAACCAAACGGCTTTTGCTTCCCTCTGGATTTTCCCGTACCATGGAAATATGATTTCTTTCACGAACGATCTGAAATCCCAATCTTTCTAACGCGCGAAGCACTCTCCGTTTGGGTGCGTCTACGGGAAATCGGGACATCAGACATTCACTTCAGCGATGAACACATCCAAGGCAGGCTCTTCTGCTTCAAGTTCTTCCGTCCCAAACGTCTCAATGTAAAATCGAAGTGCGGAGGTTAAATCATCTACAGCTTCGTCATAGATATCCCCTTGCCCAACGACTACACCCTTCAGTCCGATTGGATAAGCAACATAGCCATCCGTATGTTTTTCAACAATAATTTTGAATGATTGCATTTTCGTTTAACCTTTCGGTGGATTCAACAACTTAGCAATTAGAGTAGCATCGAAATGTTTGGATGTCAAGTTTTTTCAAGGTCAATCCCCTTCTTTCGTCTCACTGCACACCATCTCCGCCAGAAATTCACGCTTGCACTAAAAAGAAACCCAACCCCAAGAATACCCGCTGTCACAGCACCCACTACCAACTCAGGCTTCGCCACGATACCGTAGATCGCGCCTCCGATGAGCAGGGCGGCAATAAAGGCATCTTTCAGACTGTTCTTTTGAGCCCGTTTTTGAAGGAGCCGTAGGTTGCTTAACTTTCGTTGCTTTACATAGTCCGCAAGGGGTTCCATAGGAACATGCACCGACTCGGGAACCTGTTCAGGGGGCACCTCAGACACACACCGGAAACCGATGTTCCCGGCGGCATAGTCTGGTGGGGCATGCAAGCGATTGGCACACCGAAAATAGCGTTCCGCCGTGCCATCACGCACTTCTAACCATGACCCGCCACGCAAGGCTTTATGTTTATCATCCATCCCGTGTTTAAGCGGTTTCGGATCAGAATACGGTTGATACCAATCCGCAGTCCATTCCCAGACATTTCCTGCCGCCTCACCGACACCATAAGGGCTGACTGTGGCAGAACGAACGCCTACAGGCGTGAGGTGTGCTGTCAGAATCTGTAAAGTTTCTGCTGGCGTTTCTGTAGATTCAGATTCATCAGCAACGAAAATATTGCCCCACGGATAAATCCGGCCATCGGGACCGCGACAGGCTTTCTCCCATTCCGCTTCTGTCGGTAACCGCTTGCCTGCCCATTCTGCATACGCCTTGCTATCGTGCCAGCTGACGTGGACAACCGGAAGATTTGCCGCTTCAGGCGGGAAGTTTCCATTTGTCCAATGGGGCGGTGGTGGATGACCCGTTTCCTTTATAAAAGCCGCATACGCTCCGTTGGTCACCGGATACTGCTCAATGAGGTATGCGCCGAGAAAACGGACATGCATCGGGGCTTCATCAAGTTTGGCATGTTCCGAGTTGGCTAAAGCAGTCCCATAGAAGGGTTCAATATCAGTGCCCATGATGAATGCCCCCTGTGGAATAAGTTTTAAATTTCCCTTTCTTTTAATTTTCCTTGCGGTTCGGTAAGGCGGGTTTAGATATTGGCGGGCCTTTCCGTATATCCGCCCTCCATTTCATTACGGGCTACGATTTCGTTGCTCTTTCTAATTTTTCTTCATCTAAAATTCCACGCCGCGGTCGCATACTTGGTCTCAACCAAGGTTTCCGCCTGTGTCCATTCCGTCGAAGACAATTTTCCTGTATTAAACGCAATTCCGACTTCAAATGTTTCAGAAACGGCTTGAATGAGTGCGTCTCTCGTTATAGAGCCTCCATCTATGTTGAGAGCCGCCGATCTTTCGCGAACGCTCTGTTGAACCTCTGGATCCTTTGAAACGCGCCTGAGGATAAAGGGAGGCGGCATATCTAATGAGATATACCCTTGAAACATCATCCCGTTCCGATTCCGTCTCACAGAAACGCCTGCTACCTTCTTGTCGTCGGACATAACATCGTGTTCAGCAGGATTCGTCAAACAGATATTCGTCTCTGCCGGGTAGGTTCGGTCTCTAACCGCACGACAGGCGTCGCTACCTACAGCATAACACTGCGTGGGGACACCGAGTGTCTGAAATGCGTTGACGAGCGATTGTCCAATGCCTCCATACGCCTCGGAAATACCCATCTCTGCGGCGGTTCGTGGAAGAATGAGCGTATACGTCAATTCCCATCCATGCACGACTGTCCCGCCGCCCGTCATCCGTTTCACCAGTTCGATGCCGTCTGCGTGGCACGCCTCCACGTCAACTTCTGACGCAATATCCTGAAAATAGCCGAAACTCAAAGCCGGGGACGACCACTCATAAAACCGCAGCGTCGGGTTCGGGCGCGCCTGCTGCGCCAGCAGAATCGCCTCGTCAATCGCCATATTCATTGCAGCGGGGTGTGCCCCCATATTCAAGAGCCGTCCGATTGTTTCCATTAGGACACTGCCACGCGGCACACCTCAGTCGTATGTGCATCACAATACCAGAAATACCCATCCCAGTAAGTCATTCCGTGCGGTTCAGGATGCGGTTCCGGTATCTCGATTTTGTTCAGATGGCTGCCGTCTTCTGGATTGAGATGGAAGATAGCGCGATGGTTCGTCTCAACGCACCAGAGATCGTCGCCTATCCATGCGATACCGTGCGGTCGAACACCGGGTGCAGGGAGCGTATGAATCACTTTGAACCCGTCTTCGACATCCACCTGATAGATAGTCGCAGAGGGTGGCACTGCTATCCAGAGTTTATTGTCCCGCCACTCTAAGCCGTGGGCACCCGTCTCACCTGCACCGGGCGTGTCATAAGAAGCGAGCGTTTTACCACTTTCTGGATCCGTTGAAAGGATTTCGCAACTGTACGTGGATGCCAACCAGAGCGTGTCCCCCGTATCCGTGATACCGCTCCCTCTATCGGAACCGGTAGCGAGCGTCTTTTTCACATCCCCTTCATAGGAGACGAGATGCACTTCGTTGGTTTGTTGATCGAGAATCCAGAGACCGTCTTCAGTGGCTTGCATTCCGTTGGGTTGTGGACCTGGGGTGTTAAAAACTGTTTCGATTGTCGACATGAGAAACCTCCGCAGAAAAATATCTTATTGGGGCTTTATTTTATGGGGTTTTGGAAAGGATGTCAAGAATTTTTTGGAACTGTTTGCTATAAGTTCGTATCCAATTAATTCTAAACTTTACTATAAAACGAAATAGTCGTGGAAATTAGGTTGGACATCATTGTGGATTAATGCTATGATGTGAATTTATACGTCATAATAGTGCATAATACGAATATTTTTGATATGTTACGCTATTTTTCTGTTTATATGGATAGTTTTTGAGGACTCCTTATGCCCACACTCGATTTCAAAGGTAAACAGTTCATATACGGACACCACCTTACCGTTCCCATCCGCACCCTACAAGTAGACGCAGATAAGTCACGCACCGGCGAAAACGAGCCATCGCTAAATGATAACCTGATTATCCACAGTGACAACCTACACGCTCTGAAAGCGCTTCTCCCAAAATACGCTGGCAAAATCAAGTGTATCTACATCGATCCGCCCTATAACACCGGCAACGAAGGGTGGGTCTATAACGACAACGTCAACAGTCCACTGATGCAAGCATGGTTGAAGAAACACAGCCCGATTGATAACGAAGACTTGGAGCGTCACGATAAATGGTTGTGTATGATGTGGCCCCGACTCCATCTATTACATGAATTGCTATCTGACGACGGTGTAATTTTCGTCTCTATTGATGATAATGAACAACATCACTTGGGGATGCTGATGGACGAGATTTTTGGATTGGAGAACTCCATTGCACAAATAGTTGTACAGACAAATCCACGTGGACGTTCTTTGAAACAATATATCGCGCAAACTCACGAGTATGTTCTAATGTATGCTAAAGATATAAAGATGGCGGAAGTTTATAAAATTCCGAAAACAGAAAAATCTCTTTCAGAATACAATAAAAAGGATAAGGACGGTTCCTATCGTCTTTTACGTTTACGAAATACTGGGGTCCAATTTTTCAATCGGAAGACCCGCCCTAATTTATTTTTTCCTATCTATGTCAACCCAATAACTGGAGATACTTCTCTTATTCCGAGTGTAGATTTTTCTATTGAAGTTTTGCCAATAACTGACGATGGAGTGGAGGGGTGTTGGACTTGGGGGAAAGAAAAAATTAACGAAACTCCAAGGTTGATTGTGGCTCAAAAAGTCCAAAATGGTAAATGGCGGATTTACCGTAAAGACTATTTGAAAGGCGAAAGTCTGCTGACAATGCCTAAATCTCTTTTGACTGGTACAGAGGTTAATCATGAGGTTGGTAAGGAGATGCTAAGGAAATTATTTTCCGCTGCTCCTTTTGCATATCCCAAATCAACAGAACTTATAGCAAATTTAGTGCGGATTGCTTGTAAGGATGATGCGATTGTCCTTGACTCCTTTGCAGGCAGCGGCACCACTGCCCATGCTGTCCTCGCACTCAACAAAGAGGATGGTGGCAACCGAAAGTTTATCCTCGTTGAATGCGAAGACTACGCCGATACCATCACCGCTGAACGCGTCCGACGCGTCATCAACGGCGTTGAAAATGCCAAAGATGAGACCCTTCGGAACGGACTCGGCGGTTCCTTCACCTACTGCACCCTCGGCGAACCGATTGACGAAGAAGGCATGCTCACCGGCGAAACCCTCCCCACCTACGAGGCTTTAGCCGACTACATCGCCTATACTGCCACGGGCAATGCGCTAACCGCAATCGCAGAACAGGAAGATTACTGCTTCGGCGAAACCGACGACCTCCGATTTTATCTCATCTATGAACCGACACTACAATTTTTGGAGAGCAATAGATCTGCGTTAGATGGAGAACGTGCCGATCAGATCGCCAAA
>JAJEIP010000124.1 GCA_022827885.1 Candidatus Poribacteria bacterium
ATATATCCCTCCTAAGTCCGTTGCGGTAAGCCTATAAATCCCGGGTGTGGTCGGCACTGTAATCGTTTCAGCAGTGCCGGTGGTGAGGGTTGGTGATCCAGTGACAGCAGTACCACTCAGCGTAACCAATCTTCCTGGGACAAGTGTCCCCGCTGCCGTGAGTGCGTCGACAAGGATCTCCCGCGTCGTGCCTGTACCACTGGGCGTAATCCGAAGTCTCGCTTCTTGCTGCGTTGGCGGTTGTGGACTTCCACCCCCACCGTTACTTGTACCCCCGATGTTGAAGATTACGTCATCAGTAACATAAATCGTATCATCGGTACGATCATTAGGTGTAGGGGAGGCGTTCTCATCAACATAGCGCAAAAGATGTGCAGTAACTCTCGGAGAACTTGAACTGTCGTTCGGATCGAAAAAGACAAAGGCTACACCATTCCCATCCGTCATAACTTCTAGAAGCCCTAGAGTAGTTGGGGTAGCCGCCGTGGATGGATCGTCCAATGTCCCTTCGCTTGTTCTGAATTGAACAGTTTCTCCAGATAACGCAGTTCCGTCTTCATCCACTGCTTTCACACGCAGTTCGTATTCTCCAGCGTGACCGCTAGCTTGACTACTTAGGCTCTTAGGCTCAACCAATTGATTTCCGGAACCAGCAGTGCCGGTATACGCACTAACGACTTTACTTTGCCCCACAGCACTAATCGTAACATCCTGTTTTCTGTCAGTCCCAAGCTGGAAGTCAACGGTGGCTCGACCATTTTCATCGGTCCGTACATAGAGTATCTTATCTGTGGCTGTTGTTAGTTGAGCACCATTAGCGTTAAGTCTCTCCCTATAAGCAGAGGTAACTAAGGTGCCAGAATTTACAGTACGACCACCGACAGTACCAACGGAATCAAATACCAAATAGCCTCCAGCAGTGCCGCTACCTTTGACTTGAAACTTGACTACAACCCCAGGGGCAGAGTTAGTAGTACCGCTTGATGCCTCGACTGATGCAGTGGTGTTCTGGTCTGTTACCCTAGCTACAAAGGCATTGTTAAGCGTATCATTAATCAGCCCGGGATCTGTCTTAGCTCCAGAGTTGTCAGCAATAGTACCAGTCCCAATACCATTAGGATCATCAGGGTAACCTACTGTAAGTTTGGGAGCTCCAATAATATAAGCACCCGTCGTGGTTACCTCAGAATCTGTAACTCTTGCAGTTACCTGATAGGATCGACTCATTGTTAGCCACACATCAAAGACACTTGATCCATTAGTTGCAGTTGCCAGAGTGCCTGCCGGAGTTTCTATCTGAAGAGCACCACCGCTGGGGACGGTACTGTAGTCAACGTTATAGTGACCACTATCTCCGTTATGAACTTTTATCTCAGCACCCGAAAAAATCCCCTTTTTATATCCAGCGCTTAAACCCTGCAGGCTGACAGTGGTTGTTTTGCTACCAGACCCTTTCACGTAATAGGTGGTCGTCGTGGACCAGGCTCCGAAAAAATCGGCAGTATCGTCAGGATCGTTATAATCTGTACCACTTATTTTAACCCATTGCTTGCCTTTAGCTGTGAATCTTATAACGACAGTGGCGGGGGCTGCAAAGGTCCTGCCCTCTCTCGTATAGGTAAGGGCGCTAGAGTCATCATTCTCTGTCAGGGTCACACTGGATAATCCGCCAAAATTTGTTATGGCAATGCCTGGACTTTTAGTAATTCTAACAGTCTCTTTTCTACCGGGATCATCGAACGTAGTGGGAATAGCAGGGGCAGTACCAGGAGTTCCATCAACATTGTATACGGTACTATCATCCGTATTCAAATGAGCTACAGTCTGAGTACCAGGCCTTGATACAGCCTCAGCAATCCCCTGCACACCAAACGCCAGCACAAGAGACATCAGTAAAGCGAAGCATGGGTTCTGTGTAAAAAGTTTGGTTTTCAAGGTAAATATCTCCTTATGAGGTTTTGTCTGTTCTAAGATTTCACTTGGCAAAACAAACTTGGCATAACCTGTCTCAAAGGTTGGATAGGACTCGGGGTGCATCACCCCGAGTTGAGACCCCTATCCGCCAAGTAATATGAAAAACGAAAGCCGAGGCATCAGAGACACCCCGGCTTCGTTTGGTTAAGGTTAGTTCAAACAAATTTTATCCCTGAAATAACCTCTTTGTTGCTACTACTCATTGGACGACTTCAATTCACCCCACGTGGAGGTAAGTTTGCCGGCGGCGCCGATATGCCCTTTCAGGCGGATACCGCGGGTCAGCGTCTGACGTTGCCCATCGAGGGAGACGTCTTCAATTTGGTAGTAGTATACGATGTTGGGTTGAGCAGTCGTATCCGTGTAGGTATAGAACTGCTTCTCACTGGTCGTGCCAGCACCGGGGACCATTGTGGCGTTGATGACTTGGAACTCACCGTTGCGTTGGTTACTCCGCTTGATGAAGAATCCAGCGTTGTTGAGTTCGGACTGTGTTGCCCACGTAATCACGACTGCGCCGGTTGCTTTATCGCGTGCCGGACGGAAGTGTGAGAGTTCAACGGGCAGGGGACCACCCGCGTCATAGCCAGGTGTTCCAGCATCTTCATCGCTGCCATACCACGTTGTCGGTCCAGAGACCAGTGGTGTAGCGGAAGCGAGAATCCACCCATTTGCGTCTGTGCCTTTGGTCATCATACCAGCATCCATTTCACGACGGATCAGCGAACTCCGACCCGAATCGGACATCGGGATATCCCATGCCTCAGCAGCGTCGAGGTTGCCTGCCATGTCGCCATACTCCACAATGCCAGTGGTTTGCCGGGGCAGGAGTGTGATCATGAAACCCATCGGGCTGAGGAGGGTATACCGCCCCTTCTGCTCGACCTCGGCTGAAATATCAACGACGCGATCACTTCCGGCTAAGTTGCTGGAGCTGCGAGCCATGCCAGCGACGAGCAGGAGGGATTTCCCCTTCGTGCCACCCGCACCTTCGCCACCACCAATACCGAGCGTGCCGCTCAGGTCGATGCTGATCGAAGTGCCAATAACATCGGCATCTGCTGCGGAGTTCTCAATCTCAAGAGACCATCCAGCGAGACTGACTTCTTTGCCAGCGACGTTGGTAAGTTCGATCCACTGTGGGAGTCGACCACTACCCGTGTCAACCATGATTTCGGTGATCATAATATCGGAAGCCATCGCAGCGTCAACTGTCACCGGTGGATCTTCGGGTGGGGGTGGTGCCGGATAGTTAATCGGCATCGCACCGGGTGAACCCACGCGTCCTAAGGCATCTGCCTTGAAGTTCACGCTGGGTCTCTCAGAGGACGCCCAGCTGCTTGCCATCGTGCCATCTTTAGCCATACCAGCGGCATCAATAGAGCGCTGCATCGAAACAATGTCAGTCGTACCAGCGAATTGTACCTGATCTCCACCGGTAGCTGCCATGGATCTACCGCTCTGTCCTGTCCCTGCGATGTTCCAGTTCCGAGTGCTCAACCGGTCTGCGATCTTACTATCCGCAGCAGTCATATCCGGCAATGCCTCATTGGCTTCATAGAACATCAACTTATAATCTTTGGTCTTGATCTGGGCACCGGAGGTATTGCGAATCTCAATCCATTGGTTGTGCTCAGGATTCGCTAAGGACGCATCTGTCCCCCACATAACTTCACTGATGACCGCACCTGTGCCGTCTGTGGTAATCAGGTCAATCGTGCCATCATTGATGAGGAAGGTTTCCAAATCCCGAAGACCGCCGATAACAACGTTGTATAACTGTGCGCGTGCGCTTCGACCACTGCCTGCGAGATTCGCGTCTTTCGCATCACCAGGATGCATGATTCCCGTCTCGCTTGACTTTTCTGCGTCGTTGGCACCGTCTCCATCATCACTGGCGACGACTAAGTAGCCACCCATCGGGATGATCGTGTCGTTAGCGATACCGACTGAGGTACCTGCTGCGGCTGTCGGCTTATCAACACCTGTCAGATCTGCTTTAATAACCGCTGTTTTCTCTTTATTCTCGGCGAGATCATCAGGCACCGTTCGGGTAGCACCGGCAGACGTACGGGCGACTTCATACTTCTTTGCAGCAAGCGCACGGTCTTCAAAGTCCGTGACCCAGACAATCACGTCCTCGCCCTTGAAATTTGGGGTGATCGTCGCTTTGTACTGATAGAACTCGCGAACATTACCAGTTGCCATTGGCATGAGAGGGTCAGTGTCAGTAGCAGCTCCGTCAGTGTCTATCGCATTGTCAGCGGTATTGTAAAGAGCAGCAGTTCCATCAATATCTCCATTGAGATAATCTGCTCGACTTACGGCTCCGCCATCAATAACGGCTGTGACAGATCCATTTTTGGCTTTGACATTCGCTTTTGTGAACGCTTTCGGCTTTTCACTCAGCACGATCTTAACGTCAAAGGGGCCGGTGACTTTCGCTGATGTGAAATCAGATTCAGGTATAAGCCGCACCATCCGAACTGGGTAGGGATCTCCAGCATCTGCAGCGACTATAGAAAACTCGTAAGCACCGGAGGCTTGGTTGCCTTTGCCTTGGGTCGAACCGGTAACAGCTGTAGCCACATCTGCGGGGACATACACAATCACCTTTGTGATAGCAGTACCAGGGGCAAACACCGCTTCGTATTTTTTACCGTTTATTTGATCCCAAGTGATAGTAGTAGGTGCCGTTTGTTCCACACCGTCGCCGTTGGTGAATACCCACATAACATCTGCAGTTGGTGAGAAGTTGGCACCCGTGTTAGGGGTAGCGTCAGCAACCGTTGCGTTAAAGTTTACGACATCGCTGAACTCGATTGTTACCTTAACAGCATCAGCAACCTCTGAATCACCAGGGGGAGTGATTGCCGCTAGGACGACCTGCTTCCCATCGTCAAAATGGTGGTCTGCGGTCGAGATTGTCACCGTCGGCCCACCATCCGCAGCCATCGCAGTAGACGCCACAAAAGCAAGCGCAAATATTGTTATTAAACTCGTTAACGAAAATGCCATTTTCTTTGACAACATTATTCGTTCTCTCCTTGTTCTTATGGAATAAAATGTTTGACGGGTTGGGAGACCCAACCCCTACTTACCTAAAACCTTTTGAAAAATAAGAACGGATCCAGGGATTAATAAATCCATTCTCCATTTGAACCTAACCTTTTACACATAATGTTCTGTCGGGATTATGTGTTATCTTCAAGGGGTTGTGGATCGATGCGCTGCTAAAAGCGACTGCTTGTGTTCGGAGATGAGTTCCTGTTCAAACTCTTGCCAAACTTCACTTTTCCGCCAACGAGACACATTGGAGACAGACGTCTCTAAGAGCCTGCTTATCTCACTATCTGTTTTCCCGTTGAAAGACATCTCACACGCAGTCAAAATCATTTTTGTGTCCAAGCGGCGCATTGTGAATTCCTCGCGTAATTGTGTAAAAATCTCGCGTTTCAACCCATTACACGTTAATTCTACACTATATAACGCCATTTGTCAAATTAAAATTACAAAAAAATTGGATATATTTTATAAAAAACGCTAAATTCTCGTAAACATCGCATATATTTTATAAAAAACGCTAAATTCTCGTAAAATTGCGTAAAATTGTAGATATTCGCGAAAAGAACGCGATATTCGCGAAAAGCGTCCTATATATTAAGGTATATAACCCGTTCACGAAATTTATGACTGCTGCGGGTGCCTCGAAATCCTACCGCTTTCCTTCCGAATGTAACAAAAGATATATTTTGTGCGGTTCAGGAATCCCCTCCATTTCTTGGCTGCGTAAAATTTTCGTCCTTTTCTCTGCTTGAATGGGTCTCACCCCGGTTCTCACCCAGACCTGACAGGAAATTTCCCCAAACATCTGTGTCATCCGCGACGCGACGCGGTTCAGGCGCTCGCCAAAATATTGCCGCCTGTATGAAGATTAAGAATTTAATCGGGTCCTCAATTTCTGTGATGTGGCAGGATGCTGGGCAAAATTCTCTTGACAGACTTCACGGCACTCTATATAATAATTCAAGTTGCCACTTATTTAGACATATAGCACTCCGCATGAAGATTAAGAATTTAATCAGGTAATTTCTCAACGTGCGATAAATCGCACTACTACGAGCCGACTCGTTTGTAGTAGGGCAATTCATTGCCCGTCAATTACCCAATTTATTTATTAAACCTCATCTGGAGCAAGGATCAGAGATTCAGACAAAAAAATGAAAAATGTTACACTTTTCGCCAAATTATTTTTTTTTCAACAGAGAATTGCAACGGAGAAATACCCGATAAACCCACGCCATCCGTGGATTCCCAGCCGAAACACGCACAGAAATGCCAATTTAAAAATGTTATAAAAACGTAACATTTTGGAATATTATTCCGAACGCCACTATGAATACCGCTGGATAAAAATTTGCTTCGCATTGCGAATGTATGGTATAATTGGCTGAACTCGGAAAGGGAACAGAATGGCGATTTTTGATACTGTTAGCAAAACACAAGCACAAACGCACCCCATGGACTTCGTCAATCATTGCCTAAACTTTGAGCGAGGCGATGTTACTTTCGTTGAATTGATCGTTCCCCAACAGCCTACGGTTGAAATGCACGAAGCAGATATCGTTATCAAAGTGGAACTCAACGGTGAAGAGGTCCTGGTCCATTTGGAATTTCAGACCACGGACAGTTATGATCCTGAGATGTCACTTCGAATGGCAGGCTATATCATTCGGTTGATGGAGACCTATCGATTGCCGGTGTATTCAAGTGTCATTTATCTCCGTCCGAATGCGGGACGGCGGGATCGTGGCGTTTACGAACAAAATATAACTGGGCATCAGGTCTTCATTGAATATCAAGTCCTGCGGCTGATTGAAATGGAAGGTGAGCCAATTCTTGATAATAAACCAACAGGTTTGCTTCCATTTACACCCCTCATGAAACGTCCTACGGATATGGACGCTGAAGAATGGCTGCGTCGCTGTGTCCAAACCGCAGATAGTGTTGATGTTCCGAATAAGCCAGCATATCTCGGGAGCCTCGCGGTTTTAGGGAATTTAGTTTATGAATCGGAACTGATTTCAAATATCATTCTGGAGGAAACCATGCAGCAATCTAATATTATCGAATACTGGACGGAGAAAGCAACAGCCGAAGCACACCAACAAGGACTTGAACAGGGACGTGAACAAGGACTTGAACAGGGCATGAAAGAACGCGCCCGTGAGGATATCCTTGAAGCATTGGAACTTCTATTACAGCCTGATGTGGCACGCACTTTCAAGCCGGTATTAGAAACAATTGAGAACCCTCAACGCCTTAAGCAGCTGCTTCGCGCCGCAATCTTAGCGAAAAGTCCAGAGGATTTCCGACGGGCTTTAGAATCAAACGGAGAATAAATCTGAAATCTATGGAGAAGTGGAGGAATTCGGGCATGGCAAAGACGGTTTGCATTGTCGGCACAATGGACACGAAAGGTCTGGAATTCGCGTTTATCAAAGCACAGATAGAATCCACTGGAACTTCAACGTGTGTTATCAATACGGGTATATTGGGAGACCCTCAATTAACACCAGATGTTTCCGCGGATGAAGTCGCACAAGCAGGAGGTTCATCCCTTCAGGCATTGAGGGATGAAGGCGACCGAGGGAACAGTGTCGCTATAATGGCACAAGGTGCCGCTACGCTTGTTGCTGAAAAGCAGGCGGCAGGCGAAGTCGATGGGATCATCTCACTCGGTGGCTCCGCAGGCACTACCATCGGCACGACAGCGATGCAGGCGGTCCCAGTGGGTGTCCCCAAAATTATGGTGTCAACGTTGGCATCGGGGGACACGAGTCCGTATGTCCAATCTAAAGACATAACGATGATGTATTCTGTTGTAGACATCGCCGGTATTAACCGGTTGTCTCGGCAGATCCTCGCCAACGCCGCTGGTGCGATCGTTGGAATGGTCAACGCGGAGATGCCGGAGGCAACAGCAGACAAACCTCTCATCGCGGCGACGATGTTCGGTGTGACAACCCCATGCGTTACAAAAGCGATGGAAATCCTTGAAGCCGCGGGTTATGAAGTCCTCGTCTTTCACGCAACCGGTACCGGTGGACAAGCGATGGAGGATCTCGTCAAAGGCGGTTTCCTCACTGGCGTGTTAGATGTAACAACGACCGAACTTGCTGACGAATTGGTCGGTGGGGTCCTCAGTGCCGGTCCCGATCGGTTGGAAGCCGCGGGAGACTCTGGACTGCCGCAGGTTGTCGCGCCAGGGGCATTGGATATGGTGAATTTCGGTCCTCCCGACACAGTGCCAGAGCAGTTCAGCGATAGGTTGTTCTACCAGCACAATCCGACTGTGACACTGATGCGGACAACCGCTGAAGAGACGGCTGAACTCGGACGCATCATGGCACGTAAACTCAGTGAGGCACAGGGACCTACAACAGTTATTATTCCGGCGCAGGGCGTGTCAGCGATTGACAAAACGGGACAACCCTTTGATTCTCCCGAAGCGCGCACCGCATGGAGCGAGAACCTGAAGGCACACATCGGTGACAATGTAACCGTTATTGAGATGGACGCTCACATCAACGACGACGCATTCGCAACAAAACTCGTAGAAACATTGTTAGAAAGCATCAAGTAACGTGGGAGGGCTTTGTAAGCCCGATTTTCTCTGAAGACTTTGAAGATTATTTCAGGTCTAATCTCTTGTGGGAGGGCTTTGTAAGCCCGATTTTCTCTGAAGGCTTTGAAGATTATTTTAGGTCTAATCTCTTGTGGGAGGGCTTTGTAAGCCCGATTTTCTCTGAAGGCTTTGAAGATTATTTCAGGTCTAATCTCTTGTAGGAGGGCTTTGTAAGCGATTTTCTGTGAAGACTTTGAAGATTATTTCAGGTCTAATCTCTTGTGGGAGGGCTTTGTAAGCCCGATTTTCTCTGAAGGCTTTGAAAATGCATTATAGCAAAAAGAAAGGTTATCGATGGAGGTATCGGGGTTAGAAACCCCTCCCACAAAGATTCAAGACTGAGACCTTTCCTACAAGAAGTTGAGAGGGGTATCGGGGTTGGAAATCCCTCCCACAAGAGAGATTTCGGACAATTGAATGGCCCTGTCTTTGTAGCATAGGCTGTTGGTCTCCTGTGCCTCTCCCTTTTGGTCTTAACTAAAACCGTTCAAACTTTAGTACAAGGAACCTGTAAATGGCAAGAACCTATAGGACACTTACCCAAGAAGATATTAACCACTTCATCGAGAAGGGACATGTTATCCTGAAAGACTGCTTTCCGCGCGAACTGGCAGAAGAATGGCAAGATTTCGCTTTCAAGCGACTCGGTTATGATCCAAACGATCCGACGACGTGGGAAGAACCCCGAGTCCATCTGCCCTCTATGAACAGGGTTCTCATTGAGGACGTTGCACCGAGGGCATGGGATGCCATCTGTGATCTGCTCGGCGGCGAAGACAGGATTGTCAATTTTTGGGGCGACACAAAACCGGGATGGGGCGACGGTTTCATTATTAATTTTGGGTTAGGCGCCGACACACCTTGGCAACCGCCCTCACCAGAAGTCGGTGGGTGGCACAAAGATGGCGATTTCTTCCGTCATTTCTTAGATAGTCCGGAGCAGGGCTTGCTCACAATCGTCGTCTGGTCGGATATCTATCCAAAAAGTGGCGGCACGTTTGTGGCATGCGATTCAGTCCAACACGTCGCACAGCGGTTGTATGAACACCCAGAGGGATTGTTGCCGAGTGGATTTGGGCAACTCATTGACAAATGCCAAGATTTCGTAGAAATCACAGGGAACGCAGGCGATGTCGTCCTGTTGCATCCGTTCATCTTGCACGCTGCTTCACAGAACCCATCGGGACGCGCCCGTTTCATCACGAATCCACCAGTTTCCCTCAAGGAACCGATGAATTTCAACCGTGAAAATCCAGACGATTTCTCACCGGTGGAGTTAGCCGTGCTGCACGGATTAGGGAAAGAGAGATTGGACTTTAAACCGACAGCACAGCGGGAACGTTTAGTCCCAGAACGCGTCAAGCGTCAGCAGAAGATGCTCGAAGAGCAGAAAAAGCGGCTCGAAGCCGATTCCAATAGTTGATGAGAAGACAGCCCATGATGCCGTATATGGTGAATTTTTCCTAAACCGGATGCGATGAAATCTACTCAAACTGGTGTCGGCTTTGACGGCACGCCTTCCCTTTGCCCCGGAGGATATCCGCCTGCTGCCATGTATTAACAGCACCACAAATAGCATCACTTTCGCCGAGTCGTTGTTTTAACTCAGATTTTGTGAACCATTCACAACCGTTATTGGCGAGTGCATCGATGTCTAAGTTTTCATCAGAAAAGCCGTAGATCCGACAGATACCATCTCCCTCTTCAACATCCTCAATATAAGACATCCAAGGCACCTCTAAACCGAATCGGGTTTGGGTGAGCTCCTGCAGCGAACCGATCCGCGCACCGACATCCCAACCGACACCTTTCTCTTCCTCCCACCCTTCGCCGCCGGGCAACGCCCAAGAATTCGTTTCAACATCGCGGTGGAGCAGGAATTTCGATTCCTGACTCGATGAATCCTCAATAAGCAGGCGTGTCGTTGCAATCGGCTTGTCAAAACAGACGGGAATGAGACGCTTCCCATCGTCGCTCAATGCGTCCAACGCGGCGGGATTGTAAGGGTAATACCCCGCGGCAGGGGGTGCGTCAATAGCACAATATTTATTGAAAATCCCGCACCGATCTTCGGTTGTGGTGCCAGGGGGTGCCTCGTGCCAGACGTGCTCGTTGACGACCAGCAAGTCCCCCGCTTTGAGTTCAGGATCAATGAAATCGGGTAACTGCTCCGGATCAGGACGTGTGAGATCTAAGATGTGTGCGTCCGAATTAATTACCTGCGTCAACTTGTGGGATTTGGGTGATACGAGAAAGGGACCGTACTCTGTATCAAAATCGGTCAGTGGGATGATGGCGAATACCCAGTTCATCGATGACCCAACAGGTCGCCAGCGTTTGTAATCGCAATGCGCCCCACCCCCTTTATCGCCGGGTGTCCGCAAATACGCGACATAAGCCGTGAGATGCGCGGGTTGACCGAGCGCGGATTCTACGGCACCGACAACCCTCGGATGTTCGGCTATTGCAGTGAGTCCAGGGTCGGCAAGACGATTGCCACTCACCGTATATTTCGCTGGCTCAGGATATTTGAGCGTCGATGGATAGGCATCGCGTTTTACCTGTTCCTGGACAACGCGCCGGAGTTCATCTGCCTCTTTCGCGGATAAGAGATTTCGCAGAATTACATAGCCGTCCTCATGGTAGTCAGCGATCTGCTGCGCGCTGAGCATTGGCGTAACTGTCCCGCTCATAATTCAACCTCCTTCACTTTTTACAAGTAAGTTTCAACTCATAAACTCCCCCAAAAGGGGATGCTCCAAAACGGATGCGACTTCTGTCCAAGCCTCTTTGCTATTCTCATGTGAAAGGTCGGGCATGAAACCAAAGTCAAGATAAACTTTGATCGCTGCCAGACGCCCGGTTGACGTGCCGAGAAAACAGCGCTCGTGGGATTGTTTCAGGCGTTCCATCGCCACAGTCATCATCGGTTTGGACAGCCCGTTTCCTTGATAGTCGGGATGAATCACTACCCAGTGGATCTGTCCCCACGCCTCTCCACCTATATTTTGCCACCATGCCGTGATTGTGCCGATTTCCTCGCCTGTGTCCGTCGTTAGGTAAAAACTTCTATCCTCCATCACTGAGAGATGCCGTTTAAACTCGCGATCAAAAAGCCCATCGTCAATTCTCATGTAGGGTTCGCCTGCTTTGAGAATCCGTGTCCAGATGTGTCCCTCCTTCCGGCGATAATTCCGGATGGCATACCCATCTGGAATCGGGAATTGCGGGATATTCTCCATATTCTCACGAATCATTCTGACGCTATAGTTCTTCATTTTTTTAATTATACCTTGCGGAAGAACACCGCAGGTTTGAGCCAAAGATATGCTTTCCTGAGTATTCGCTCTCCAAATGTAAAGCAAAGACAAATTATGCCATTTAAGGAACCTAATTTCATTACGAGCTACAGATCCGATTTTTAATTATACCTTGCGGGAGAATAACGGAGCAACTTAGATTAATATAGCATAATTCCTAAAAATTCTGCAAAAAAGTGGAAATAAAGAATAAATTCGCATCGCATCTAAAAATGTGGTATACTAACATACAGCATGCCTGACAACTCCGCAGGCGTTCGGGGATTTGTCTGTTGTGCGTAGACACGAGAATCGTAGACAAGTTGTAGAAGACATGTAGATATGTTGAGAGGCACCGTCCCAGGAGGAACACAGATATGGGAGCTATTGTCATCCCGAAGATCCCCGCTATAGGAGTACCAGCACAACAGGTTCAACAAAGAGACCCGCGGCCCATCCAGCTGAACGACCCTCGTTTTGAGGAAACTTATACGGCTTCTGTAAAAAGAACATCTACTGGATGGAGTGGACGGATTCCTGATGTGCCTGAAGTAAAGACGTGTCAAGGCGTTACCCAACAAGCCCTTTTGGAAGCTTTAGCAGACAGTCTTCATGAAATCCTAAAGGCCCGTTCGGAGGCATGGGACAGACAAATTGACGAAGATATAAAAGCAGGCAGACTGGACCCGCTGCGCGATGAAATACTTGAAGATATTCAGGAGGGGAGGCTAACCGATCTATAAAGCCAAACCTGAGTTTTGGGAGCGTTACCACAGACTGCCACCCACTATCCAAAAACTCGCAGACAGAAAATTTGAGTTGCTCAAAGAAAATCCAAGACATCCTTCCCTTGAACTCCAGAAGGTTGGCGAGTGGTGGCGTGCCAAAGTTGGCGATAATTATCGCGCGTTGGCATTTGAACACGAGGAAGGCTTGATTTGGTTTTGGATCGGGGACCATGATGCGTACATGTCGCTGATAAGGAGTCAAAGAAGAAGATGAATGAGTAACCCATAAATTTATCATGGAAAGACCACCCACCCCCATTCCAATCTATACCATAGGCTACGGAAGCCGTTCCATTGCGGAACTCATCGAAGTGCTACACCAGCATGAGATCGCCTACCTCATTGATGTCCGCTCCGCCCCCTACTCGCGCTACAAGCCCGAATTCTCCAAAGCCGCGTTAGCAAAGGAACTTGAACAACACAACATCTATTATGTATTCATGGGAGACACACTCGGTGGTAGACCCGACGATGAAACCTGTTACGTCAACGGGAAACTTGACTACGAAAAGGTCAAGGAAAGGGAATACTATCAACGCGGCATTGAACGTCTGCACACCGCTTTCTTGCAACAACACTCTGTGGTCCTGATGTGCAGTGAGGGGAAACCAGAGGAGTGCCACCGATGCAAACTGATCGGTGCGACCCTCACAACGCAGGACATCCCCATCATTCACATCGACGAAAATGGCGAGCAAGTGACACAGGAGCAAGCCGTCGAACGCCTGACAGGTGGACAATTGTCGATATTCGGAGACGAGACGTTTCATTCTCGGAAAAAATACACTTAATTCTACCTATTATGAAAATTAAAATTGTCACCATCGGCGTATACGGCTTTGACGAATCCGGTTTTTTTGACGCACTCTGCCAGGCAGAAGTTGATACATTCTGCGATATCCGGAGTCGGCGCGGTCTCCGCGGTTCGACGTATGCATTCGCCAACAGTGTACGACTGCAAGCGCGTCTGTCAGAACTCGGCATCCGATATATCCATCGAAAAGACCTCGGTCCAACGAAAACCGTCCGAGACAAACAGGCAGCGGCAGATAAAGCCAGCAAAACCGCTAAACGCAAACGCACCGTATTGGGGGAAGCATTTATTGAAGCCTACCATACCGAATGCCTTGCCGAATTTGAACCCCAAACGCTGCTGAATGAACTGGAATCGGATGCCAAAGTCGTTGCCCTCTTTTGCGTAGAAACCGCACCAGAGGCATGTCACCGCTCTTTGGTCGCGGATAAATTAGCAAAAACCCTCGATTTGGAGGTCGAAGACATCTTACCGTGAGAGTACTCATTGTTGCGAAAACCCGCATGGGAAGCGGCGCGTGTATCGGCGCGATTACAGAAACAGGGGAAAGCGTCCGGCTCGTTCCGTTTAACGCGGATCCGCATGACGGCGCGAATCGGGAATATGAGGTTGGTGACATTTGGGAGATTACGGGAGAACCCGAAACGTCGTTGATTCCACCGCACAATGAAAACTTTGTCGTGCATAAGAAATCGCGTCTTCACACGACAGAAGACATGAAAGACCTGGTGAGCGCGATTGAACTCTTAATGCCGCCGAAAACTGGGCATCCACGCGTCCTCTATGAAGGTTTATTGCAAAACACTGAAAGTGGCAGACTTCACATTAGCAAACAGAACGGCATTCCACCCTACAGTACTATATTTTGGCGAACCGACCAGCCCCTCGCTCGCGATACGGAAGGGCGGAAGGTCCGGTATCGCTACCCCACCGAAAACGGCGGTTGCACATTTACTTTTGCTGGTTTTCAAAAACCACCTGAGGTACTTCCTACGGGAACGCTCCTGCGTGTGTCTTTGGCACATTGGTGGAAACCAAAAGATATACCAGAAGTAGACGAGCGTTGCTACGCCCAAATTTCGGGTTGGTTTCTCGAAGCGGTAAAAGAGAAAGAACAGAAACCCATCGGTGAAGAGAAACCGTCGCTCCCTCAAAATTTGACACGATCCCCTTTAGAGATTCTCGAGAATATTTTCAAGCATACGGAATTCCGCCCATTTCAGGAAGAGATTATTAATCACATCCTCAAGAAACAAGATGCGCTGATCGTTTTACCAACCGGTGGTGGGAAGTCGCTTTGTTATCAATTGCCGGCACTCATTTTTGAGGGTGTGACCGTAGTCGTCTCTCCACTCGTTTCGCTCATGCAGGACCAGGTGATGCAACTGACAAACCTCGGTATTCGTGCTGTTTTTCTTAACCATACTATCGAATATACTGAATACGTTGCCACAATGCAGGCGGTCAGACAGGGTGAAATCAAATTGCTTTATCTCGCACCTGAAACGCTCATGAAGTCTGAAATACTCATAATGCTTGATGAAGCAGATGTCGCCTGTCTTGCGATTGATGAAGCCCACTGCATTTCACAGTGGGGCCACGATTTTCGTCCGGATTATCGAGGGTTGGTTTCTATTCGCGAGCGATTCCAAAGTGCTGTTTGGGTTACTCTAACTGCCACTGCAACACCGCGAGTTCAAACGGATATTAAAGAATTACTTAAGTTCGACGAAGGACATGAGTTCATAGGGAGTTTTAATCGAGAAAACCTCTTTATCGCTGTTGAGCCGAAGGTTGAATTGTTTGATCAGGCACTCGCGTTTCTCCAAAAACACCAGCAAGAATCCGGTATTATCTATTGTCAAACGATCAAACAAGTTGAATCATTATGCCGCGATCTAACCGCCAGACGGATTTCTGTCCTTCCTTATCACGCAAATTTAGATGACGAAACCCGTAAACAGAATCAGGACGCTTTCATTAAGGGTGATGTTCGGGTGATAGTCGCCACGATCGCCTTCGGTATGGGTATTGATAAAGCAGATGTCCGTTTTGTGCTACATGCGGGTTTGCCGAAGGAGCCGGAATCTTACTATCAAGAAATTGGACGCAGTGGACGCGATGGACTTCCAGCAGACTGTCTCTTGTTATTCAGTTACGGGGACGTGGACACTATCGACCACTTCATCAATCAAGGGGCATCATCTGAAAGACAGGGACGACAGGAACGATTGCAGACGCTTGTTTCGTGGGCAACATCAATAGCGTGTCGCCGAAAAGTGTTGTTAGCCTATTTCGGGGAGGAATACGAAAATCAGAATTGTGGGATGTGTGATAACTGCCGCAACTCGGAAATGGAACGGATTGATTTGACGACTTCGGCGCAAAAATTTCTTTCCTGCGTTCTGCGGACAGGACAGTTGTTTGGAGAAGCGTATATTATTGATGTATTGCGGGGTTCGCAACAAAAAAAAATCCTGAATAACAGGCACGATCGACTCTCCACGCATGGAATTGGCACAGATTACAGTAAAACACAATGGCGATATTTGTCCCTCCAATTTCTCCAACATAAACTTCTTGCGCGAGATGCCCGACACGGCAGCCTCCGCGTGACACAGAAGGGGTGGGGTGTCCTCAACAGAGGCGATCAGTTTTGCGGATTACCGGTGGACACAATAGACCGTGCTACAGCAGATTCAGTAAAGCACGGAACTGAAACACCAAACACATCTGAGGCAGCATCTGAAGAACCGAACGCATACGCTCCGGAACTTTTTGAGCAACTTCGAGAGAAGCGCAAAATGATTGCTGATGCAGAAGACGTTCCGGCGTTCGTTGTCTTTAGCGATCGAACGTTGCGAGAGATAGCCTTTCATTTTCCGAAAACCGAAGCAGAATTTATGCAGATTCACGGGGTTGGGCCCGCGAAAGTTGAGAAATACGCCGAGTTTTTTTTACCAATCATCCGTGATTATTGCAAAGAACAGGGAATTACAGAGCAGTCTAATGAATCGTCCTTACCTAATTAACGTCTGCTGTGGGGATCTGGAATGTTTGAAGGCGGTTCTTGCATCACAGGAATGATGTAACTCCGAACCGTCAAACCTTCTACCGTTTCCGTCTCTACTCGCGGTTCCGGGTCCTGTCGATGGTCAAAGACAACGTAGTATCCTTCTGTTACTCCTTCAGAGCTGAGATAGGCTGCGAGTTGCTTTTTGCCTGCCTGATAACGATTGTCGCCTCTCCAAATTTTCGTTTCTACGATATATTTCTGCCGGTTATGGATGATAATGATGTCCATCCGACCGCGGCCGGTTGGCACCTCAATGTGCATGAAACCATCGATAAGTTTAACAAACTGGTCAAGATAGGCGAGCAGCAGATGTCTACCAACCGATTCTTGGGGTGTATCGGGGACTTGTAAAATTTGGAACCCGACACGGACAATGAAATCTCGAAAGTTGTCAAGCAACGCTGCCATATCAAGCTGTCCGGTCGGGGTAATATACTTGAGAAAGTCTTCACTACTCCCACCGGAAAGGTACTCATGCTCCAACCCATTCACTGTCGGTTTAAAGGTTCTCATGATACGATACAGATAGATCGGGTTGAGAATTTCACACATACCATCAGTAGCTCTCCTGATGACCCCATACATGGCGAGTTCACTGATAATGTCATCGTCCATATTGAAGTCCACACCTTCATCACGTGCCATAATGCGCATCAGAACGCTTTCAAAGCGTGGGTTTCTGCGGATATTAGTGGTTAGATGCTCAATGTTAGTATTCTGCCCATGAAGGAGCTCCGTGTGTGCCTCTGAAAAGTGTGCCATGGTAATCGGCTCGGTTTTTGGAACTTCCAATTCTTCTGTGAGAATCTGTGCGAATCGGTTGACAAGCACAGGTTGCCCGGCAGTCTGTTTATGAATAGATACGATAACTTCAGGAACAAAAGGTTGTCCGACCTCTTCAGTATATTGCCCAAGCAGTTCCTGCACCTGTTCAAGGGTGAAGTTGGGTAGCTGAAACTCATCTTGGATATTGAACGGAGAGATAGACCGGTCATAGTTGAGCTGCGCAATACTTTTAACTCCGATGATACCGACGCTGTGCGGACACCGGGGCTTCCCAGCAATGTAGATGTGACGGAGGGTATGAAGAAAATCGCTCAGAGCAGCGGGGGGGATGCCATCAAACTCGTCAATGACTAAGACGAATTTCTGAGGCGTTAGAAAACGCGCGAGGTTTCTAAAAAACCGCCGCATTGCGTGATGGTCGGTTAGTTTTGTGTCCGCTAAAAATTGGATTAAAGCTTCAGATGGGGAGCCGCCGCGTCGCTGAAACAAACTCTCAATTTCTTCGCATATATCTTGGTAAAGGTTGGCATAAAAATCAGCAACAGCGGTGTTTTTGTACACATCAAAATTCAGTTGAATAGGGAAGTAGGTGAACTTTGAAGCGGATTCGGCTTGAGCGGTAGCAGCGTTACCGACCGCGAGCGTTTCCAACGCAGCCTGAAAGAAGGTAGTTTTGCCTGTTTGGCGCGGTGCAAACAAGACAACATATTTACCTTCTTCAACGCGTTCGATGAAATCGGCGATCTCCTCGGTCCGCGCAACAATGTAATGCTCTTGAGGATTGACGGGACCTTGTGTTCCAAAACGTCTCATTTTCTCTCCTTTTCGCTAAATCCCTGGTACTTGATTGTATCACATCAGGTCGATGCGGTCAACGCTAAATATCCACAATTCAATAAATAGGCGGATTCTTCTATGTTGCAAAATTATGCACCCTATTCAGCCGAAAATTGTGTCTTTAACTTATGAGAGGTCTTACGTATTACGTTTATTGTTCAAATTATAAGATGATCTTAGGAGAGAAGCCTTATGAGAACGATGAGATTGTTAGTCTTTTTCCTACTTAAGGTGTTGTTGGTCCTGAATACAAATGTTTATTCAGTTTTCGCAAAAGCACCAACAACCCCTAAAATCCTGTTTACCTCTACACGCGACGGAAACAGAGAAATATACACCATGAACCCTGATGGCAGCGAACAGGTGAGACTCACACAACATCCTGGAAATGATCTGCAAGCCGTCTGGTCACCTACAGGCGAAAAGATTCTTCTCATCTCCGATCGCGGGGGCGAGCGAGACCTTTACCTGATGGACCCAGATGGAAAAAACGTTCGACGCGTCTTCAAGAGAAAAACGAAAATTTATAGAACCAACCCAACATGGTCGCCAGATGGCAAACACATCGCTTATGTGAACGCGAAGGTGGGTAATCTTAATGCTGATATACACATTGCGCGCCTTGGGGAACAAGAGGATGAACATATTGCGGAAGGCTGGTATCCCGCATGGTCGCCCGATGGCACTGAAATTGCCTACTCTGTAGACCAGCCATTCGCGTCTCAACTAACATTTATCAACGTCCAGACACGAGCGCAGGCACAACCGCTACCCATAAAAGCACTGATTTGGCAATACTATCCTTCTTGGTCTGCTGTGGGAGATAGACTTGCCTTTACTGGGAACAAGCATCCGCTACCCCCCATCTTGGATGCGGATCTTCATAACGCATGGAAGAAGAAACAGACGATCTACATCGTCAATCGAGACGGCTCCGGTCTCAAACAACTCGTTAAAGAAGCAGGTCCCTATGCCCAGTATCCAGCGTTATCGCCGGATGGAGAAGATGTCCTTTATACACAGGAAATTAAGGGGCGGCTCCAAATCTTCAAACTTAATCTAAACAGCGGGATTCGGACGCAGCTGACGCATCTTGGGGGTATCCGTCAAGCGAATGCTGGCGGGGATTGGTTTGATCCCGAGTATGCGTTGCCAGTCTCACCACAACCCCAGTTGCTCACAACAACATGGGGGGAAGTGAAAAAGAAATAACGTTTCAGATTTAATCACCTTGAAAGTACTTTAGCAGTGATGTTATTCCAATATTCTATTTCTGCTGAAGTTATATTTGTTTTCTCGTATTCCAACGGAATGAAGTGCGTAGTTCTAATGTATTCATAATCTACTATAGTTTTTAAGTGAATATTTCTAATTTTGAGGAAATTCTCATGGCTTTTCGGCTACTACTTTTTACTTGCAGTTTGGTGTTGTGCTGGCTTTGCCCTGTTTGGGCAGAAGCCCCGAAAACCGCTAAAATCGCGTTTTGGGCAGACCGTGAAGGGACTCGTGATATTTATCTCATGAATCCAGATGGGAGTCAACAGACGAAAATAACACATCACCGTGCACAGAACATCACGCCTATTTGGTTCCCAACAGGTGAACAGATCCTCTTCACCTCTGATCGAGATGGCGTTTGGGATCTATACCTCATGGATCCAGATGGAACAAATGTGCAACGCGTCTTTGAGAAAGAAGCACCCAGAGCGGAACCCGCATTGTCTCCCGATGGTAAACAGATCGCTTACTCGCGCATCATAAACGATGAACGAGTCCTCCACATTGCCACACTCGGTGAAGAGGATGAGGAACGCCTCGCAATAGGGGGACCTCCGACGTGGTCGCCAGACGGAACGGAAATCGCATTCGTTACTGGCTGGGAAACGGAAAAGATGCAGATAAGTATCTTCAACCTACGTACTGGCAAACAGAAGACCCTGTTTCCACCCAAGGCAACACCCTCATGGCTACCTACCGTGAAATGGTCCCCAAGAGGAGACAAGATCGCTTTTTCTTGGCTTAACCAAGTTCCCCTTAAGGATTTCATTGAGAGAGAGACAATTTATACAGTAAAACGCGATGGAACAGGCATCACCCAGATTATTGATGAAGCGGGTCCAAAAGCAACCTCGGTGGCTTGGTCTCCCAGTGGCGACGCACTGCTCTATAGACAGGCTGATGAAAACAAGAATTTTCAAATTTTCAAAGTCAATTTAAGGGATGGGCAGTCCGAACAACTAACGCATGTTGGATGGAATCATCTTGGGGATTGGTTTGATCCGGCGTATGCGTTGCCCGTTTCACCACAACCCCAGTTGCTCACGACAATATGGGGAAAACTGAAACGAGAATAGGTTTTCATATAATATGGAGGAGTGAAATGCGCACAGTTGAGGCGATATCAATTAGTATTGCTGCACTTCGTTCAAATAAACTGCGCTCTCTGCTGACGATGTTGGGGATTATTATCGGTGTTGCTTCAGTACTGGCGATGATAGCGATTGGTGATGGTGCCAAGGAGATAGTCCAGCAAGATATACAGAAACTCGGCGGTGCGAATCAGTTTACTATGTATCGGTTGCGGTTCAAACGTATAAATAACCGCTGGGTCCGTAACCGCAGCAGCGAATACCTGAAATATGAAGACGTGTTGGCAATGGAAGCGGAATGTCCTTCCCTCAAGGCGGTCGCGCCGCAACTCTGGAACTGGTCAGGGGTACTCATCCAGGCAGGGGCGGCGCTGAAACCCGTGCGGGTTGGAACGGCGTAGACGCTCACTATAAAACTGCAATGGAGTGGAACCTTAAAGAGGGACGTTTTATCACAGATGAAGATGTAGAGAATGGAGCGAAAATCTGCGTATTGGGAAATGAGATTGCTACTGCCTTATTCGGTAATAAATCGCCCTTGGGACAAGAAATTAAAATCGCACGACACAGTGAGTATTACAATTGGAAACACCGAAAAAAAGGAGTGCGATTCACAGAACGATTTAAAGTCGTCGGGGTCCTCATGCCGAGAGGTAGAAGTCTTCGATTCGGTTGGAGTTTCGACAACCTGGCCTTTATTCCTATATCAACCGTTCAAGAACGCTTCACCGGCAATAACCATATTGAGTATATCTCGGTCCATACGCATACCATCGAGGATATTCCTCAGGCAATTGAAGAGGTGAAAACAGTCATTAGAAAGAGACACAAAAACCAAGACGATTTCATCGCGTTTTTTGAGATGCGAAAAGGTATGGCACAGTTAGAGAAAATTAGTAAAGTCATAAAGATAACCTTAGGCAGCATTGCTGGATTCTCGCTACTTGTCGGTGGCATCGGGATTATGAACATGATGCTTGTTGCTGCCAACGAGCGCACCCGTGAAATCGGATTACGAAAAGCACTCGGTGCTAAACCTCTTGATATCCTACTCCAGTTTTTAATAGAAGCGGTGATAATATGTAGCGTAGGCGGCGGAATCGGTATTGGATTAGGCATCTTTGCCGGTGAAAGCATGGCAATACTTGCCGTCAAAATTGTCAAAATTGTCCCTGAATGGCCCGCCGTTATATCCTTACAATGGGTGCTGATTTCAGTATCATTCTCAGTGGTAATCGGTATTTCGTTTGGGCTGTATCCCGCGATAAAAGCATCATCGCTCCCCCCTATTGAAGCACTCCGCGCAGAATAGTCGGATCTACAGACATCTTCGTCTACCCTCCATGCCTTTTATTTCAACCTAAATGAGGTGGGTTTTCACGGCATAAACGCCGTAAGCTCTCCAGATTCGTTTGAGTTTAGGTCCATCCCTTTTAACAAGTAATACCATTCTCGTTTATTTGGATTCCATTGAAAGCCTAACAACTTCAATTTGCCTCTCACATAATACGTGTTCCCTTTTACGCTAAGGTATTCATCTGTTCTCTCAACGCGAATGTTATTGTTGAGACTTTCGACCTGTTTAATCAGTGAATCAATACTCATCGCTACTGCCTCCCTTCTGAGTCGTAACCCTGTTCGTGTTTTCTCTGAATATAGAACGAACTTACCCGTTACCTTCCATAGACAGCAGTGATACATCTTACTCACATTGACGCATCGGACATAGTGCCCGTCTGCTCACGCTGTTCTATTTCTTATGTCAGATTGCGTCCCTTTATTATTTAAGGACACAATTTTGGGTTACTGAAGGTGCAGTTTGATACTTTAATTTTTATCTGCACTTCTAAAGTAGAACCTTTGCCTTCCAGTAAAGATCAATTCGGCGTGTTACGTTCGCATATTTTCGCCAAATTATGTCCATTTTTTTCAGCAGGTTATGCCTTTTTTACCAACAAATTATGCATTGCACCTTGATAACCTGTGGCTTTCATACCGAAATATGTGCGGGCTTGGTGTGATTTTATGCGTGTTATGTTCGCATATTTTTTTCAAATTATGCACCCTCTGCTACAAAATGTGGTGTCCTTAATTTTGAGAGCTCAATTACAAACAACGAAAAGATTGGAGAAAAAAGTGTTTGATTTCCCAAGAATTTTACACCCGCTTTACCTCTTTGAAAAGGATGCTGTATTTTATGCTGCAGACCTTGAAAAAGCGAGTATTATCGAACTCTCCGCTGTAATGTTCGACATCTTGAAATTGGCGGAGGAGCAGACAAATGAAGAAATTGTCCAAGTCCTGAAAACCACTTATGCAGAGGACGAGATTTATGAGGCGTTTGAGAGATTCGCGGAATTTGAAAGGGAAGGATTACTATTCAATCGCGGTGAAAATCTCAGAGAAACTTTCGCTGTAGAAAGTAAACGGCGGAAGTTGCTTGTTGCAATACCGGGTATCAATGTTGACTCGTATTTTGATATCGAAACGTTGTATGCGGGAACGAACATGGCACTGTCTTACATGTTTGAACATCTCACCAAATACGTAGATCTTCACTTTGCAGGCAACCAGAATCGGAAGTTAGCAGATAACGTATATGAAGTTGATATCAGTGTGTCTGACTTCGGGAGACGCAGCCGAAGAATCAACGAAACCTATTTCGGTATTCTAACCTTACATCGCGACCAGGAAACGTGGCTGCTACCACTTTACGAGCATATAGAACTCCCACCGATCTTAGTTCAGTGTCACGCCCCCCGTGGACATGGTGGAAAAGCGATAAACTCTATATTGCGGCATTACGCAGCGATGCGAGATTTTGATGCTTTCACGGCTCCCTCGGATTATGTCCGGGAGTTCTATTCGGATTATGTATGGGACTCGAGTTTCTTTAATACACTCCCTAACGGTGTAGATTCGGCGTTGTTCCGCCCGATGGATAAACAAAAAGCCAAGCAAGAGTTGGCTGAACAGGTTGGAGACGAACGTATTGTAACAACTCCAACTGTTGGCTACCTTTCACGGGTGCAGTCAGAAAAAGGAGCATCTATCTACTTAAAACTCGCTGAACTGAATCCGCATTTGTTGTTTTTGATTGCCGGTCCGAACCTCGGAAGGTATCAATCGAGGGAACTTCCTAATAATCTCGTCTATGCCGGATTCCATCCTCGTGAGAAGTTGCCACTGGTCTACAATGCGTTTGATGTCTACTGTTTCCTTTCAATGTCAGGTGAGGAAACCTTTGGATTGACGGTTCTCGAAGCGATGGCGTGTGGTATTCCACCTATTGTTCCTAATTTTGATGGTGTGCCATCGGTTGTTGGAAATACCGGTCTGATTGCTGATGCCGAGAATTTTGAAGAAGATATAGCGACGGTTGTGAGTTACCCTTCACCCTTGGATTTCTCGGAGAAGATTAATGTGCTGCTGAATGATGACGAAATGCGACAGGAACTTTCTCGGAGGGCAAGGGAACGAGCAGTGTCGTTCACTTGGGACAAAACGGCGCGACGGATTATAAAGTGCTTTGAGAGACTCCACGAAAAGAGACGGCTCGTCAGTCCAAATAGACTTTTAAATATGTTTGTACCGATACCGTCAGAAGCATCTCACGGTTTAGAGAGGGAAGGCTTAACACATCAAGACAGTGAGTGGTTGAAATACAAATCGATTGTATTGGGGATGGATCAACATTATGAGCGTTGTCTAATAAGGGATGCAGCGTATTCCATGCACCTTGAGGATGGTCTTGCGCTAAGCATTTTGAAGAATCATACCGTGAGGGAAGCTGAGGCAGTCCTTGCTGCGGTGGTTGAGGATGAGGAACGAGCAAAGGCAACACTTAAAAGGGTTCACGGCTTAATACAGGCGACTGCCTAACATAAAAGGAGGATAAAGAATCAATGACCCATAACCCAAGTTATCGCTTAAAACCGCATCATAAATTTGAACAAGAGGGTCGCAAATATGTGGCTGACCTTGAAACCAACGACATCATTGAAATCAACGATGTAGAATCGGATATTCTGAGTCGCTATGGGACTCAGACGGAGTATCAAATTGTTGAATCTTTGAAAAAAAAGTATAAGGTGTCATCTGTTTTTGAAGGTATTAAACGATTGGAGTGGTTTGGTAAGCGAGGACAACTTTTAGCACAGATTCCTGAGTCATCTGGTGAGTTTAACGCCTCTCAACCTGTATGTGGGGAACTCAGGTTATTGGTTCCATTCGGTTTTAGAGAAGAAGAATCATCAATTGATTACATTACGACTATGAATCGGTATCAACTTTTATCTTCACTTACGCGTAAAGCATCGTTAGAGACGCTGGCTTTTTCACAAGTGAAGGATGGCGGTATGCGCCCCGGTACCAAGAGAGATTTGGGGAAGATTCGTATTCGACAGATAACAAATGATGCGGACGATACCTTTGCGCCTGTATGGCACGCTAGAGAAGGATACGATGGTATTTTACTGCTTTCTCAATTAATGGAAAATGACCTGTTATACTATCAGGTTCCAGATATTCCAATTGTTCACTGTATAGAAAACAGCCAGAAACTACAAAGTTCGCTGCTTGAATCAATCTTGGCTCTCTATGTAGCCCAGAAAACGAATGATAGTTTGGTTGTCAAAGCATCATGGATGAAGGAATGGCTGAGTGAGTGTGGTATTCCGGGAAGGCATATCCACGTGATTCCGGACGGTATCAACGTTGTTGAACCGATTGATAAGGGGTTAGCAAAGCAACACACCGCTGTTATTTTTGATAGACCGATGTTTGCCGAGCACCCGGTTGTTGGATTGGTTTCTGGATTTGAGCCGCATCTTGGTGCACAGTGGATTTCTGCGTTTGCGAGAGCCAACCGACATCTCTCGATTTTTGTTTATGATCACGTATTGGCAAAGCACTATAAGAATCTGCCGGAGAATGTAGTAATTTTCAGGGCAGATGATGAGGATATGGCTGCAATTCTGCCCGTTTTCTTTCAGGCACTGGATCTGGTCTGTTTTCCTGCGATGCCGGGAACACCGCTTTCAGTGGTTTTGGAGGCAATGGCTTATGGAACGCCGTGTATTGCCATGACGAAATACGGTCTCCCCCCAGAAGTAAAAGGAGCAGGGGTGAGTATCGGATTGGAATGGGATAATTTTGGAGATTTTCATGTATCCATGGACCAACTTTCGGTGGCGATTAATCAAGGGTTGGAGCCATCCAGTATGCGTGCTGAATATGAAAGAGTTGCGAAAGGTTTTACTCGGAAATACATTTGGCAGAAGACAGCACACAATATTATCCGATTGTTTGAGGAGAATCATCCGTCAGTGACAAGAGGTTATCAAACGGATGAAAATTTGTTCCGTCCTATTTTCTGTCGTCGGTATAGTTCTGAGACACGTAAAATAACATCCAATGTGTATAGATTGGGAATTAACAGATATGAACATCTTGAAAAAGCTTTGGCAGAGACACTTATGGAACAGCACAAATCAACTGAAGTCGCGTCTGTTTTCAAGCATTTCAAGATGGAAAGATCTATTCAACGACGAGGCGACTTTGTCTCTGGAAGAGGGACGAAATTTTGACCTGCTTTAGCGGAGATTGACCCTAAAGTACAAGCCTACTGAATTGAGAATGTAAAGTTAAGACAAATTGTGCTCTGCACAATTTGGTTTTCAAGTATTTCCAGCAGAAGACCTCTACGCCTGATTTTCACGTAAGTCTTTGATGCTGGAATAGGTTTGCTAACTGCGTTTGGAAAATTAATTTGGTTGGATGTAAATCCAGCAGAAAGGAGGAAAATCCAAGTGAAAAAAGAGACACGCGATAGAGCAAAGCGGTTTCTTACATCTGAGAGTGGACGGGTCGGTATACGGGCACCGTTAACTTTGGGTGTAGCCAGCGGGGTCCTTTTGTTATCGCAGGCGATGTATGCTCCATCCGCAGAAGCATCATGTGATAGTGATGATGATTGCGGAACGGGGGGCTGGTGTTCCCAGACATGTATATTTTACGAGAAAGGAACTTGTGAGGCATGGGAATCTGTATGTGATTACGATAGTTAACCCGTATTTGCGTTTCTGCTGTTTTCCACTGTAGGAACGCCGTATAATTTCAGGCGAATTTGCAATTTCTATTGCAAATTCGCCTTTTATTTTTTATAATGCACCCTTCCATAGAAAAACTGTGTCTTTAATATTTAAAAGGGATATTGTAAAGCATTTTTTTATATTTAGCAGCTTTAGAAACTGAAATAATATAACATATTTTTATTCGTTTTGGAGGTTACGGATGTTAGAAGATGATGTTAAATTAATACGCAGGATATTATCAGGTGATGATTCGGCATTCAGTACTTTAGTCGAGAAGCATCAAAAAGGGGTTCACGCGCTTATATGGCGGAAGATTGGTGATTTTCACTATGCCGAGGAACTGACGCAAGATGTTTTTTTCCAAGTATACAGAAAGCTTGGGACACTGAAAGATCCTCAGTGTTTTGCCGGATGGCTGTATGTTATTGCAAATCGGCTTACCCTTAATTGGATTCAGAGGCATAAACCGGCGATGCAGTCGCTGGAAGATACACCCTTGGAAGAGATAGATGAATCCTCTTATACACATTACGTAACGCTGGAACGCGAGGCAGACGCGGCTGAGCAGAACTCTGAGATTGTCAAAAAACTTTTAGAAAGCTTGCCGGAGAGTGAGCGGACAGTCGTGACACTCTACTATCTTGGCGAAATGACAGTCAAGGAGATAGGCAACTTCTTAGGTGTGTCGGTAAACACAATAAAAAGTCGGCTTCGCCGAGGACGAGAGCGTTTACAAGCGTCAGAATCCTTGGTAAGCGAAGTGCTCGGGAGCGTGCAGTTACCTGCCGATTTAACGGCGCGGATTATGCGGCAAGTCGCCGATATTAACCCGACCGTTCCACCGACTGGCAAACCGTTAGTGCCGTGGGTATCTTTCGGCGTGGCAACAATTTTGGTTATGTTCCTGCTGGGTGCAAGTCATCAATATCTTGCTCGATTTCAAAAGCCGTATAGTTTCGAGGCGAGATCGGAACCTATTATTGAAATCATTGAGGCACCTATCGTTCTTGATGTTATATCAAAACCGTCTATACAGAACCGGTTTGGTCGAGCTATTCTACCAGGGAAAAGCATAGGTGCTGGCACGCAGTTTTCAGAGGCAACGCTAAGAACCCACTCCCAAGAAGATTTACGCACGTTTTCTACTCCGCAGTGGGGACAAACAGGCAGCCCTCCCGGTGGCCATGTACACGATATCTACACTGTTTCTGACGGAACTACCTTTGCTATTTCAAGAAGAGGTATGTACAAATTAGAAGCGGATGCGAGCACGTGGAGGCATCTGAATACAGGTGTTCCGATAGATGAATCTCTGATGCCGGTGGCGGAGAATCGCGGAACCCTCTATATTGTTTCTACAGATGAGATATTTGCGTCAGTGGATAAAGGTGAGACATGGCGTGCGTTTTGTGTCCGACCAAAGGGCGATACTGTTGGATTCATCATCATTGATGCGATAGAAGATCCGAACATAGAATCGGATATTATAATGTATCTTGCGCTTAGAGATGAGGGAATTTTCCGATCTATAGACAGCGGAATTGAATGGGAGCCACTTAACAATGGATTAACAGGCGAAAGGATTTCCGCAGTCGCTGCTATTGGAGGAACAGTGTTTACCGGCACAAACCAAGGTCTTTATCGTATGGATTCAGGTATTTGGAAAAAGTTGTCGGTGGGCACATCAAAAACCGTCTATTCCTTGTCAGTGCTTGAAAGTAATCTCTACGTTGGGATGGGACCCGATCTGGTTGGATTAACGACAATGGATGCGAGATCAATAGTCCTCAGCGACGAGCCGAATTCTGGCAGGATTTATCGATCAATTGACCTGGGAGCATCGTGGACTGAAATAACACCAACAGATCAATCTCGTCCTGCATCACTTCCATCGGGTGTGAAACTTTTATCCACCGATGGGACACTCTTAGCAATCGGTGCCAACACTTTTCGTTCAAAAGATGGTGGGGACACTTGGACAGATCTTGGAATTTACAGCCATTCATATATGCTCAATAGTTTACCCGCTGCGGCGGTGAACGATGGGATGTTTTACAAAGTTGGCACCTTCGGTATTCATCGCACCACGGATGGCGGTGAATCGTGGCATATATTTATGGACGGAGTGTTAGGCACAAGGATAAATGATTTGGTTGTGTTCAACAATAGATTATACACGCATACCGGTTATGAAGTTTATCAGTCAAATAATGAAGGTATGACTTGGAAAAGGATCCGTATAAGTCGTGAAGAAGTATCACATAAACCAGTAGAAGATAATCGGTCTCGTATTAATGCCGATTATCGAGCAAAATTTGTGATTGATAGTGGGATTCTCTATTTTATTTCTTTTGGAAAAAATCATTTGCGCATTTTCCGTTTATCTGGAGAAGGTAACACGCTGATTCCAGTTCAAGGGGTCTCTATTTTAAAGAGAGAGGATCGCTTGACAGAAACTATATTGCCTCTCGTTAAAGGATTGGTGACGGTCAAGGCGTTTGCAATTAGTCGGGACACGTTCTACGCTGAATACAAACGTAGACTTTTTAAATGGAAACTTGGTGATTCAGTATGGAAAGACACAGGATTGGTAGACTTGGGCGAGCAGTCTGATGCTGATTTCGATGAGGGATTTAAGCTAGCGGTTTCGGGAAAGACCCTCTACGTCGGAAAACGAGACGGTAAGCTGCTCCAATCACTCGACGCAGGAAGTAATTGGAGAGATGTTACACCCAATCTACCACTTCACTTTACAGCGTTCAAAGAGATCGTCTTTGTGGGCTTATCGGTTTACGTCGCGACGGATGCAGGCGTCTTAGTCTCGGAAACTGGGGAACACTGGCGTGTAATAATGGATAGATCAGGGACACCTATCGTCATAAACCACTTTGCTATGAACCATTTCGCTGTGACGGGTCCCAGAGTTTACGGTGCTGGAGATATGGGGATTTACGGCATGGATACTGATGGGTACTGGAAACAATTTGCTTCAGAAGTGCCAGGTAAAGTTGCCTCTCTTGGTATAATTAATAACAAACTCTATGGTGCCACTAAAGATCGTGGAATATTTCAGATATCGCTTGCGGAGGAATGGTAGGTAGTGGTTATGGATTTATCGAGAAGAATGTTAAGGCATGAAGCCTCTGAGTATGCTAATAGCATACAATTTCGGCTGAATTATGTAACCATTTATCGTAATCGTCAAAGGAAGTTAGACAATGATCTGAGGAGGCGATTGAGATGGAAATGGATATAGAAACTGCGAGAAAGATTGTAGGTGCCCACGATCAGAAGAAACCCTCTGAGGTCGCGAAAGCGGTAGATGTTTTATATCAGGCATTGGGAACTTATCAAGCCATCACACGAGAAATGGGTAAATCGGATAAGTTTTGGATCGTCCGCCATCGTATCTCCCAACTTCCGATAGGCATTCTGTGGAAAATTGATGAGGGACATATCGGAATTGAGCAAGCCTATCAAATCACTCGACTCAAGCAGGAAGAAGATCAATGGATATTGGCTATAGCGATTGTTGAGGTGAAAGGTCTGACGGCTAAAGAGTGTAGAAAAGTTGTTAACGTTGTGCTTAACGAGGGTAAATCCATTATGGATTCCCTTAGCATTTTAGTGGATATCCATTTTGACAAAATTCAACCCCTTTCGCTTCCTCTTGGATCTGATATTTGGACCGAAATCTGTAAGATTGCCTGGACACAACGCCAAAGGTGGGAGGACCTGTGTTATCAATTAGTGCGTCAAGGTGTAGACGTTAACATTCAGGAAGTGGCATCTCAACTTGAGGGACTCGTCCTGGATTTACGCCAAGCGAGAAGAAATGAACGAGAAAAATAATAAATTAGAAGCAAAGGAAGTAATCATATCTTAAATATGAAAAAGGCGAACCTAAGGTTCGCCCTGCAATTTTTAAATAATTGACAACTAATACTACTCATCGGGGTTCGGAGAGCCATCCTACAAATGAACCCTGAGTGAGGACAACTGCTAATAGAAGTCCTTTTGGAGGCTTCATTGGTTAAGGATTAAGCTGTGCCCATGTGGGTGTGAGTTTTCCTTGTGTTTTGACTGTAGGGGGATGTTGATTTGTGCCCCATTTTTCCCCACCAGATGATATTCATTACCTGATGTATCTGAGAATTCTCGTGTTCCATCGGGTTCATCAAAATGCCACAACGCAACTGTCTTTACATCATTTTCAAACTTGCCGCGCGGTGTAAAACCTTGTTTCTTGACATCGTAACGAGCAACCGTTGAGATGCGGACCTCATCAATATATCCTGCAAAAGCACCCCAAAAATGATCATGACCGCTGGAACCAATTTTCTTTCCAAAACCTCCAAGCGTAAAATCCTTTGGACGCTCGATGCTTGAAAGATCGTGTGCAAGCATTGTATTTTGGGGTAAGATGTATACGTAATCATTAATGATTGTTGTTGTCTGATGCCCATTTGACTGAAAAGCGATGTGATGCCATTGGTTCGGCGAAAGTGCCTTCGGGTGGTAGGGTGTCGTAACGACTTTTTCCCCCACCATAAAATGTGCTCGAATTCTTAGGAACACATCTCCCTTCTGCCAATCAATATCATTCCTTATGTCCTCCCACCCATCGTGAACATCGTTTACAACATCCATTCGCACCTGTTGGCTGAGAATCATCGCGTGTATATCATCGGCAGGCGGTGTGGTTGGATATATCCATGCTTCTATAGTGAATTCATCCGTGCCTTCGGGTAAAAGCGTACCGAAGGTTTTAAAATCTAAAACGGCGTAGTCATCGACCCCGTCGAGAGCTAAATAGTTTCCACCTGCGGGTGAAGGTGGTGGGAGTGCTTTGGCATTCAACGGAATTAATGCGATCAAAAAGAAATATGTAAGGATTTGCCGGTAAATCATTTGTTATCTCCTTTTTTGTCTAAAATCTAAAAATTGTGCGTTCAACATAAGAACGTTCAGAAAAAGAACCTTGTCTATAATTAAGGACACATTTTTACGGTGGAAGGTGTGCATAATTCAAAAATTGGTATTATTCATTGTTTATGCACCCCTATTCCTCCAAAATAGTGTCCTTAATTTTAAATGGTAGTGTTTCCTACGCTTGAGATTTTTTGAACACCTATGGTTAAAATATTACCGTTTTTAATAAAAAGGAGAGGAGGTGAAATTGAATGCAGACGCATGTAACGCAACTAACGAAGCAGCGTCTCAGCGATTTCTTCGTCAAAGAAGATGGACATGTTGCTCATAAGAACGCGTTAGTCGCTGGAACTGTTGCAACAGGCGCAATTCTCGCATCGCTAATGCTCACACCCGATTCAGATGGGTGTCCTAGAAGCGTTCAACTTTGCTTCACAAAACACAAGATGATTGGCAGCAGGTTTCATCTGCTGGGCAAGAGAGAGCCATAGCAAGCCTATTGCATCGCGCGCCTCTCTATGCGCGCGCACCGACGCGGATTGATTTTGCTGGCGGGTGGACAGATTTGATTCCGTTCGCAATGGAAAATGAAGGATTGGTGGTGAATGCGGCGATCGATTTACATGTCTACGCGTCTCTCACACCTGTCCGTGACGCATGTGTAAGTCTCCATGCTGTGGATCTCAAAGAGTTCTTTTATCCGGTGGACGTATTAACATGCCTGCGCGGGCTGAATCTGCCGCAAGCGATTTTGTCCCGCTTTCGTCCTAATAAGGGCTGCCATCTCGCGACTTGGAGCGAAGTTCCAAAAGGAAGCGGATTAGGGGCTTCTGGCACGCTTGGCGTTGGACTTGTAGGGCTACTCTCGGCTTTTGTCGAAAAGAAATTAACACTATGCCAAATTGTTGACATCGCGGCGGGTGTTAAACAGGAAACCGGAATTCCATGTGGGAAACAAGATCACTACGCCGGTCTACTCAGTGGGATAAACCTCTTACGCTGTAGGGGCAAATCTGTTAAGTCCATCCCACTCCGACTGACCGAAGACGTTCTTGAAGAACTTCATCATTCTCTGCTTCTTGTCTATACAGGAGAGTCACATTTCTCAGGTGGCATTCTTCAGAATGTTATTGACGCATACAAAATGGGAAACCGAAGGACGCACGATGCCTTGAAGGCACTTCGCAGAATTGCTGATGAGATGAAGCAGATATTTGAGACCACCAATTTCTCTGACTTAGGTCAATTATTTGATGAGAATTGGCACTTTCAAAAACAGTTACATCCTTCTGTAAATACGGAACGGATTGATGAATTGGTTGATATTGGAAAAAAGAGTGGTTGTAACGGAGGAAAAGTCTGTGGTGCGGGGGGTGGCGGGTGTTTGGTGTTTCATTGTAATACGGATCATATAGATTCTGCAAGAAAAGCATTTAAAGCAGTGGGTGCGCGCGTCATTCCTTTTCGCTTTGATTTTGAAGGTCTTCGGATATGGTCTCCTGAATAGCAGTATCATAGAAAATCCATAAACTCCTAATATGAAGGTTGAAAATAGGGATAAAAAAGATGTCCCTAAAACAGTTACGGTTTCACTCTTTTGCGTATGCAAATGGAATCTTTACTGGTAGAAATTGGGAATTGAAGTTTATGACGAAATTCACAGGTTTTTCTTTTTCACGAAAAGGAGAGAAAAAATGATTTACCGACAAATCCTTACATGTCTCATTTTGCTCGCTTTAATTCCGCTGAGTGCTAAAGCATTCCCACCCGCTTCGCCCGCAGGTGGAAACTATTTAGTCCTTGACGGGGTGGACGACTACGCTGTTTTGGATTTTAAAACCCATGGTGTACTCTTCCCAAAAGATACGGACGAGTTTACCGTCGAAATGTGGGTATATCCAACCACACCGCCCGACACTAATACATTCACAACGATTCTCAGCCAACAGGTGCATATATGTATCGAGGAGGATACTCAGGAGGAAGATTTAATCTTCATGATTCAAGCGCATCTTCCTATTGCGAAAGGGCAAGCTACGACTCCCTACGCACCGATACCTTTTACTCTGAATCAATGGTATCACATCGCTTATCAGGCAAAAGGGATACAAACAATAACCATCGTTAATGATTTCGTAGATATCTTCGCACAAGGAACAACACTCGCACACGATATCTCAGGTTTCAAGCGTCCAAAGGATTTTACACTCGGAGGATTTGGAAAGAAAGTTGAGTTTCATCCCGATTACTTTTGGGGCCCCTTTGCAGGATATATTGATGAGGTCCGCATCTCGACGGTTGCTCGTTACGATGTGAATAAACGAGGTTTTACACCGCGCGGCAAGTTCAAAAAAGATCGGCAGACACTCGCGTTGTGGCATTTTGATGAACCGGGTGGAAGACAGATATTCTCAGATGTATCAGGCAATGCCTATCATCTGGTAAGTGAAGGTGGAGCGAGGACCGGCATCCCACTCGCAGTTGAAGCAAAAGGCAAACTCACAACGACATGGGGACGGCTTAAACAATAAGAGGAGGGATAAAGAACAATTATAAAACTTTCCCTAAAATATTCCCAACGATATCCGATGTTGACTCCCGATCCAGCCATTCAATACGGGTGTCTTTTCGGAACCACGTCAACTGTCGTTTGGCGAACCGACGGGTGTTCTGCTTCAATTGCGAGATCGCTTCCAGATATGTGCAGTCCCCATCCAGATATGCAATCAACTCCCGATAACCGAAACTTTGGAGCGCGACCGAATCACGGGCATATCCCGCCGCTAACAACGATTCAACCTCCGCTATCAATCCGTTCGCAAGCATCACGTCCACGCGCTGTTCGATACGACAGTATAGCAGCGCACGCGGCATCGCGAGTCCGAAGGCGATGAACGGATATCGCTGTTTTTCGGGATGCCACTGCTGTTGGAGTTCAGACATCGGCGTGCCTGTCAATTCATAGACCTCTAAAGCACGGATGACGCGGACGAGGTTGTTCGGATGGATCCGATCGGCAGATTCTGGATCGCAGGTTTGGAGTCGCTTGTGGAGGGTATCAACCCCATTTTGCGCCGCTTCTGCTTCAAGTCGTTTTCGGAGTGCGGGATTCGCGCCCGGTCCCTCAAACAACCCATCAACAATCGCTCGGAAGTAGAGTCCCGCACCGCCAACAAGCAACACCCGCTTGCCTCTGTTTCGGATGTCGGCGATCGCTGCATCTGCAAGGGATTGATAGTCAGCGACAGAAAAGGGTTGGGAAATGTCGACGCAGTCTATGAGGTGATGCCGTGCTGCTCGCTGTTCTTCGAGGGTGGGTTTGGCGGTGCCGATGTCCATCTGTCGATAGATTTGGCGGGAATCGACGGAGACAATCTCGGCATTGAGACGTTGTGCGAGTTGAATGGCTATCTCTGTTTTACCGACTGCTGTGGGACCGAGAAGGCAGAGGAGTCTTGATTTCATTTCAGGCGGTCACTGCTCTCAACTTGGGAAACCAGCGCGTTTTGAAGGTTTTTTTAAAGTCTTCAGGAGTGGTCGTAACTTGCATTTGGATATCCTTATTAGAGAAAGGTGGGGTTCGTTACCCTCAATTTGACCGGAATATCGCAAGCACAGCTCGCTCCTACAATGAAGGCACGGCTTCATGGGCATCGACAATCCAACCGCCGCCGAGGACGTATTCTCCATCGTAAAAGACGGTGGCTTGTCCGGGTGTAATGGCACGGCGCGGTTCATCGAACTTCACGACTGCTTCGGTGTCGCTGGTAGGTGTGATTGTCGCGGGACCGCCATCATCACGGGATCGGATTTTGACGTGCGCGCGGATCGGCACCGTCAACTTCTCAATGGCGATGAGGTTGATGCGTTCAACGTGCATCGTGTCCTCTAAAAGGGCATCGGACTCACCGACGACAACGGTCTTCTCTGCGGCGTTAAGCTGCGTCACATAGAGCGGTTTCCCGACTGCAATACCTAACCCGCGCCGCTGTCCGACGGTATAAAACGGGACACCGTCATGCTTACCGAGGACATTGCCCGCTTCATCTACAATATCGCCGCCCTGAATCTTTTCAGGGACCCTGTCTTGGAGGAAACGTCTATAGTTGGTGTCGGCAACGAAACAGAGTTCTTGACTCTCAATCTTCTCAGCGGTTCGCAATTGATACTTTCGGGCGAGATCACGGACTTCGGCTTTCGTGTATTCACCGAGCGGCATCATCGCGCAGCGTAATTGCTCCTGTGTGAGTGCGGCGAGGAAATAGGACTGGTCTTTGCTGACATCCCGTGCTGTACGTAAGAGATAGCGTCCCGTTTCTGGATGTTGTTCAATACGGGCATAGTGTCCCGTGGCAATAGCATCACACTCTAAGGTCTTGGCGAGATCAAGAAGTCTCCCAAACTTCAGTTCCCGATTACATACCATACACGGACTGGGTGTCCTGCCGACAAGGTACTCCTCCACGAAATAATCGATAATCTGCTCGCGGAAAGCGTCCTCGTAGTTCACGCCGTAGAACGGAATGCCGAGTTGCGTGGCGACGCGGCGCGCATCCTCGATACCCTCAAGCGAGCAGCAGTTGGGACGCTCCGGTTCCACCTCAATTGTATCGGGCGCGCCGAGGCGCATCGTGATGCCGGTGACATCATACCCTGCGTCTACCATCATGGCAGCGGTGACGGAACTGTCTACGCCACCGCTCATTGCGACAAGAATTTTCCTCATTTTCTTTACCGATTGCCCTTCAATTTACCGCTCAACCCAACCTACGCTACTGAAGCCGAATTCATGTGAATAATTATACCACATAAAAGTGGATTTGTCAGGGAAAAGTGGTAGAGGACAGGCATAGCACACTTTTGGTGTTTTAAGAAAGGGACCTTGAACGGAGGACCGGCGAGGTTAGGAAACCTCGCCTACCGAGGAGATTCGTCGGGGACGGCAAAGCGTTCAGGCGAGAGGTAGAGACGGGTTGCTTTTAGGCATCGAATGCCTTTATACGCGTCCCGTTTATGGAGGAACTGGGCATTATCTTCAGTAAAGAATTAGCCGATCTGCCAATCCTCGTTTCCGGCGTAGCGATCAT
>JAJEIP010000099.1 GCA_022827885.1 Candidatus Poribacteria bacterium
AAACGCAACGGCTATTGTTATTAAATACATCGCCGTTTTGACGGGACCCAAGCCGATTGCGTTAGAACCCTACGATTTCGCGTATGAACCCATACTTGATGACGGGACGCTCCCGTATGAAGTCTGGTTGAAAGCCTTTGGTGAAGATGTCTATGTGCCAGACGATCCAGTGACAACGCAGGAAAAAGGTAAACGCTGGCGAATGACGGATCAGGAGAAAGGCGATCTGTATGATTTATGGAAGCAAGGGGAGACCCTGTGGATTCAAAAAGCACTCACGGGCTACATACAAGTCCTTTTCGATGTTCCTTATATCGACAGGTCGATTCGCTCCTCACTGTTGATGCACGCAATATTGATCGTGATTGTCGGTGCGCTACTCGTCATTCTGATCGATCTCACGACGAATCACCTAATTATGAAGCCGTTAGAGCGGATGACCCATATTATTCAAAGCGCGGAAAGCGGGGATTTGTCACTTCAAGAGACGTATTCATCGGATGAAATCGGGAGAGCCACCTACAATCTCGCAAGGATGCTGTGGCAACTCCGGGACTCTCATTCAAAACGGATTACTGCTTTGGGGCAATTTGCCGCGGGGGTGGCGCACGAAATTCGGAATCCGCTTAATTCAATTGGGATGACGGCGCAGTACCTAAAATCTGTTTTTTCGCAACAGAAAGTGAGCCAAGACGATATCGAAGAGGCGAAAGAACTCTTAGAGATCGTTGACCAAAAAATAACGGAACTCAAGCAGACCTCCGAGCAGTTTCTCACGTTGAATCGACCGAGAAGGTTGAACGTCGAACCGGTAAGCCTCAATACACTTGTGGAGCAAGTTTTATCCGAATTCGCACTCATTGCTGAGGAAGCCAAGGTGCAAGTCATCAAAAATTATGATGAAAATCTACCGGATGTTCAGATGGACGCTGCCTTAATGCGACAGACCCTTTTCAACTTCGTACAAAACAGTATCCAAGCAATGCCGAAAGGCGGTAGCATCTACATGACCACCTTTTTGGAGCAGATGGATCCGAACACGAGAGACGCGGTGATTGAAATCAGAGATACCGGCATCGGCATCCCTGAAGAAATTCAGGAACAGATTTACGATGCGTATTTTACAACCAAAGACGCAACGGGTGGCATAGGACTCGGTCTTGCGGTTTCACACCAAATTATCACGGCGCATGGAGGCAAAATCGAAGTCCGAAGCAAAATGGGAATGGGGACGGCTTTTAAAATCAGTTTACCGCTGGATATGGACGAACTGCCATAAATTCCCAGATTAGATGAGGAGAACCAAAGCGATGGCATCAATACTGATTGTAGATGACGATCACGCACAACTGACAATTTTACAGCGTATTTTGAAACGCGAAGGGTATACAGTTGAAATCGTTGGCGACAGCAAAGCCGCTCTCGGTAGCTTAGAAAAACAGATGTTTGATCTCGTTATCAGTGATATGTGGATGTCCTCCCGGTTTGAGGGACGGGACCTACTTCGGGAGATAAAGCGGACGGATCCAGACTTACCGGTGCTTATCATGACAGCGTTTGCGGAACTCAACGATGCCGTGAATCTTGTCGCACACGAGGGTGCGTTTTACTATCTTGAGAAACCTATTCAAATCGAGGTACTGAAACGTGAAGTGAAACACGCCTTGCAAACCCGCGGCGCGCTCCGAAGCATCGAAGCAGAAACCGATGACACAACACCGGAAATTCAGATTGATGAGATCGTGGGTGATAGTGAAAAAATGCAGGAGCTTTTCAAAAACATGACTCGGATTTTGCACCGGGGTGTTACACAAGTCCTCATCACAGGCGAAACCGGCTCTGGAAAAAGTCTCATCGCGCGTGCCCTTCACAAGCACGGTCCCCGAAAAAATAAACCCTTCATCGCGATTAATTGTGGGGCGATCCCTGATACCCTCATTGAAAGTGAATTGTTTGGACATGAAAAGGGGGCGTTTACGGACGCATCACATCAAAAGAAGGGGCTTTTTGAGGTGGCAAACGAAGGGATCCTCTTTCTCGATGAGATCGGGGATCTGCCGATCCAAACACAGAGTAAATTATTGCACGTCTTAGAGGAACGGGAGATACGGCGAATCGGTGGGACTCGGAACATTAAAGTGGATGTCTGTGTGGTTGCTGCAACGAACAAAAATCTCGTCCAAGAGGTGCGAAACAGTGCGTTTCGCGAGGACCTCTATTTTCGTCTCAACGTGATCCCGCTCCATGTCCCACCCCTTCGAGAGCATCCGGAAGACATCCCGTTGCTTGTGAATTTCCTCATCCAGAAGTTCAGCAGTGAATACATAGAGGCACTTCCGAAACAGGTTACACCCCAGGCAATGTCTATGTTCAGGCGGTATCACTGGCCCGGCAACATCCGACAATTAGAAAATTATCTGCGTCGTATTTTTGTGCTTTCAGAAAATGAAGTGATTGATAAAGATGAATTGCCCCCGGAGATTTTGGACACCTCACTGCCAGCCACCGACGTTGAATTTGACATTCCTGAGGAAGGGGTTTCGCTTGATGAAATTATCAAGGAATACGTGTGTAGTGCGTTAGCAAAAAGCAATGGCACACAGATTCAAGCGGCAAAACTCTTGGGGATTTCGCGACGTAAACTTCAGCACCGGATGCAGAAATACGGTCTTCAAAGCCAGGATTTCAAAACGGATTAATACCGCGGCATGTGGGGGTCTATTTCCCGTGCCCACCGATCGATACCCCCGATCAAACTCTTCACCGATTTGAAACCGAGCTGTTGCAAAAGAAAAGCTGCGTCGAGACTGCGCATCCCCCAGTGACAATAAACCACGACCTCTACCCCTGGGGTAATTTCGTGACAACGCCTTGGCAATTCCCCGAACGGAATCCATACAGCCCCGTCAAGATGAACCATCTGATACTCCCATTCTTCCCGAACATCCAATAAAACGAAGGGAGTGTCCCTGCCCATCATGTCCTTCAGTTGGTTCGGCGCAATAGCATACGCGTCCGTCTCTAACGGAAGAATCGCCTCCGCTACGCTGGGTGCCACCTTCGGCAACTTTCGATCTCGCAAATCTCCGAGATACCGTCGCCAGATCCTTTTTACTGCTTTTTGGATATGCTTGAACATTTTTAGTAGGTATCGATTATCGATTTTATAGTCAAAATATAGGTGCCTATGCTCAGAATGTTACCGTAACCCCCAATGTAGGGACAATCGGGAAGAGGGGCTCTTCTTCAATCGCGCATCCGATAACAGCGCCTGTCCCTTTAACATCGTCTGTCCCTTCATCGCGTAATTGACTAAAAGCATACTGGTCCAGATTGCTATGGTTATACAAGTTCAATATTTGAAAATACCAAGACAACTCCCAGCGTCGATACGGACTCCGCTTGGTAATCCGAAAATCCAGACTGTGATAGGCGGGCATCCGTGCCGAGTGTATCTCACCGAACTGCCGATCACAGACAATACCCCCGTCAGGTAACCGAACTTCCTTGTGAATCAGAGGGGTTCTCGGTTCCCCTGTATAGAAACGCCAACTCAGATAGAGATACCACGTCGGAGCGAACTGATAATTGCTGCTAACAGCGAAAGAATGCCGCCGATCGTGCTGACGGAAGCGTTTTGTTCCATTCGCGATCTCTTCTGCGATTCCAAACGCATAGCCGAGGGTCCACGTCAGCCGCTGTGATACGACATGGGTCATGAACACATCAACGCCTCTCGCATCACCGGATTCAGGCGAGTTAAAAACCTGATTCTGTCTGCCAAACTCACGGAGTCGTCCAACAAGATTATCAAAAGTGTTATAATAGCCTTCAACACGCACCAAGAAACGATCGATAGGCGTATATTCCACCCCGAGGATGTAATGCACGGCTTGCTCCGCACGTCCGACCGTTTCAATGCCATCTTCCACGGGAATCCCCATCAGATGAACGGGTTGATGATAGATACCCCAAGCCCCCCGCAAGACGAGATTTTTCGTCGGTTTCACGGCAAGTGCGACGCGTGGACCGATTTCATACCGCTGAATGTCTTCCGTTCGATAATACTGGTAGAGGTAATGTCCCCCGACATTGAGCGCGAGTTTGGAATGAAGCTGCCACTCATCTTGGAGAAATAGATTGAATTCGCTCCCCTTATCATCAATATTCGCGAGAATCGGCTTATAGACGTTGATCCCCGCTTGCCGTTCCTGAACGTCATATTGATACTTCGCAGTCAACCACCGCCACGTAGCACCACTGCGGAGCGTGTGTTGGTCAAAAAGATTTGCTGTCAGTTCTGCTTTCGTGCCGAAGAACCCGAAATTGCGATTATCGACATCTGCTTTCCCTGTCGTTCTATCCTGATTGGAGGTGCCAGTGAAAACGAAAAGGTCTGTCCAATATGAATCCCCAAAAAGATGCCGCCACTTTGCCCAAGTTGTCGAATTGTCATATCGGGAATCCAAGTTATTATCTATGTCGTCTACACGAATCCGGTTTGTGTCCCAACCGTATAAACCGTTTAAGGTGACCGTATCTGTCGGTGTAACTTGATAGGTTAATTTGCTATAGATGTCGGCGTATTGCGGTTTATAGTTCTCATCGATATCCATGAGCATGAGAATCAGATCAATATACCCACGGCGGGCGGATAGGAGCCAACTCCCTTTTTTTGAAAGGGGTCCCTCCAGCGTAGCGGTTGCGTTAATTAAGTCTACGCCAAAATTAGCAGAGAATTTCTCAGGGTTTGGCGTCCTTGTCGTGATGTCAAACACACCGGACATCTTTTCGCCGTATTCCGCAGGAAACCCGCCTATCAATAGATTGGTGTTCTGAATGAGACCTAAACCTATCAGTGAGACTGCACCTCCGAAGTCTTGGAGGTGATAGGGATTATAGAGTTCCATCCCATCTAATCTGACTGAAATATCGTCTTTTTCTCCGCCTCGCACACTGAACCGCGTGCTATAATCGCTTGAAGCCACCCCTGGAAAGATATGACCTGCGCGCATGACGTCGTTATCAATGAGTGGAAACCGTTCAATCTCCTGTTTGGAGAGGGAGATTTTCGCAGAGGCACCATCGTAAATCGTAAAACGACCGGGCGTTACGACAATTTTCTCCAATTGCACAGGTGCCGCCCCCTCCTCCGCAAGAGCAGTGAACGTACCTACCACCCCAAAGAACAGAGCGTAAAAAGCCAGATACGCGGGTCTCAGAAAATTGGTACTGAACATGCAGTTGCACCTCAGGGTTTCACGTCTATCTGCATCTCTTCTTAGTGTATCTGAGTTTCTTTTTTCGTGAGTTATATTCGTGTGAGCAACTTTAAAAAATTAGAAGTTCTTTGAAACGCATCATAAAACAAATCAGTATTGAATCACTGCCGTAATTGCTACAATAATCGCTTTCATCATTTGAGGCGACACCTCGCCCAACTTCCTAATAAATCTTAGCGTATCAATGCCACGCAGCTGCAACGTATCAACGGCGGAGGGCTTTGTGAGACCATTTGCGGAATTGGGTTCTAACTTCACATGCCAAATGTTCCCTAAAAAGTAATCTTTCCACTCCGTTATTGGGGCAACAAGCCGGATCGGTAACACACCTATTGAATTTGAATTTACAACAACAACAGGACGTGTTTTTTGGATCTCCGCGCCAAGTGTAGGATTTAAGTTAACTAACCAAATCTCCCCGCGTTTCACATTCATCAATAAAATCTCCTGTTTGCCATTCGGTCCGTTCGTTGGCAGTCTGTTCATAATGTGCCTTCATCTGTTCCGCTTGCTGTGATAGCAAAGTTTGCTGCTCTTCTACAGAAAGTTTCATGAACGCTGCCTGTGGAGACTGAGGTTCCACCTCTTTCATAACCAGTTCAAGTAAGAGATGATACGCGAGGGGTAACTTGGTTTCCGGAAGTTTTTCGACTAATTGCTGAACCTGAGTGTATGTTATAGTTTCCATATATCTCTCCTGGGTCTTCCTCATGATGGAGAAATCGTTGCTAAAAAAAATAGCAGGATTGTATTTTAAGATATGACGGAATTATACCATATTTGATCAGAGTGGTCAAGGGAAAGAAACAAATAAGCCAGGGTCATTCAAGTGTAGGTTTTGAGTGTCATATTTTCACAGGTGTTAATCCTTTCAGATTTCTTATTTTTTTACCATTTTTCCTTGCTTTTTACACGTCTATTCTGTAAAATTAGTATCAGACCAAACTAACATTCCCGCAGGACTATGGGTATCCCATTATCTAATGCAAATTGGGTATGTTGGTTTGGTCACCAGGGATGCCCACTTTCCTTTTAAGAGGGTATCACCGGGACTTTATTATTTTTGAGTGGCGGCAGGGATCCCTCATGGATACGGATCATGAAGGCACACGTGCGCGGCATCGGAGAGGGGCATAAGGGGGTGTATCTATGTGGAAACTTGGATATACCGGATCATCGGTTTCTTTGTAGTGATTGTTTTTAGTGTAATGGCACTCGGAGCCATCCGTTACCTTATCTACCTGTTGGTAGGTAGGGAGCTTCTGGTGGATGTGCTTGTTAGGGGACTCTATCGAGGCTTGAAAAGGCTCTATCGCTATATTCGGAAGAACTGAAAAAAGGGGTTGCAAATCAATGCAACCCCTTAAATGACTCTGTGGTTCTTATTTTCTGCTTGATTTATGGCCCAAAAACCTGTTAACATACACCTATGCCGAAACTCAATCTCAAACCCAGCCATAAAGCAATCCGCGACTACTACACCACGCTGCAACAGTACGAAAAACACGCTATCATACACGAAGGCGCGGTCAGCTCACCCTTTGATACACTTCTGCAAACCTGTGCAAAACAGGTAAACGCCACGCTCGTTCCGCAATACACAATGCACACATCAAAAGGCAATCGCATTGTCATCGACGGTGTGATCCTTGACGAGTATGGACTCCCTTTCGCCTACTGGGAAGCGAAGGATATGGAGGATAATCTCTACAAATCTGTCTTAGAGAAACGGGATGCAGGCTATCCGCTGGATAACATTTTCTTCCAAAACCCGCAGCACGGTATCCTCTATCAAAACGGAGAACAGGTCTTTGATGTAGACATCACCGATCCAACTCACCTGATTACGGCACTCCAACACCTCTTTGCTGCGCCTCCTACTGCGCTCGCAAACTGGCACGCCGCCGTTGCTGAATTCAAAGAGAAGGTCCCCGCACTCGGCAAAAAAGCCGCAGAACTAATAGCCCAGCAGCACGAAACCAACCCGAAATTTGTCACCGCATTCACAAATTTCTACGAACAGTGCTGTGCTGCGATTAACCCAAATCTTTCGAAAGCCGCCGTTGAGGAGATGCTCATTCAACACCTGTTGACCGAACGCATCTTCCGTACTGTCTTTAATAATCCCGACTTCACGCGTCGGAACACCATCGCACGCGAGATTGAAAACGTCATTGAAGTGCTCATCGGGCAGACGTATAGTCGCGACGCTTTCCTTAAAGTGCTGAACCCGTTCTATCTTGCCATTGAACAAGCAGCCCTGCTCTGTCAAGATTTCTCGCAGAAACAGCAATTTCTTAACACCATCTATGAGCAGTTTTTTCAGGGATTCTCTGTGGAGGTAGCGGACACACACGGCATCGTTTATACACCACAACCGATTGTGGATTTCATGGTGAAAAGCGTCGCACACATCTTGGAAACCGAATTTGACAGATCGTTGTCGGATCCGGGTGTTCATATCATTGACCCCTTCGTCGGGACGGGCAACTTTATCGTCCGGCTCCTGCAGGACATCCAAGCAACAACGCTTGAAGATAAATACCGCAATGCCCTCTATTGCAACGAGATTCTGTTATTGCCCTATTACGTTGCGAGTCTGAACATTGAACATGAGTATTTCCAACGGACGGGGACATATCTACCGTTTGAAGGGATCGCCCTTGCAGACACATTTGAGTTGCTTGAGGAGCAACAGATACAACTCTTCACGCAAGAAAACACGGAACGGGTCGAAAGACAGAAAGGGGCGGATATGTTCGTTGTTATCGGTAATCCGCCTTACAACGTCGGACAGGTGAATGAGAACGACAACAACAAGAATCGACCGTATAAGAAGATAGCCAAATTTGTGCGAGAGACATATTCGCAATACTCCAAGGCGACAAATAAAAACGCCCTCTCGGATCCGTATGTAAAGGCAATACTCTGGGCATCAAAGCGCATTGGTGGGGAAGGCGTTGTTGCGTTTGTGACGAACAATGGCTTTCTCGACGGCATCGCGTTTGATGGGATGCGAAAACACCTTGCAGACGATTTCGATTCGATTTACATTTTAGATCTTGGAGGGAACGTTCGTAAAAATCCAAAGTTATCGGGGACAACACACAATGTCTTTGGTATTCAGGTCGGGGTCAGTATCAATTTTTTCATTAAGAGAAGTGCAGTGAAGACAGATTCAAAACCCGTGGAAATCTTCTATGCATGTGTTGATGAATTCTGGCGGAAAGAAAAAAAATATCATTATCTCGACTCAAAACAGCATTATCAAAACGTTGAATGGCAGCAAATAACACCTGACAACCGACATACATGGTTGACGGAAGGACTCCATGCCGAGTTTGATACTTTTATTCCGATGGGAAGTAAGAAAGGAAAAAGGAAGAAAGAAGGGGGAGTCAGCACAATTTTCGGTACATTCGGTGTCGGTTTGCAGACCAGTAGAGATGCATGGCTCTACAATTTTAACGAAAATACGCTAATCCAAAACGTAAAGCGGATGAGCGACTTTTACAACACACATGTGCTTAAGTGGCGAGGAACCGCACAAAACGTGCGAGATGTTGATGACTTTGTGGAATATGATGACACCCAAATTAAGTGGAGTTCTGGCTTAAAGCTGAAACTGGAACGGGGAGAACTCGCTGAATCTACCGAATCAAAATGCCGAGTATCCCTTTTTCGTCCGTTTACAAAAATGAATCTATGCTTTGACAATACACTCAACCACCGAATGTCTATATTCCCTACCACCTTTCCTATACCAGAGACAGAAAAAGAGAATCAGGTTATTTGCATCAATGTGTCAAGAACAAGCGCGTCCTTTCACACATTAATGGTTAATGTAATTCCAGATTACCATATCACAGGTGATGCCCAATGTTTCCCCTTTTACACCTACGACGAGGCCGGCACAAACCGCCAAGAGAACGTCACTGATTGGGCGTTGACGGAATTTCAAACCTATTACGGTGACAACACCCTTACCAAGTGGGACATCTTCCACTATACTTACGCCCTCTTGCACCATCCCGACTACCGCGAAAAATATCAGGCGAACCTCAAGCGTGACTTGCCACATATCCCGTTCGTTAAAGATTTCTGGGGTTTCGCGAAGGCAGGTGCGGTGTTAGCAGACCTCCACGTCAATTATGAATCCGTTCCGAAATATGAGGAACTGCAGCTACAAGAAACATCGACGCTGCCGAGAATAGATTGGCAGGTAGAGAAAATGCGGTTTTCCAAGGATAAAACCCAGATTCATTACAACCACTACTTCACATTGGTAGGTATCCCCCCGGAAGCGTTTGAGTATCGGTTAGGGAGTCGATCGGCAGTCGAGTGGATTGTAGATCAGTATCGCGTGAAGGTAGACAAACGGAGCGGTATTCGGAACGATCCCAACCGTTCGGATGCACCCCAGTATATTGTAGATTTGATCGGGCGTGTTATCACCGTCAGCCTCCGGACGATGGAGATTGTTAGGGAGTTGCCTCGGTTGTAGGTTTCTCCATATCTCCCCGCGTTTCACACGCATCAATAAAATCTCCTGTTTGCCATTCGGTCTGTTCGTTGGCAGTCTCTTCATAATGTGTCTTCATCATCACCCAGCGGCTTTTGAAGATCAAACACAAAAATCCGCGCAATCCGCGTAATCTGATAAATCCGAGATTCAGACAACGTGAAAATTTGACGCGTAAAAGGTTTGTATGCTAAACTATGCCTCAGAATCTAATGCTATAGTGGAAAAATATGACAGAGGAAATTAAATCCGCGCTAACACGCGGCACCGCTTGTTTACTGGCACAACACTATAAAGACGGAAACTTTGAGGGACAACTCTCCTCAAGCACGTTTCCGACCTGCGCGTATGCCTGGATTGAGCTCATCCAAGGCAAAACCCCAGATCCGGCGCTCATTGAATGGTTCATCGCAAACCAGAACGAAGATGGCGGATGGGGATTGGATACCGCAAATGTCTCAAATGCAGAAGCCACCCGATTTGTTCAATTAATACTGGAACAAACCCATCAACGTTCACCCGATACCGACCTCCAAAAACTGCTGACATCTGTCCCGAAATTTGCTCCCCATCTTGCCTTAGTCAAACTGGCGTATGCCGCTTTTAATCGATTCGATTGGAACGAACTCACCCTGTCGGAAAATGCCCTCCCGCTCATGAAACTCGCGCGGCAACTCATGAAGATCCCGCTGCTTGGCAGTCGGTTGAAACCCCCGAGACACCGAGTGCCGCCTGTCGCGCTTTTCAACACGCCACTGTTCGATGCCCTCTTCATTGCTGAACGACATACACTCGTGCCGGTCTTCATTATGATTGAACTGAACACAGCAAGACGTCCTGAAATGATAACCGCGCTCGCCGCATGGTTAAAAACGCATGTCCTCAGCGATGGGAGTTGGTTTCGAGTGAACTACATTACTGCCCTCTCTGTTTTGGCACTGATGGAGCTCCAAGAAAAATGGGAACCCGATGAAGAGACCGCAGCGTTTATCGAACGCGGGATCGGTTGGCTCCAAACGACGCGGAATCCTGATGGCGGATGCCGAGAGGCATTGAACCTGAACGTATGGGACACAGCGTTGAGCATCATTACCCTCACAGAGGTATACGCCACACACAATGAATCGGGATCACACACCCTGCCTACAGATGAACTGACAGATAAAGTGAAACGCGCCGCGCAGTGGCTCGTCACCCATCAGAATGAAGACGGCGGGTGGGCGTTTTCAGGCTTAGCGGACAGCACACTTCCAAGCGACGCCGATGATACTGCGCTCGGAACCCTGGCACTGATTCGCTCACTTCTCGTGGGTGCCCCTATCAATCGTGAGGCTTTAGATGGATCGGTGCAGCGGGGCATCGCATGGTTAAAGACACAACAAAGCCGCGATGGGAGTTGGAGTACATATCAACCCGGACAAGGCGATGTTGGGTGCGTGAGTATCACAGCACATGCCATTGAGGCACTCCTCGCGGTCGCTCAGAGCGATATTCCCGATATACCCGATGTTCAGAGTGAGATGAACGCTGGCATCTACTATCTTCGGAAACAAATTAATCGAGACGGGTATTGGCGCGACCTCTGGTTAGCAAAAGATACGTATGGCACCGCTTGTGCTATCATAGCACTCGTCAAGGCTGGCGTGAAAAATGTCCCTGAAGTCCATCGGGGTGTCGAATGGCTCGAACGCACCCAAAATGCGGATGGCGGATGGGGAGAAGATATGTTCGGGAATCCCACTGAAAGCACAGTTGAACAGACGGCTTGGAGCACGTATGCACTCCTGCTTGCGAATCCCGAGAAACCCGCCGCTCAACAGGGGATAGCGTTTCTGCTCAAACACCAACGAGAAGACGGCTCCTGGCCCGAACGGTGCGTCGGCATCTATTGGGAGATCATCGGTGGCTATGCCGACCCGATTTATGCGTCCGTCTTTCCGATACTTGCCCTCAATCAACAATCACAAACAACACCTTAGGTTCGTAAGGAAGTCGGGGTTACAAACCCCTCCCACAATATCGTCGGGGTTACAAACCCCTCCCACAATATCGGTCATTATCCCGATTCTGAACGAAGCAAAGATTCTGGGCAAAATACTCTCCCAACTTCAACCTGAATTGGGACCTCACGAGCTAATCATCGCATGGTAAGGAAGTCGGGGTTACAAACCCCTCCCACAATATCGGTTATTATCCCGATTCTGAACGAAGCAAAGATTCTGGGCAAAACACTCTCCCGACTTCAGCCTGAATTGGGACCTCACGAGCTGATCATCGTAGATGGTGGAAGCAGCGATGATTCTGTCTGTATTGCGGCGCAATACGGAAAGGTGCTCACATCGGCGCGTGGAAGGGCAAAGCAGCTGAACGCAGGTGCAGCGGCAGCAACAGGCGATATTCTGCTTTTCCTACATGCGGATGTCTGGCTCGAAACTGGGGCATTGGCGGCAGTGGAAACCGCATTGTCGGCAGGTTACATCGGGGGTGGATTCCGTCAGAAGATCGATGGTAAATGTATCCTCTATCGTCCGATTGAAATAGCAGCGAACATCCGCGGCAAATACCTAAAGGTATTTTATGGGGATAGCGGCATTTTTTTAGCACGCGCCACCTTTGAGAAAATCGGGGGTTTTCCAGATGTCCCGATTCTGGAAGAGATGGAATTTTCAAAAGGATTGCGAAAACTCGGCAAAACAACACTCATTGGTCCACACATCCATTTATCCGCCAGACGCTGGGAAGCCAAAGGTATCCTCCGAACGACAGTGAACAACTGGCTGATAACATTCCTATATTTCCTGAAATTCTCGCCAAGACTGCTCGCCAAACTCTATCGACATATCCGATAGCGCATAAAAAAGGACTTTCCAATGCTACCGCAAACGGGGAATCGGAAAGTCCTATAGGAAATGTCGGAATAACGCGTCGCTATCCCGACACCCGTGTATCCGAAATTAGCGAACCTGTTTGATTGAACCCCAAGTTGTCGCTAACTTGTTTTTGGCTTCAACGTTGAAGGCCGCGTTTTCTGAAAGCCAGTTGTTGATAAATTCAACGACGCCGATACCGCGGATATCAGGTTTGTCGGGCCATTCGGGTTTGGCGGACTGCCACATGGCGGCAATCATACCGGTGCCGTCTTTACCCGGTGACTTGCTGACGGCGACAGCCGGGTCGGCGTTGTTTTTGTCAGCCTCACCGAAGATGACGAGATCCCAATCTGAGCCTTTAAATTGCTCTACGTGCCAAGGTCGATCAGAGTTGAAGGGTTTCATCGATGGAATGAATTCTTTGCCGAGATCCGTTGGTTTCATATTACCAACCCGTGCTGCGAAAGTAAGTCCATCAATATCAAAGACATTCGCTGCACCTGTAGGACCGTTATTTGGGCTGCGGACACCGCCTTCGTAACTCATATAGAAGATCCAGTCGGCGACATTAATGACAATGTTGCCTGCTTCAACGAAGTTCTCTACATTGGAACCGTCGGCATCTTTGTTTGGAAACTCATACAGTCCGCTCGGACACGTTCCACACGCAAGGATGATGACATCCTGCTGTCCGTTACCCGTATGTTCGACAGTCCACTTCGCAAGGGGTGAATCGTCACCGACCTCATCACCATCTCCGAAATCCTCAATATTATCAAAGAGGGATTTGATCCCTGGGTCATCTACAATGACTTTGACGTTTTCTCGAACGGCTTTATCGGAAATCCAACCCGGGTTGGTGGGTCCTGAATAGAAAGCCAAATTGTTGGCTGAAGCTACAGCCACAAAACTAAAGAGAGCCAATAGGGTTATACCGAGATAGACTTTTCTCATGATGTACAATACCTCCTTTTGGTTGACATCAGTATATGAATTGTTTCTGGAATGGCACGTTAAGGTGCCATTCCAGTTATTGTGAGACACGTTGTCAGAGAGACAATTAGCGATCAGATTTGATTTTACCCCAGACTGTCGCTATTTTGTCTTGAGGTTCTACTGGGGTCGCGATACTTCCGTTTTCCATCAGCCAGTTGGCGATAAATTCAATAACGCCACTTGCCCGTGGGTCATCACCCTCCCACTCGGGTTGCGCTTTTTGCCACATCGCAGCGATGATGCCGCCGTAAGTTGTATTAACAGCAACCGCTGGGTCGGCTGAATTCGGATCGTCGTTTGAAACAGCAAAGGCGGTCACTTCCCAATCAGTGCCATCGAACTGTTCAAGGTGCCATGGACGATCGGATTGGAATTCCACCAATGAAGGAAGGTATTTTTCCCCTTCTGCCGTCGGAACCGCGGGTCCACCTCGGGCTCCGAAACTAAGTCCAGGTATATCAAAGACATTCGCAGCACCGTCGGCAGCATTATTCGCGCTGCGGGTTCCACCTTCATAACTCATGTACAAGATCCAGTCCGCGACGTTGATAAAGACGTTCCCATCCTCAATGAAATTTTCGATATTGGAGTCGTCTGGATCTGCGTTAGGGAATTGATAGATCGCACTCGGTGCGGTGCCGGACGCAGCAATGAAGACATCCTGCTGTCCGTTACCGGTGTGCGCTTGCATCCACGCGCCCAACGGTGAATCGTAGCCGACCTCGTCACCATCTCCGTAGTTTTCGATGCTTTCAAAAATGGCTTTCATCTGATCGTCGTTCATAATCGCCTCGGCATTCGCGATGGCAGCGTCTTGCGAAATCCAGCCTGGATTTGTGGGACCTGAATAGATTGCTAAATCTGCCGCTGGGGCACTTGCCACAGCAAAGACGAAAAGCGATAAACTGAGAATCGAAATGTGGAAAAGTTGTTTCACGTTTACTTACCCCCTTTTGGGTTAATTAAAACAGCACTGTTTGCTGTTAACAGAATTTGCGATATATTTCCTGAAACTACGATGAACATATCTGTTGGCAAAACCTTCTATACTAAAGTATACACCAAAATACGAATTGCGGTAAACCTTTTTTTCGGGTTGCCAACATTTAGGGTTACCTCTGTTGTATCCGACTTCACAGACACGCTTTGTCTAAATTTGGGACGCCTACTGTTTAAGTGCCGCCCACGTTACAGCGAGTTTCCCAGCAGGTTCAACAGCGAGATTCACCTCATCAGCTTTATCATAAAGGTAAACGTTGTCAACATAGTAGTGTTGCAGTTGATTCGTGTGAAAACCGAGGACCCCTTTCGGATGTAGATCCTTGGGATCTGTCCATTCCGAAACCTTTTGAAACACTAATGCCCCTTGTTTTTTGACGTAGAGTTGAAACGTGCTCCCCTTTCCGAGCAACCCGAGGGTGTACCACTCCTTCGTCTCGATCGGAAACGGAAATTCAGCTCTGAAGTCCCGATACTCATTCCAGGTGCCGCGATCCTCTCCCTCCCGCTTGTACCAGCGGGCAGAGTTCGGGCGCCCGAATCCATTCGCAGGCGTGATAATGAGTTGATAGAAATGTAAATCTTGGTTGGCGCGAAACAGAACCTCCATTTTGCTCGGAAAATCATCGTCGTTGAACAAATAGAAATCAAGACGGAGCCCGAAATTTTCAAATTCTACCACGCCGTACCCAAAATCCTCGGCACCGTTTCCGTCACCCGCGACGCGATGGATTTCCAGATGCTCGTTTTTGATTTTCCAAGATTCTTTCTGTCCCTTCCAGTACTTGTCTTTCAGCTTACCTTTAAAGTCGTCTGCTACAAGAAGTTCTGCATAACTCATCTGGTATAAGAACAGAACTGAAATTAGCAAACAAACGAGAATAGCGATTTTTCGCATAGCAATCCTCCCTATGTAGATAAAATTTTTACTTTTATTCGTCTTTATAATATATTAATATTATATACTGCAATCTGTCAAGGTTTTATTGCTAAAAAAATTAGGAATTTGTACTGCCCCCGGAAATTTGGTTCTGGTTTGCACCCTGGAGGAATTTACTTATGAAACGTTCACACATCCTTTGTGTTCTCAGCTTGATGTTGTTCTCCGTGAACATTTACCCGATTTTGGCACAAGCACCTACAACCGCTAAAATAGCGTTTATGACAGCCCGCAATGGGAATCGGGACATCTACCTAATGAACCCCGATGGTAGTAAGATGGAGCGAATTACTCGACACCGCGCGATGGATGTCGGGCCCCAATGGTCACCGACGGGTGAACAGATCCTTTTTGAATCCGATCGAGACCGGTTTCGGCTTAGTTGGGATCTATACCTGATGGATGCCGATGGCTCTAATGTTCGGCGAATTTTTGCCAAATCGATGGATAGAAGATCTGCGGACTGGTCCCCGGATGGAGAATGGATTGCCTACAATCGCTGGGAGCAGGGGAAATATTTCATTTACATCGCGCCAATAGATGGGAAAACGGAGGAGCGTATGGTAATTGGAAGTTCACCTTCATGGTCCCCGGATGGCACGGAGATAGCCTTTATTGAGGGTGGCACGCGAGATCCAAAGCGGATTAGTATCCTCAATGTGAAAACGGGGAAACATAAATTTTTCTTTCCACCCAAGGGGCCTGACTGGGTCCGGCATGTCGCATGGGATCCAACAGGAGACAAATTCGCGTTTTCTTGGAACAAGGTGCCCGGGAATCATGATACAGAAACCATTTACATTGTTAATCGTGACGGCACGGGGGTTCGACAGGTCATTAACAAAGATGTCGGTCGCGCTGTGGAACCGAGTTGGTCACCCGCCGCTGACGCGCTGCTTTATCATGCTTTTGATAAAAACGATGACCTGCAAATGTTCAAAGTCTCTTTGGCGGACGGAGTTCCCATACAACTCACGCCGCCAGGATTCTGGCATTATGTAGGGGATTGGTTTGATCCAGCGTTTGCCTTACCTGTCTCACCCCAACCGCATCTATTAGCAACCACGTGGAGCAGCATGAAAAAAATCACGTTGCCGGAATGATTGTCCAGTGCGGATGAAAATCCAAAGTGAGTCGGGGGATATCTACGTTACCGCAATATTCAAAACACTTCTGTTTTGTAAGACCTACTGCTTTGGGGTCTCCGATGCCGGTTGGGGACTCCCGTTATTCTGCCAATTGTCGGCTTTCTCCTTGAGTTTCTCGAGGTCCTCAGGCTTCTTGATGTCCACGATGTGCGGCGTAATGATGATAACAATTTCAGCATCTTCAACAGCGTTTTCGGTGTTTTTGAAGAGCCTGCCGATTAAGGGAATATCGCCTAAAATCGGAAGTTTGGTCTCTACCTGCTTCTGTTTCTTACGGATGATACCCCCGACGACAATCTGCTGGCCGTCCTCAACGTCAATATAAACACTGATGGAATTGTCATCGGTAATAGGGGCATTGAAATCAGTAAACTCAATGAAGTTGCTGGCACTGATGTTCTCAATATCCAATCCGATCGTCCGTTTGCCATCCTCACCGACTTGCGATTTGGCGATATAAGGCGTGAGCGAGATATTGATGCCTACCGGCGGATCGATGAAATCGTAGTTGAAAAGCGGTTGGGAAACGGTGTCTCCCAAGATGCTCGTGGTATCAACGCTCTGGAGATACGGGATACGGCGACCACTGCTCCACGTGGCATTCCAACTATCCCGGGTCAAAAGCGAGGGGGTCGAAAGGGTTTGCACCTTGTTCTCGCGCATCAGCGTGTGGAGGAGTGCCATATACTCTTTGGTTGCCAAACCGTAGTTAAACCCTGAAATTTCCTGTTCGAGACCGAGTTGTGTGTCGAGCGTTCCGATAAGTGGATTGCCAGGTCGTGCGGACACACCGAAAATTTTGTTCTCTTGTGCCGTCAGTTCAATGCCGAGTTTGGTTGTCTCGTCAAGCGTCACTTCGAGGATCTGAATGTCGATCCAGACCTGACCTCGGACGAAGTCTAACTTTTGAATGAGCGCTCTGACCTGCGGGAGGTATCGTTGCTGCGTCGTGATAATCAGGGAATTGGTATCGCCATCCGCGAAGACAGTGACTTTACCGCGTAAGGAGTTGATGTCTTGCTGTTCCTGCCTACCCCCGGAAGCGAAGAAACGGCTGAAGCTAAAACCACCCCCATCTTCCTCTCCCGCCCAGACCTGCTCGAGGACCTCCTGGAGATGATCGGCATTCCCGTATTCAAGACGGATTGCTTCGGTAATCTCCCTTTGTCCTTCCGGTGTGGGAACATCCATGGAATTAATAAAGTCCGTGATGAGGTCAAAATTGCGTTGCGTTGCGGTTGAGACGATAACGGCATTGAGGGTCGGATAAGGTTCAGCGGTGACGTTGCCAGCGAGTGAACCTTGTGTTTGATTGCGGTTGCGTTCAGCGAGGAAAAAGAAAAAGTTTCCTGTGTTTTGGGAGCTGCCTTGATAGACGTTATTGATGACAACGGCGACGTTCTCGGCGTCGGCATACCTGAGTTTATACATGCGGGTGCCCCACTCCTGGTCCGGCATGTTGACATCGAGTCTTTTGATGAGTGCGTCAATGGTTTCAAAGTTTTGCGCACTCGTTGAGATGAGAATGGCGTTGAGGCGCAAATCCGCGACGAGATGCACTTCGCCTTGGACCCCGAAACCGGTAGTGCTTTCTGTCGGTTGCCGTTCCCTGCGTCGCCACCAGGGGAGTTCACTATCTGCGCCTGCACTGCCGCCTTCAAAGAGGTCCTGCAGATTCGGCGCAAGCGTTTCGGCATCCGCGAATTTAAGAAAATAGAGTCTGATTTCTTCCTGTGTTTGCTCCTGGTCAAGTTCGTTGATGACCTTCTCAATAATGGAGAAGTTGCGCGGATCCGATGAAACAACGACGACGTTGATTCGGTCGTTGTGTGAAACATTGACAGTCCCGACGATGCCTTGAGAGGTATCGATCCCCTGTTCGCGCTGATAGGTTCTCAATTTCGCGCGATCCCAAGGATCCAGTCTACGTCGATTATCGGGAGCATCACCGGTAAGTATTTCTTGTAGGGTTTGTGCGACATCTTCAGCGGTTGCGTATTTAAGCCGGAACGTGCGTATTTCGGTTGTGACGTTGGGGGCAATGTCGAGTTCCTTGATAATTTCTTGGAGAAAAACAAGGTTCGCCTCGGACGCTTTGAGCACGAGTGAATTCGAGTTGACATCGGCGATGATCTTGATTCTGCCTTGAAGCACTTCATAGCCGGTGCCATCGGCTTTCATTTGCGCTGCAGCGGCTTTTGCCTGCACTGCATCGCCACCGAGTCGACCGCGTTGTCCTTTACCTTCCTCACCGCCTTCACCCTCCTCTTGAAAAACGTTTGTAAGCGTTTGTGCCAACGGTTCGGCTTCAGCGTAAGTGAGTGGCACAATGAGAATCTTTAAAGGGAAACGTTCACCCTCATCTGCGATCTGAAGAATAGAAACAATACGGTGTATATTAGAAGCGACATCGGTGATAACGAGAGCGTTCGTGGCGGAATCTGCGAAAATATTTGCCTGTTTATTGAGAAGCGGCTTGAGGCGGTCTACCTGCTCAGATGCAACAACGGTATCTAATTGGATGATATAGGTTTGGATTTCGTCGGTCATATCGACCCGTTCAGGGTTCGGGGGGATGCTTTTAACAATGCCTTTTGTGGCTATCGCACGAGCGAAGGTCGTAACCAAGAGGGTACTATCGGTTTGGATGAGCGTGAGATCATATTGGGTGAGGACGGTTTTGATTTTCTCAATGACTTCTTCAATCGTTACATTGTTGAGGTTAATCAGTGAGAATTTTTTATCTTTAATGTCTTCTTCGCTTGCAATGATCGTGAGGTCAGCCTCCCGTGAGAGCCATTCAAAGAGCCCGTTGAGTTCTTGACTTGTAAAGTTAAAGTCAAAACGGATTGCGCGCCCTTGCGCGTCGGTTTCGGCGACACGCATTGTGGGTTGCTGCGCTTGGGCATAGAGTTCAGCACCCCCAACGATCAGCACCCCCAAACAAAATAGTAAAATAAATGACACTTTTCTTCTTGGCATAACATCCAATCCTTTATGATTTAATCACAGTCTTTAATATCCAATTAAAAAGTCCGTTCAGATCCAAGATAGACGCAGAATTAACCAAAAACCTGCCTGAAACGAAGTGGAGGGGTTTTTGCTTGGGCGTTTCTTTAGCCCAGGAGCCCATAAATTAAAAGATTCGAGCGATGAGGAGCATGTCCACATTCAAATTTGTCCCACCTTCAGCATTACGACCCCGCGCCGCAGGACGCGCACCTGTTTGCTTATCGGCGGAGATCCGTAAATCGCGCACCGTGAGCCATTTAGCACCCGTCTCGATCAGATGGTTCAAATTAACGAGTTTCTCAAGATCTGTTTTGAATTTCATTTCGACTGTATAGTGTTCCGTTTGATATGTCAGCGGTGCCAACGCGAGGTGCTCTAAGAGTCGTGCGCGCTGCGCTTGTATCTCCTCAATGTATTTAACAAGTACATATTGGAGTTCGCCTATATCTACGAAATCCCCTGAGTGCGCGAGAATATCCAAGAGGACACTATTCCGCTGCAATTGGATTTCAACGGTAGCCGGCTTTGCACCGATACCGAAGATGCCGGGGGTAGCGGCGGTTTTGACCCTGTGAAGCTGCGTCTCAAAGAAATCCTGCCTCGAATCTGTCGCACCCCGAAGCTGCTGCGTTATCATGCTTTTGATAAATGACGCAAGTTTGATCCGAACAGGGGCGGGGATTATTTCTGGAAGTGAGGCGAATTCCCACGCCGCTGCAGCCTCCATTGAATGCGGCGGTTCTGCTTTATCCGTGGGGTCCCTTTCCTTTGTTTCGGATGCCGTTCCAGACCCTAAATCGTCTCTTTCACTCGCTTTCTTATCTGTCTCGGATTCCGTTCCGGATAACCACGCATCCATTAGCATATTGAAGGTATCTTCTTCTGCCTGTTGTTCAGCCGCCGCAGCAAGTTCTATTCCTTCTGCCTCTATATGTTTGAGATAGAGATAGAGAACAAGGTTCCCTCGGTTCTGCACTGTCAACTTCTGTGTCTGTTTGGCGGTTCCGGGTTTCGTAAGAAGTTGATAATTCTGTTGAATACCGGCGCGTCTCACGAGCGCATCGATACGGGATCTAATAACAGTTTCCGGCAGCTCCGTATCAAAAAGTGTCTTTGCCTCTTGCGAATTTGTAGAGCCTTGCGGGTTCTCAGCGAGTGCCAACCCTGTCTCCTTGTAAATTTCGGATTCAATGGGCTTAAGCACTTCTGCGACCTGGACCAAATTTTGCGTCCGCAACAACTGTTCCCGTTTCGCTTGTGTGTCTTTATTCACAAACAAGCGATAAAAAGCGGGACCTACCTGCATGGCGAGCAAGATTAAAAGCAACCCACCCAAGATACCAAGTAAGATTCGGCTTCGCGGTGTTAATTGAAGATCCAGTTCCATTTTTTAATTTTTCCTTGCGGTTAAACAATGTGGGTGTTTTTGCTTGGGTGTTTCCCCTAGAGTTTTGACGTTCACTTCTCAAATCCGCTCTCCATTTCATTACGAGCTACGCGCTTTGGATTATTATAACCCAAGTTGTTACTAACGGGTTTTGAAGATTTCAAAAAGGTTTCAGATGCTTCCTCACCCCCGGGGAATGCCATAAGGCATTCATACCGTTGATTCAGGGGTGATATGTCTATAGAAAACAGCGTATTCAAATTCTTGCACTCCCGGGGAATGCCATAAGGCATTCATACCGTTGATTCCGGAGTGCTATGTCTATAAATAACTGATAACTTAGGTTATAATAAGAGACAATTAGCATCGAGTTCGTTTATTCTGTTTTTTCGTCCGTTTTGTTTTCAAAGGTCGCCTGCTTATGAGGCGCAATATAAGGTTCCATATTTGCTGCGGCATCAATGGGTGGTTTGGACAACGGATAGCGTTTTTTGGCAAATGTTTTCACAGCGGAGGTTGTTAGATTACACCTGACCTGTACTTGGAAAATCTGTTTTCTCTCTTGAGAAATCGTTGTGACTTCACCCGGACGGACATTCGTAAAAACCCCAGAACGGTCGAGTGCGCGTAAAAGCGTATTGATGGCGTTATGAGACGCACTTTCCAAATTGAAGGTAATACGTGCCGTTGTCGGTTCGTGAAGGTTGGTAATATTGAAATTGGTCCATGCGACCTGTGTCCTATCCCTGAACATTTCGCTCAGGGCATGCAAAATATCAAGTGGCGAGATATGATGCGCTAACATATCGGTGAGTGCTAATTCCTTCCCAAGTTGTCCCTTCGCGACAGACATCGGTTGGGCGTAATACGCGAGTTGCGCGTCCACGGCTTCACTTCTATGCTGTTGTGAGCGTTGAAGCATGTAGCCCCCAAAAAGGAGACCCCCGATGATCAAAGCACTTAACCCAGCGGCGGCAAAGAGTTGACGCTGCCGAGTCGTTTGTGTAAGGGTCTCAACCGTCTCTTTCGGCAACAAAGAGATCGAGGCTGTCGACTTTAACGCATTGAGTCCTACGCCTAAAGCGACAGCGAGGGTATCACCCCACGCATCGAGCGTAGCCTCTACTTCTGGACGCACGGGGTGGATGTCAGTACCGGCATGTTGCTGAACGGCACGCAGTGGATTCCAGAGTCGTGTTGAAATGTTGAGTTCTGTTTCACAAGTGGCGGCGAGGTCGGGGACGCGCGCACCGCCGCCACACAACCAAAGTTCGGTTTCTGTCTCTGACAGGGCGGTATCCTGATATCCGTCAGTATTTATTTCTGTCCTATAATGTGTGGTGGCAGCAGTGATAGAACGTTGGAGTTCACTGATAAATCGAGTCGTCCACGTATATACAGGCATTTCGCTTGCCGAGAGGTGCTGCTTTTCCGCCGCTGCCGTTTCAATATCTATATTCAAAGTCCGACTCAGATGTTCAGACAAATGGTCACCACCGAAACGGAAACTTCGTGAAAACTGGAGTTTTCCATCCACTATGAAACAGAAGTCTGCTTGTTCAGCGCCGATGTCAACAATAAATGTAGGTTTTGTGCAACCGCTGCTTGCTGCGACTTCTGCTATGGCTATCATTGACGGCGTAACTGCCGATACGGAAACACCAATCTGCTCAAGGAGATCCAAGTATTTTGAAACTGACGTTCGCCGTGTGGATATCAATTCTACAGAAGAGGTCTCTGCGGTCTGTTGTATATCGTGATACGTAAAGATAGCCTCTTCAACGCGAAAAGGGAGTTCGGTTTCCGCAGCGATTGCGACAATACTTGCGAGCTGTTCATCTGTGGCAGCCGGTAAATTCGATAAGCGTTTGGTATTCACTAAGGATCGAGGAAGCGCAACAGCGACTTCTGTCTTATTTCGATTGAACAGGGTCCCGAAAGCCTCTATGGGAGACTTGCGCCAGTGGATACCACCTTCTCCCGGTGATCCCGCTAAAGCGTCCCAGAGGTGTTTCACCGATTCAGATACCCGCAGTCGATCCCCCTTATCTGGATAGGTCACGACGCTCGCATGGGTCAGCTGCACCGGTCCAGAAAAAGACTGTTCAAGTTGAACGATTTTCGCTGTGTGTGTGCCGATGTCTATCGCCACAACTCGGTTTTTAGACATACTTTTTGCGAACCCTCATCAAATTAAAAATCTAATCTTGTTGCCAATACTGGACGGTTATTTGATCGCCTGTCCGATCAATGATGCCGACGCAGCTTGAAACAACCTTGCCCGCGCCGTCAACCCCACTTGCCTCAATACGATATCCGTGCGAACGGTAGGTCACCCAATCGACAACCTCACGGAACGTCGCAAAGTCAATACCTTCTACTTGCGACAGTTGTGAGATGTTTGTGAACGGATTCCCCTTTATCTCATCTTCACTGAAACCCTGGAGCTGCGGGGCATCGGAGGTCTCCGCTTCACGGCGTTCAACGATCGCCTGTGCCTTTTCTGGATCCATCCCGGGTAGCAGTGCTAATATCTCAGGCGTTGCTGTATTTACGTTAATGAGACCTTGCCGCGTCTCTCCCTCTTTGAGTGTTATTTTATCAACAATGCCGATGAATTCCTGCTGCGTTAGCATCTTTACATCTTTGATCGCATCGATGTTCTGAAAAAGTCCTTGCCCTTCACGATGGCTGACGATACGTTCGGCAATACCTTGGTCAATTCCCTCTAAGGACGCTAAAGTTTCGACATCCGCGGTGTTGATATTAACTTTTCCACCTTCATCCTGTATTTCAGGGGTCTCTCGTTGTCCGGGAGCAACATTTCCTTCTTGGATGTTGGCTCCGTCACCAGTTTCCGATTCATCCGCATCTTCCGTTGTTAATTGGTCCCGGATATTGTTGAAGAGTTCATCGGAAACCGCTTGGACATCCAAAAGTGCGGAAAATTTGTCAAAATCGCGTTGCTGGATGAGCGATTCCGCCTCGGCTTGTGTGAACACAGGTTGGTTCTGCTGTGTATTGATTTCCGTCAGTTTCGCTGCCTCTGCTGTATTGATATCTACAAGCGGTTCCCCGTTTGGATCTGTGCTCGCATCCACTGAGTAGATAGTCGCCAAACCAACAAGTCCCTTTGGAATGGATGCCGTTGGGGCGCGGTTGGGAGACCCAACCCCTACGGTTTCTTGCCGGGCACCGTAGAGCAGTTCGGATGTTATGCCTTCGACCCGAGCGAGATCGCGAACCGTGCGATACGGGCGTCCCTCTACAATTTTGTTCGCAAGTGCTTCAGTGCTTGCATCATCTGGGGACGCCCCGGCTTGTGCAAGCAAATTGCTGATAAGCCCCACATCGGCGACATTGATATTAACTTTAGATGCCTCATCTATAACGATCACTTGGTAGTTTAAAAAATTGCCAAGCTGAATGCCATCTTCAACCTGCCCTTGAATCGCTTCAGCCCAATTTTCGCCGAGTGCGTCAAACGGGGTTTCGTCACCACGCATAACGGCGAGCGTCCACTCGAAACCCGCTCTTGCCGCATAGTGAAACTTTGACCGGTCCAAGAAATTCCTTTGGGTTCTTTGCTCTATGTGGATTGAATAGAGCAGCTGCGTCGCAAGAATAGACAGAATCGTGAGTATCCAGAGCGTTGAGACGAGAGATAAACCGCGCTGCTCCTGGGCGTATACCCAGGTATCTCGCTTTGTGAACCGCATTTCTAACTCCGTGCCTTTAATTCGCTCTCCATTGTGGGAGGGGTTTGTAACCCTCTCCATTGTGCGGAGAGGTTTATAACCCTCTCCATTGTGGGAGGGGTTTGTAACCCCGATTCTTTCGGGCAATAGTTGGATTCTAATAGTTTAAAAACCACCAGTGGTGGCACTTGCAGGAAGATACACCATCGTCGCTTGCGTCATACCCGTCGGTTGGCTCTGTGTTGTGGCTTGTTCTACATCAATAATGTTCACAGGCACGCGTGCTTCGCCTTGGGCGGTTATGCGGACTTGCACAGCACTCGGGATGCTTTCAGTATCGTCCCATGACGCCCGCCATGTTTCCGCCTCTCCATCGAAATACTGGAGATCAAAACTGAGAAGTCCGGCAACAAGGGGTGCGATATTGACATAAATCGGCTCACCATTTTCATCTGTCTCTGGCACCTCACCCGTCTGTAAAAGCCCACTGATAACAACTTCAGGATCGAGGGCTGTCGTTGTAACCCGAAAGAGAGCAAGGTCACCCCCTTGTTCCTCAGTAGCGTTCCCTGTAAACGATTCTTGGAAGTTTGACGAACCCAAAGCGGATGCGCCGGGTACCGGTTCGGGTCCAACAAAGTAAGCCACACGCTGCACGTCACTTAAAAGTGGCACAGGCGTTTGTGCAGTGCTCTGGGATTGGAAACTCGCAAGTTGCTCTATAAACGGATCTGGATCCGTCTTAACGAGTGTGACAAAACTGAGCATGTCTCTATCGCCCAATTGGCTTGGACCGTCTTGTGTATAAAGCCCAAGTTCTGGATCCTGCAGTGAGACTCGCATATTGCTGAGATCCGTCACAAGTCGGTCCATCGCGACCCGACATCTCTGGGCAGCTAATATTCGGGCTTCTGTCTGGTGGTAAGCATCCACGGCTGTTTTGAAAGCGAAATACGCCGAACCCCCGATGACGACCAGGATACTGACCGCCATCAGCATCTCAATAAGGGTGAGACCATTTTCGTTGGTTATGCTGTTGTGGGGTTGTTGGGTCTTCGTCATAATAACCTCATCGACCACCACCGCCCTGCCCTTGTGCTTGCTGCTGCGACATTTGCCGGTCTGCGATGTAGGTGCTCATAGACAGGGAGCGTTCTCTGTTTCTATGTATCCATGTGACGGTTACTTGAACCCGACGGATGTTTTCAACATCTTCAGAATCTATGTCCGCAACGACCGACCGCCACCGGTAGCGTGTATTTTCGCCGAATTCGTCGGAGGCTTCACCGATATCTGGATACCCTTCCATCTCAATCTCTGCCATCCGATGTTTGAGAAGATAGAGCGCGGTCGTTCTGTTGTCTGAAAGTCCTTGGTTACGTGCAGCAGAAGCGAACGCTTGTAGCAGTGCTGGCAAGACTGCAGCCAGAATTGCCAACGTCACAAGGACCTCAACAAGTGTAAATCCACTTTTTTCTTTTGGTGCTGGGTGCGTTTTTTTTATGGTTCGCAAGGTAAAATTAAAATTCAAAGCCCAACATCTCGATCTCCTGAGGTGTGAGTTGTCGCGCACGGACGCGTCCGCTCGCCGCCTCAACAGTAACAGTCATTACTTGGTTTCGTGTGTTCTGGAGATATACGAAAGCCTCCGCAGCGGTAGAAGTCGGCGAGAAGTAGATGTACGCCACGCCTGAATCGACTGTGACTGTCCTACCGTTGTGGGTGGTTACCATCGCAGTTAATGTTACATTCTGTTCCATCGGCTCCGGCACTCCCAAGATGCCACTGGCGCGTCTCAAGGGTCCCTGTGAAGTGGAGGTGCCTGCCGTAGGAGCGGTTTGGAATCCCGAATTCGTGTTTATATTATTCTGTGCAGCCGTTACGACAGTAGAATTTTGAGCCGTCAGTGCCGACGTCAGCGGGTTACTGGGGTCAAACGTTTCACTGGAGGCAAGCCAGTATCGCTGGTTGTCGAAGTCGAAAACCACGAGGTGTGCCGTCCGATCCGTGACCGCCATATCCCGCGCAAACGTGAGGAGACTGCGGAGTGTATACGCAGAGGCTTTTAAGCGGCGCGTTGCCGCGAACCCTTTCAGTGCCGGCATAGAGAGGGCTGAGAGTATACCGATCAGGGTCAAAACGATGAGCAACTCCGTAATCGTGAATCCCGAAGTCCCGGTAGCGATTGGAGATGGAAGATTGGAAGATTGGAAGATTGCGGGGGCGGCATTTCTTCCCTTCTGCCATCCTTCCGCCTTTTCCCGCTTCCCTCTTTCTGTCGTGCGTAACATCGCTTTAGTAGGCTCCGGTGGTTTCATCAACCCAATTGGTGATATCCGCGTCCAGTTCAGTGCCACCTACCTTTCCATCCTTACCCATCGAATAGAGGTCATAGTCGTATCCGTAGTGGGTACTCGGTTGGCGGTAGACATAAGGGCTATTCCACGGATCTATGAAATTGGGG
>JAJEIP010000063.1 GCA_022827885.1 Candidatus Poribacteria bacterium
AAACACTTAGATTTAAAGTATTCTTCGAGCAGTGCTTTATCGGCACAAATCGTCTCCCGGATGCTCGGGTTGCTGTGATCTGGGTCATCTGACAAATGACGACTCGTGCGTATGTATTTTTGCCAGTCGGGTGCGGCGAACGCCTCCCATTGGGTGCCGCCTTGCTGCGTTAGCTCGTAACGCGTGATTGTTCTCCAATCTACGCCGGAACCAATGGACCAGCGGGGTTCATCCACGGCACGTTCGACTTCTTCGGGAGTTGAAATCGGCGCGTCCACCTCATTTTTCGCAGAGATCAACCCCCCAGTGATGAGGCGATGGAGCGTCTCAATGAGGGCAGTGCGCGTTAACCCGTGCCCTTTTTTATTATTCAGGATTTCCTCAAGGTTGTCAGCCATGAGATTACGGACTGGAAATCGGAATTCGACGGCGGTTTCGAGTAGCCAATACTCGCCGCGTGTAAATCTGGGTTCCATACTGTTGTTCCTTTCGTTTTGGGGTGATATTCATTTTTTCGCTTCAGCCGATTTGACTAAATCGCGTCTGGTATACTGTTTACACATTATGTCGGCTTGAGGTGGTTCAACGGGCTGCTCTATTCATCCAACCCCGATCCGGGCGTACAGCGTCATAAGCATAGTCATAATGCCTAAATTGCTGGTGATGGACCCTGCGGTTACGAATATTTTGCGGAGTAAACCTGCTCTTGATTTATAGGCGTGGGTATAAGCCTCAATATATTCAGGCGATTTGCCGAGGAGCCGCTCTGGGGGTGGCGTTGCGTTGTGGGGATATATCTGCACACCGATCGGCACGGCGCAAACACCGAGAAGCACAGACCCTGCGAGAACGCAATTCATTTGGCTGTTCCTGGATTCATTGGAGAAAATCGTTTTTCCTAAAAAAGATCCTCCGACACAACCGAGGAGGCATCCCGCAGTGCTCCCCATTACACCTAACATGAACCACTTATCTTTTGACATATCAGCACTCGCATCGGCTTGTGCTTCTGCTCTCGCGGTCCGCTGCTGTGCGAGGCTGACAGGCATCGTGCTGAAAAGGAGTAAGGTTGTCATAAAAAAAACGGATACACGGAACATAAAGGACCTTTTCGGTCGTGTTGCGAATTTACCAATTGAGGAGTAAGGTCAAAATGCTTAAGTTGGAGGTAATGGATCCTGCGGTTACCCACCTTTTGCGAAGCGATATGGTTTTCGATCTATAGGCTTGGGTGTAGGTGTCAACATATTCAGGCGTTTTGCCGAGGAGTCGTTCCGGTGGCGGACGTGGCGTATGCGGATACAGATGAACGGAGATCGGGACCGCCAAGATACCGAAAAGGAGAATACCGCCGAGACCGCAACTTTCCACGGGCGGTACATCGTTGGGTAGAATGTTGAAATCTCCTATGAGCATTCCCCCTAAAATCCCGCTGAGACAGCCAGTGACAGCCCCTACACTGCTCCCTACCAGTCCCGACAGAAACCACAAACTTTCTCTCATATCGCGGTTTACATCCCTGTGGGCATCGGCTTCTGCTTGTGCTTGCAGGGACTGCTGCTGTGCGAAACTGACAGGCATCATGCTGAAAATCAGTAGTGTTGTCATCAAAATGGCAGAAATACGGAACATGAGACTTCCTCTTTTATTTGCGGTCCGGCGATAGTCTAAAACATCGCACAGAAATTTAGGATTTACTGCTTTTGGAGTAAACGTCCCACCTCAGCCTTGTGTGGTGAATCGGGGAAATGCTTCAGGAGCTGCGTAAAGACCCGTCGTGCGAAGGCATTCTCACCGAGTTCCATATATATATTACCCAGCTCATACAATGTATTCTCATAGAAGTCGACCCCATGAAAACGGACACCAAATCTCTGTAGGTCCGCCTCAATTCGCCCTTCAAGCTTCCCAAATACCCGTCGTGTAGCGGCTTCATCACCGAGTTTCAAATACTCTTTCCCAAGTGGATACAAGGCTTCTGAAGTGTTGTAACTGCTAAGCGCAGTCTCAATTAGCACTTCAAACTCCGCAAATACCCGTCGCGCAGCGGCTTCATCACCGAGTTTCAAATGTGTCTTTCCAAGCGCATACCAGACGACCGCTGTGAAATCATCACGGTATTCACTCTGTAAAGCGGTTTCAACAAGTCCCTCATATTTGGCACGGGCTTCGGCATATCGTCCTTGCTTGAAAAGGATGTATGCCCAAAGATAGAGCGCCTTTTCCCGATCGGACGCGAGTATCGCGGTTTCGTAACTCTCCTTGACCGATGCTTCGGCTTTAATATAGAAGGAAACATCGCCTTCCACTTCTGCCAACTTGGTATAACAAAAAGCGATATGGTATTTCAAGAAAGTCGGGAAGCTAATATTAATGACCTTTGTATTAACGGGGAATCGAGGGAGTTTTTTGAGAGCCTGCTCATACTTCACAATCGCTGCCTCGTATTTACCACTGTCTCTCAGATCGTTCGCTTTATACACATCGGCGTAAAGATTCGGGCTCTGCGGCGTAAATGGATAAAGACACCCACACCCCAGCAGTCCTACCGTGAGAACGCCTACAATGTTGCTGATTAAGACCTTCATCAAAATAGTCATCGTAATTTCCTTGACGATCACAGCCGTGAATCCTCCTAATGCTATCTCATTGAACCTATCCATTCTTGTTTGCCCTTGCCCGGTGCGGTTAGAAACCGCACCTACCGGGTTTGGGGAAACATAGAACTACCCGAATATTTTATTAAACTTCATTCGGGCGAAAAATGCCCATTATGTTCGATGAAGCACTTTAATAATGGAGTTGCCTATCATCTCGTGGGCTGGTGAAGTATGTCCGATGTCGGATGAGAAAACTATCCAAGTGGTATTCCAACCGTTCGGGGGTGCCTTTCCCATCCAAACGGATGATGAATTTCAGAGGTTTTGAGTCACCTGGATACTTATACGTCTCTATCCAGACACTATAAAGTTCTTCCGGTTCGAGAGGTCTGGCCTTCACGCCTTCTTCATAACCGGGTGGGACTTCCCCGTAAGTTAGACAAGAAACGGGTGATGCCGACAATCCGAAGAGTCTCTTAATAAAATTATCAGAGGATTTATATTCTATGTACCATACCCGGTGCACAGCTTCGTACCATCCGTCGTGCACAGCCTCCCCTCTGACTGGCGAGTCGAACTTCCATCCCTTTTTCTCTTCAGAGGAGCGTCGCACCTTTACAACCGTAATCGTGTCAATGTCCAATCGTTCTTGATGATGACGAAAACATCTATCCAGATATATACAGAACGTCGGCTTCATCACTTTCGACCGCGAATCAATAGTAATATATCCAGAAAGATACGAGCATCCAACAACAAAAAAGCAGCTGAGAAGAATGCCAACAAGGGCAATAATGGCAATACCGTTTTTATTTTTCATTACTTTGTATGGATCCCTTTCAGTCATATTTTGGATCTCAAATGCTTTAGAAAATGCCTGCCGTGTGATGCGGGATGAAAATCTTATCTTCGGTTCTTGATTTCGCCCCATGTGGTAGCCAGCCTCCCTTGGGGTGAAACCGGCATCACCTCTAAAAACTGAGAAAGCCCGTCTTCGTAGAGACCTTTGATCTCATAAGGACTGAATCCGGTTTCAAAGACCCCAACCTCGTCAATCAGTGTCTCGTGCGTACTCTCTGGAGATGTTATGAGAAACAAAACCATATCTCCATAATAGCCAGGAAAAACGGTCGCCTCGTGTTTTAGCACGGGTTCCCCGTCAATAAAAAGTGTATACGTGCCTGCGAACAGGGTGTAAGCAATGTGATGCCACTCATCGTTAGAAATGTTCTCATCTTGCGTTGTGAGAATCGCAGATACGTCGGGATCATAGGTAATATGCGTGCCTTTGAGATTGCCAGTGGGGGTAACCCCCAGATCAATTTCACTGACAATATTCTGACGATCTGCTGCGTAGAGCCCGCTCATAGCAAAAGCAAGACCGTTATTTTGTTCCGGCCGTTTTATCCAAGCGACGATCGAGAATCCTACTGCTGCGAAGTGTGGAAAAAGTCTGGTGCCTGCACCGAACACGTCGTCACCGACTAAGGAAAGACACTTTCCAGATTTGCCATCTTCCGTAAGAGAGGCACCGTCAAGAAGGGCACCCGGAAGGTTTTGCGGTCCACTGTCCTCAGTATACAACAAGCCTTCATCAGATTCTTCGGTAGTTTCAAAATGATAGATGGCGATCACATGGTTGAATATAACATCAGTGTCTAAACCGGCATGCAAAAGATGGGTAAGACTAAAGATTAATAGAATTGTCAGGGCAAAACCCTTCATCGAGAAACCTCCATTGGTTTTCGGTATCGTGTTTTATAGTAGATCCCGTAATTACTTGGACACTCATATCATTGGGTAAATTGTAAGGGGACGTCTCACGCTGGCACAGGAGACGAACGGTTTCCTATGCTACAAAGATGTCCATTTATTTTTAGGATCCACTATAAATAACAAAAACAGGTTTGTGTTGGCTATATTTACTACTTTTGAAGCAAACGTTCCATCTCAGCTTTGTAGGATGATTTGGGGAAATTCACACGCAGCTTTGCAAAGACCCGGCGTGCGGCGAATTCATCGCCGAGTTCCAAATATGCTTTCCCAAGTTCATATAAGTCATCCTCAGCAGAAGAGTGTCCATCTTGCAGGTTGACCTCAATCCGCGCCTCAAGCTGCACAAATGCCTGTCGTGCGGTGGTTTGATCGCTGAGTGCCAAATATCTTTTTCCAAGCGCGGCGGCTTCATCACCGAGTGTCAGGTACACTTTACCAAGCGCATACAAGGTTTCCTCATAGAAAATATCAGCATCATAACCAATGAACGTATCCTGCAGTTCTATCTTAATTAGCTGGAGCAGATGCGCAAATACCCGTCGGGCAGCGGCTTTATCACCGAGTGTCAGATACGCTTTACCGAGCGCATACATGGTTTCCCCAGTATGGAAATCACTGTTCTCTCCCTGTATGATGGTCTGAATTCGAGCCTCAAGTTGCGAAAATATCCGCCGTGCATTGACTTCATCACCGAATTCAAAATATGCTTTTCCAAGTGCATACAAGACTTCTTTAAGGAATTGATCACTAACCACTCCATCCTGCAGAAATCTCTCAATTATCTCCTCGTATTTGGCACGGGCTTCTTCATACCGTTGTTGCTTGAAAAGGATGTAGCCCCAAAGATAAAGGGCATCTGCCTGATCGGAGGGGAGTATCGCGGTCTTGTAACTTTCCCTGACTGCCGTTTCGGCTTTAACATAGAGCGAAACATCCGCTTCCGCTTCTGCCAGCTTGGTATAGCAAAAAGCGATATGG